>DUCD01000099.1 GCA_012959985.1 Verrucomicrobiales bacterium | reverse complement strand
TCCCATATTTGAGCGAACTAAAAGGAAACTTTACCAAATATAAGTTAGAACATATCGCAAACTTCCGTAGCGTTCATAGCATTAGGATTTATGAGTTGTTATGCCAATGGAGTTTTATGGGTGAAAGGGAAATTGAGATTGATAAATTAAAGTTAATGCTAGGATTGGAAGACAAGTATTCACGCCCAACTAACTTTATCAATAGAGTGATTAAAGTGGCTGTAGAGGAAATCAATAGGCATAGTAATATAAATGTAGCATATGGATTGCGTAAGACAGGAAGACAGATTACACACATACAATTAAGTTTTAGTATTAATAAGAATGAGAAGAAGAACAGGATTAGTCAAGCAAATAGACTGGCAGAGTTTGTAAGGGAAAATGAGAAACTCACTAGGGGTAAAAACGATTTGGAAGTAAAACAGATAATGAATAGGAGAAAAAACGATGTCTAAAGATATGACTTTTGATGACTTTATATTGTTTGATAGGTTAAAGAAGCAGTTAAGTTTCTACGACAATAATCCGCAGCATATACAGACAGCGTTATGCTTTCACGGAATGCCTGGTATTGGTAAAACTAGTTTTGCGAAGTATCTTGCTTACAAACACTCCAAGTGTGTGACTTACTTAGATGTGAAAAACACTAAACACGCACTCTATAAAGATTGGCATAAAGAGGTAGGTTACACAGACCTTGAGACTCTCCTTGATGATACAAAGTATTTTGATAGGGCAATCATATTAGATGAATGGGGTGATATGAAGACTGTGCAACAGGAATGGTGGAAAGTTCCTATTCAGGAAATGATAGAACTGCCGCACACAAAACTACTAATTATCATTTGCTTAAATACATCTCCATTTACTGAAGATAAGACGCATAGTTTAGAGAAGCAAATGATTAAGGCAATAAGAAGTAGGTGTATGCCTAACATTATAGATTTCTGTCCTAAAAGCGGTGAAGAAGAAGATGTGGTAAAGTCATTTATGGAACGCTTCCCTGATTTAGATGAAGAGCAGTTCTATGCGACATATCCAGATATAAGGGCAGTCATAGCTCTAGGGGAACAAAGTAAGGCAATGAAAGAATGGGACGATAAACAAAAAGGATGAGGAGTAGATTATGAGTTTCTTTGATAAGTTAAATAAACAGATTAAGAAGGCAGGCGGGACTCAAGAAACAATAGAAGTAGCATTGCGTAGGGAGAAACTAACACTGGCGGAATATCGTCCTAACTGGGCAGAATTTGTAAGGCAGTCAATAAAGTGGGTGGGATTGGATAAGACAGAACAAAAGGAATTGAGGACTAATTTTAGTGCTGAAAAAAGAGGACTATGCCGATTACATAACACTGGTGACTATAGAATTAAATTAGTAAGAAGTGGTATTAAAGTGCCGTTAGACGGGCATACTGATATTTTAGTGCCAACACTTGATGATGCTATTGCTACGCTAGAAACGATTGCTAAAGGATTTGCTGATGGTGATTTAGATAATGAAATATCTAAATCTGAATTTTCCCCTGGATTAAGAGAACCACTGATACTATTAAAACCAATAACAGGAGACTGTACGATAAATGGCATATCTATCTCTACAGTCTCATCATCATCTGGAATAAGACCATTAGGCATGGAGAACAGCAGCATCTGCCCATCCGCTCGCTCTAACGGAATCCCCCGTTCCTCAGCAACCTTCTTCTTCTCCTCGTCATACGTCTTCTTAAAACTCTTCTTCTCCAACTGGGCACGAATTCGTTTGCCCGCCTCACGAACAAGATTGGCAATCCGATCGTCACGCTGCTGCCGTTTCCTGTCCTCCTCTATCATCCACGGCTTAAGCGGAGGCTTCGGACCCCTCCCATAACCAGTCCTTCTGGCGACGAACGGCTCCGGCCTCTCCCTCTCTGTTCTGGCCGCCCTCTCCCTTGTCCTCGCACGCCGCACCCCGGCAGTAACCCGATCCCTGCGAGACGGCCCCCGAAGATCCCTTTCCCCCTGATCGTCTTGCCACGGACCGGGCAAATCCCGCCTTTTCAATTCCCTTTCAACATCTTCCAACTCATCGGGCAGATCACGGATTCCCGTATACGTCCCCCGCCTCTTCATGTCGTCGTAATGGCGACGGAAAATAGCAGAGCGCTCTTTTACCAAATCTTCATCAGACATGGACCTCAAATTCAGAACAGGTGTTCGCCTCTCCTCGCGTCTCACTCCACGTTCCTCGCGACGCGTTTCCCTGACCACTGTGCGCTGGGCCTCAGCCGCCTCCTCCTCTACCCGTCGCCTCTCATCCCGCTCCCCCCTTTCCGCACCGCGCTCATAGCCGCGAGCCGCCCGGTCATACAGCCGACCAGCACGCCGCTCCCGATATACCGGTTGAGTCCGCATCCTCCGCAAAGCACGCTGCCTTTTAAGCCGTCGTCTTTCTTGCAGCATCTCGTTATAAGTGAAATCGGCTACCGACTCCTCCCTAACATCCCGCCTTTCGATAACATCCTCAGCCCCCTCTACACCTGCTGAAAATTGGCCGCCCAATCTTTCCCGCAACTTCTCCCGCCGTATGGCACCCGCTGGTGACACACGTTCCGGATACTTCCGAAGCGGAGACGCCCTATGCTCACCCGGCGTGTAGTCATAACGCTCACCCTGAGCATCGACCAAATATGAACCAACCATTACCCGTCTGGCTCCCGCGGCCAAATTTGCAAACCGGGTCCCCTTAGGACGTTCCCAAATTGTGCCCTCCTGAACCAACCCGTCGATATCGCCATCACGAGCATTCGGGTTATAAGGAACCACTTTCGGCAACCGGCGGGCCATACCGGAAATACCCCTACCCCGCATCCGCCTACGCAACCCACCTATCAACTTAACCCTGAGATCAGGATCCTCTAACACCTTGTCAAACTTCGCTGCCTTAAAATCGATCAGGTCTTCCTTCTCAAATCCCCATTTAGTATTAATCCGAATACTGGAAACATTCTTTTGTTCTTTCCACAAAACCGAATCAAGTGCCAGCGACTTTCGCTCTACCGTCACAAACGGGCCACGCTCCGGACGCCAATACTCGGACTTGGTAGGACCACCCTCCTCCTCCCGTGGAGGAACCATGGAGAACGGCTTCACTGTTCCCCTCGGTCGTCGCGGTGCCCGCAGCGACAGATACAGGACGAACACCCACCGCGCGACGATCTTGCGTTCCCCTGTAACCGAATAAACAACGATTCGATCATTTGCCCCGGGAATCTCCAAGAACCACGCTTTAACAGAAAGGCTGTCTTGGAACTCTTTTACCAACCTCATTATTGCTTCAGTCGGATCGTGTGAACCGATTGCGTGCCTTCTGAGTCCACCCCACCTGATTCGCATCTTCGCCGCAGTGGCGGCACTCAGTTCCTTCGTCCGTTCCAATCGGACAGAACCTTCCGGAAACGAGTATTCGATCGCTTTTACCCCTCTGGTTAGCAGCCGCACTTCGTCTCCGCCAAGAACGCCACCCTTCTTGGGAATGTTGGAAGTAACATAGACAGCCTCTTGTAGGTTGTCGTGGTCTATCCTCGCCAACTCCTCAGGACCGATTGTTGGTTCAAACACTGCCCCGTCCCTACGAACAAGGCGAGTCTGGTTCTTTTTTTGAGACGTAAAAGCCAGAACATCTTTGACCGACCCATCACGACGCTTTTTGTTTGGCCTTGTTGTCGGCCGCACCGCCGCCTCGCGTATGACAGCAAAGGGATTCCCTTGAGGCTTGTTGATAATGATCTCTCTTGCGATGTCTGGAAGGTCTTCAGCCTGAGCACTTTCAAGACGCCGAGTCATCTTTTCTCGGTCAACCTCTGTAATAGCCCCCGGCCCTTCCTCTGGAGCATCAAAAACCATTCCGCCACAATTGCTCAACTTGGGATCAGTAAACCGACCACCATTGATGTACCCAGTCGGGCACCGCAACGCCCGCGCTGCGGCAATGGGCGTCAACCCACCACCGATTCCACCACCACCGATTCCACCACCGGGTCCGCGTCCGCCGACACCCATACCCATGCCGCCGCCGGGAGTCAACGCTCCCCACAACAACGAACGACCCGGACTCCGATACTTGCCCATGTCGCCGGGAATGAAGAATGAAGCCAAACTTTGAAGGAAACGACCACTTCGACCGTGGGATCTAACGAGGCCGCCCCTCAGCCCACCGAACAACTTGACATCAATCAAGTCCTGTACCGTTTCCACTTCGGCGTACCTTGGGTATTTCTCATCCCACTCAAAGGAACCCGGCATGGGCACCGACTTACACCCTTGCTTAAAGCGTGCCGCCTTGTATTCAATAGCATTCTGGCTACCATGGATCGGCCTAGTCGCCATCCCGCCTAATCGCCTATAGATCCTCCAACTGGCGATCTCAACGCCCGCTTCACTTTTTCCACGACGCCGCTTGCGCTTACCGGGAATAGCGCGACGAAGCACCCGACCCGTTGTTCCACCACCACGGCGAACGCCATGATGGTTACCCTCGTTCGGCCACTTCCCAGTTGTTTCGTGGTGGAGCCACGCGCAAATCCGTTGAAGCGGATACAACTCTGGGTGGTTAGCAAGAATGACGATACAACGCCGAAAACCGCCGGGCTTCCGCATGATGGGACGCCAATATTTAAGCAGTGCTTCCAAATTGCCGCGACGAGGACCGTGACCACGGAGAAGATCCCCCGTAATCCGCTCCTGCGGAATTAGATCTATTAAGTCTTGAGGTAATTTGACCTCAATATCGACCCCGCCCAACACGGGACCCTCACTCCGGAAGTTCTGCTTCAAGCATCTCAAGTTCCATGAGGGAAGACACGAACTCTGCCTCTTCCACCGCCTTCTCAGCCCATTCGGGGGGAAGCAAATCAACACGCTTCAAATGTTCTGCACGCTGCTCAATGTGTTGGCGGAGGTCAGAAGACTTCGCTCGGTAGTTGATACGAATCGCATCGAACAAATCGTCCGAAGTCAAAATCGGATAAGCACCGCCAGCCATAGCAACACCGTCTTCAGCCATCTGTTCTGTATCTGCCGAAGCGTAGGCACGCTTCAGGCGCAGTTCCGATTCAAGAGATTCCTTCTCCATGCGTAGCGCTGTGATCTCATCCGCTTCGTCTTCGGTGAATTCAATCTCATCAGAACCGAGGAAGTTGCCATCCACACTGACGTAAGCGTCATAAGACTTGCCGTCCACGCCATCGATTTCAACAACGTAGGCATCCTCGCCTAGGAAGATGTCCACATCCACCCCGAGAGACTTGCCCTTGATGTTTTTCAAGGCGACCTGTTCTGCCTCATTGAAGGAAACGACAGCCACGCTGTTTTCAGAGTCGGCAGATTTAACCGTTACATCGCCGTCCAGCATGATCCACCCAAGGGGAGAACCATTGCCAGCGTAATAGGCTTCCACGAAACCGTCGTCTGTCTTCAAATCAAGAACGAAAATGTCGTCCTTGGGGGCGTAGCCTGAATCGACCACCTCTCCCTTGTATTCGGTTTCAGCCGCAACTTCGATCTCAAGAAGACCCGGCAAACCCTTCTCGCTAGCACAACCACCACGACAGAAGTTGCACACATCGCTGCTGCGAACAATGGCACACACAAAATCTGTATTGGTAAACGACTTGACCTCCTCAGCGGTGTAACCAAGTCGCTTCAGCCGACTACTCAACGCAAGTGGATCCATCAAAGGAGAGTCATCTTTTGTAACGACTTCCTCTTCGTCATCTTTCCTAACGAGAACGGCCTTCGGAAGGCGACCGACATTTCGCTCTTCCTCTTCCTCTTCGGGACGTTCCCTAGCCTGACTGGCCATAGCCAACAGCCGTGCCAACCGTGGGTTGGCTGCGGGAACCGGCGCGTCCGAACCCGGAGGAGGCGGCAGCCGGTTGGGAGTTGGTGTGGGATTGAGACCCGGTGGAGGGGGCGGTGGAGGGGGCGGTG
>DUCD01000098.1:32110-34968 GCA_012959985.1 Verrucomicrobiales bacterium | reverse complement strand
ATGGAATCGGCGGTCGGCCGGTCCCGCTTCCGAAGTTGATCGCTCGTCTGTTCGAAAGTTATTTTAGCCAATGCGGTAATAGCAATCAATCGGGTTGTTTCGACTGAAGACTGATGTACGAATTCAGTGGACACAATTTCCAGTTGATCCACCAGCTTGGTCAGAATGCCTATCATCCCCTCATAGGAGCCCGGCCGAAGCAGAACATTGTCCAGACTCTCGATCACGTCGAATACCGCGTCCTCAAGGGTTCCAAACGCGAGAGCCGATTGCTGTCGTGCCGTGTCTCGTTGCCGGCTAGCTTCATGCCATTGAATATAGCTGAATAACGCGAAACCACACAATACAACCATGCTTATGGATGTGATTCCAAGGCCGATACCCAGTTGCTTTATTCGACGAGACTGATGGGCGGCTCGCTTCTTTGTTTCCATTGCGGCCCGACGATCCCGCAAAGCGATGAGGCGATCGGCAAGTTCTGTAGCGCTCCCCATACGGCGGTTTGGATCATGATGAGTGCATGCTCGAATGTCCTCCCGCAGTAGTTCGTCCTCAATGTCTTCTTCCCATCCGGTCCCCAATGGGCGCGATAGATCGGCGGTAACCAATTGGTATAGCATCACTCCAAGCGCATAAATGTCCCCCGCGGTGGTCGCAGGTTGATGAAGCTGTGCTTCCGGTGGTGAGTACAGCCGTGTTCCGGTGCGGCTCGATTCGTTTCCCATCAACAACGACTCGGTAAAGCCGGTCTCCGTGATCTGGTGCTTCTCCAGCAGGGTGCGATCCGACAAGATGCCGATGCCGAAGTCGACCAGCTTGGGTCGCACCTCTCCGTCCAACTCGGCAATCAGGATGTTGGATGGTTTCAAATCCTTGTGAATGATCCCCAGCGAATGAGCGGCTGCCACTGCCTTGGCTATGTCGCTCAGCAGTTGCAGTCGCAAATCGAGAGAGAACGATCCGATTCCGCCCTTGGATTTTGACCACTGCTTAAGGTTGCCACCCTCCATGTATTCGCTCTCCAAAAAAAACGGCTTCTGGTCGACGTGCACTTCATATAACCGTCCGATGTCCCGTCGATCTCCAAGGTTATCCCGAATCAATCGAAAAAAGGTCAGTTCCCGTTTGAAAGATCGAAGGCGGCTGGCATCGAAACAGAATTTGAAAGCGCGCAGTTCCCGAGTACGACCGTTTCGCGCCAACCAAACTTCACCGAACCCGCCCTCACCAAGCGGCTTCTCAAGGGTCCAGTCTTTGCGGCTGGGGATTTCCAGACCGACACCTGGACGCCAACCCAGTGTTTCCTCCTCGTCGGCATTTACCGCGCGTTTAGCTTTTTCTGAATCTTCCGGTTGAGTCAGGGGAGCCAATCCCACGGCGCCCACTTCAAAGACTTCCAAAGGTTCCTCGGCGCCTTTGAATTTATATCTTCCATGAGCCTTCCATTCGATGCTGGGAGTCTCCCCCCCTTCACCAACCTTCGGATGTGAGCGTAGGAAATGACGAGTGTCGTCGAAGATGGCCCGAGTCATCAGAATCTGACCTCCCGCGGCTAGATCCATGACTCGAGACGCAATATTTATTGGCATTCCGATGAGCTTAGTGGTATCAGCTTCATTGCTATCCACTTCGATGATTTGGCCTTGGTGCAGACCAATCCTTACCTGCGGTTGTTCATCCTCCCAATCGGCGGCGCTCAAATTTGCTTGAAATCGCAGTGCCGCATTGACCGCGTCAGTGGAAGTCTTGAATTGAGCGAGACACCCATCGCCGGTATCTTTTAAGATCTTACTCTCTTCGGCGGGTTTCAACGAAGTCTGAAAGAGATCGTCATGATGATTCAGGAGAGTAGAGTAACGATTAGTGCCTAGTCGGTGTTGTAAATCGACGGAGCCCACAATGTCGGTGAAAAGGAGGACAACAAGTCTGTTAGTTTGAGACATTTGATCTATGGCTTTGCACGAGTATGCCTGCATGTATGCCACTGTCAAATCAATCGCACCACCTTCAGCGCTGACGCATAATCTGTTTTCGGCATGATTTCGGGCCAGCAGGCAACTGGATCAACCTCAAGTCCGCCACAAGCCTCCACATGGTCGAACCCAACGGGCTCAAGAAATTCTTCAGGGTGGTCAGTGAATACGGCAATTTTGAAAACTACCTCGTATATTTATTACAATATACCCTCCAAGCGAACGGTGTAAAAAGAATTCTGAAAAACCCTTCATTGAAAGGGGGAGACATGGCACTTGGGAGGTGGTTGAAGAGGCTGAATATCTCATGGTTCGCGCCTGTTGAAATCCGATTAAAACCGCTGATACCGTGGTTTTTGTTATATATAGCTTGCTTCTGATCCATGGACCGCAAAAATTTTTATGGTCAATGTTAATTTAACTAACTCTCAAACATATAACAAGTTTTTTCAGCCCGTTTCTGATCTTCTGGATCAAGCTCGTTACGGACATTCCTGCCCCGAACTCCCCGACAGTCACTGGATTCAAATGGGGGTGAGCCGATCCATCCTTGAGCCCACTACGGGGCGGGGATATCTCCAGCGGTACAGTCCATTTTTCAAAGAGTCGCCGTCGGTGAGTCTTTTCTTTGCAGCGCTGAAAAGCCCGAGACGTCTGAACCACTGTAAGGATCTCAACGAAATTCTCTGCAGCAAAGTCCGACGCACGCTGCCGGATCCGTTGGCCAAGTTTGATGAATTGGAAAAGTTTGATGTCTATGCCGGTGACGGCCATTGGCACGGCGCTGCAGCCCATGACTCGTTCAAAGATGGCCGCAAGTGGTCCGTCGGACATTTCTACATCCTGGATCTGCGATCCCACAGCCTGAGCCACATGGAAACGGCC
>DUCD01000098.1:27541-32023 GCA_012959985.1 Verrucomicrobiales bacterium | reverse complement strand
GTCGGAAAGTCCTTTATGCCTGGGATTCAGCCTGTATCGACTTCAAACAATGGGATGAATGGAAACGCGGCGGTGTCTATTTTCTCACCCGTGCAAAAGAAAACATGGCTTTTGAGATTCAGAAAGTGCTGCCGGTGGATTACGGTAATCCAATCAACAATGGTGTGCTGAGCGATAAGTTGATTCTGTCCTCGGCGGGAACCACACTTCGCCTCATCCGGTGTGAGGATCCGGCCACCGGAAAAATCCACACATTCCTGACCAATGAACGGACTGTGTCGGCAGGTCTTTTGGCTCAAATTTACCGGATGCGGTGGGATGTCGAAAAGGTGTTTGATGAATTCAAAAACAGTCTCAACGAGCAGAAAGCCTGGGCGACTTCTGAGAACGCAAAAACCATGCAGGCAAATTTTCTCTGCCTGACTCACAACTTGATGCTTCTCATGGAAGACCACATGGAAAAAACATTTGATGTTATAAATACGGCGGAAAATCAAAGACGTGAAGAGCGTCTGACAGAAATGAAAAAGACGGCTGCCAAAGCCGGGCGGAAAGTTTCCTCGATGTATAATTACGTAAGACGGTTCACTAAACGCAGTGTGAAATTCATCCGGGCTCTGAGTGCCTTTTTCTTTATAGATGCTCCCCTGGGCCAAACCGCAGCCTATCTGAGCGATCTCTATGCTAAGTTATAACGCAAACCTTTTACACCGTTCCAGATTTGCTCCAAGAAATGTGTGGTCAAACACGATCGTTCCATCCACCGCAACATTCAAGTGATCAGAAAGAAAATGACTTCCGTCCCAGCTATCAATTATGGCAAGATCGAATGAGATACCCAGTGATGTATGAGCAGGTAGTCCATTGAGAGTCAGCAGCGTAAGTTCTGGGGGGATCGATGCATTCCGATAATAGGAGTTCCCAAATCCGAAATCAGAGTATCCTTCAGATGTCGTTAAATTGCCTGCACCGCTGAATTCGGCGGGCAGTCCATTTTCGAAATCCGTTTCAAATATGACCACCCTGGAAATGCTCTGACCGTACAGAGCACTGCTGAATATCGACGCTATAATGAAACCAAAAATCAGTTTTCCATTACATCTTCCTAGTCGTTTCCAATTTTCTGACTTATGTGCCGAATCGATGAGTTTCAGAAACAACGTGGTGACTTTTTGCCGGTAAATTTTCGACCAATTATTTGTAAATCTGCTCATTATGGTTCTCATTGGTCACTGGTCGTTGCATGTATTCACCTAGTCAGGACCTCGGATTACTTTAATATTCGGTTTGCTATGAACGCCAGTCGAATCGTGCTGAGGGGACAAGTTAAAAAGAGCAACACTTGAAAGAGTATTATCGCCTGGAGTTAGATACGGTTTAGATA
This sequence comes from Verrucomicrobiales bacterium, assembly GCA_012959985.1. GTDB lineage: Bacteria > Verrucomicrobiota > Verrucomicrobiia > Limisphaerales > DUCD01 > DUCD01. The sequence continues at coordinate 30,639 of DUCD01000098.1, read as the reverse complement.
CGTATGCATGAGTGACTTCTGGTGTGTTTCAGTGTTCCTTTATTGAGAAAACCCCAATGAATCGCTGTTTTCTTAGTGTTTTCAGAGGCATCAGTCTGACTTCGGATCAGAAGGTTGGGTAGCCTCTGCTTCTTCAAATTGTGGGCAACGCCTGGACATGAGGAGCAAGGATTTCATGATCGGTGTGAATATAGAGATCATTCATTATATCGGAATGGTGACCTAAGAGCTTTCTGTTAATTTCCTTCGATGCTCCGGAAGCCTGCAACATAGTCGCGAAGGAATGCCTGAAGGAGTGGAATGAAAGCTGATTTCCTTTCCGCTTCTTTTTCGATCGCCCATCCTTTTTTTGATGATCCCGTGGTTGAACCAGCTCTGAGGGCATTAGGACCAACTCGTAGAATTGGTTGCTGAAATATTTTGATTTCTTCTCCTGGTAAATTCGAGCTTCTTCTGGCCACAAATACCCTGATATTTTATAGCTTTTTCCAAGGCCGGCAATTTTCTCCAATTCCAGCTTGAAGCGCGGGGAAATTGGGATTCGAGCACTGTCCTTGATGCGTGTCCGGGTTTTCCTTGCCCTAAATTCCAGGCACCCTATCTCGAAGTTAATATTTTCGATTCGCAGACAGATTACATCTCCGAGACGCATGCCTGTATAAAAACCTCCAATTATCATGTACCTCCAAAAATCATTCGGCGCGGCGGCATAAGCTTTCTGGGCTTCTTCGGTTGTAAAAGGTCTGCGTTTAGTTTCCTCAGCCATCTCCAATTCTTCGTCAGTCGGAATAAACTTTCGGATCAGACCGGGGGCAGCCGGATTGTTTTTGATTAAACCAAGTTCAGAAAACCGTTTGAAAATGAAAGACATAATCTTTCTGTCCAGGTTGGCGGTATTCAATGAATGTCGTTGACGTCGATGTTCCAAAAACCTCTGAACTTGTCCGGTTGTAATTTCAGAAGCAAGTGGAGTGAAATCATCAGCTTTTACGAATTGAAGAAACTGATTGGAAATCCCCCGGTATTTCTCAAAAGTTGAATCAGAAATTGAACCCTTGGCTGCCGAGAGCCATTCATTGAATGCTTGCCGGATCGGGGTGCGCCGGACCTTGTCTCCCGTCAAGTCCTCATAGAATTTCAAAGTCAAAGCATCTGCCTTCTTCGCGGACTCCAACATTTTAAACTGATGCAGAACTTTTTCAGCTTCTGTCTTTCGATTCTTCCCTGTGGAACTACCTTTCAGAATACCGTTCACCCGGTAACCGACCCACCAAACCGCTCCTCGTTGATATAACCAAGCCATGTCATCAAACTGTAAGCAGATTATAGTGGTTTACAGGCAATCATAGTGCAATTATTATTTTGCCATTATCGTAAGTGGTTGATGAACAACACCTAAGTTTCCAAGCTATTTCTCATCCTGAAACCCGGGTTCGAATCCCGGTAGAGTCGCCATTCTTCTTCAACTTATTTCACCTCAGTGAGTTACGCTTATAGTTTAGACTCTAATCCAAGGGTTTCCTCTCAGAAGTCATAACATTTTCATAACGTGTTCATCTATGTCCACTCTCGTTTATATTGTCCAATGATGTCAAAAGAGGCAGTTTCTGAACCCGTATAGCCGCGTCTACCATGGCCATCAAACGAAACTGCCGCGGCACTACGTGGCTCGCCAACGCCTGTGTCTGCGGGCCACAAGCGATTACTGGGTCAACGGCCTCGACGCGGTCTGCCATTCTACAAAATCAACTGTGTGGTCGATCCAGGAATGATCAAAGTCATCGAAGAGGAAATCGTTCCCAACCTTGAAACTCAAATCCCGAACCAACCCACTGAGGAGGAATTGAAAGCCGGCGCCCTTCGCATGCGCTTCCGACTGATATTCGACCGCGAAGGCTACAGTCCGGGGCTTTTCAAACGCATGAACGTCAAACGCATTGCCTGTCAAACCTACCACAAGTATCCCGGAGAAGACTGGCCTCGTGAGGAATTTCATTCCCACAAAGTTACTTTATCCGAAGGGGGCGTGGCTGAGATGCTACTTGCCGAGCGCGGGACCGTGATAGGAAGCAAAGCCAAGGATCGACTCTGGGTGCGCGAGATTCGGAAATTAACCGACAGCGGACGTCAGATCGCTATTATCAGCACCGAATGGCAAGCTGGCGTGGGTGAAATCGCCGGGCCTCAGTTTGGGAGATGGTCGCAAGAAAACTTTTTCAAATATGGGAGACAACACTTTAACTTGGATCGACTTATAGACTACCAACTTGAGCCAATTGATGAGACCCTCCAAGGGGTCAATCCCGCATGGAGGCGGCTTGACGGAGAGATCAGAAGCCGGGCAGCCATCCAAATCCGGCGCAAAGCCAAGCTCCATGAACGGGATCTCAAAGGGGAGCTGAATACCAATCGAGCCGAGCACTACATGGAGCAGGCAGAGGCCCTGCGCGCAGAGATAGAGCGGGAAACCACAGAATTAGAGCGACTGAAATCGCAGCGCAAAGAGACCGGAAAACATGTGAACTATGGCGACCTCCCCGAAGAGGAACAGTTCCTGAAGTTGGCCACACGGAGCAAACACTTTATCGACACTCTTAAGATCATCGCCTACCGGGCCGAAACGGCCATGGCCCGAGTGCTACGAGAACACCTCGGCAAACATCATGAGGACGAAGCGCGCGCCTGCGTGCGGGATCTATACACGACCGAAGCCAATTTGATCCCTGATCTTGAAGCGAAAACGCTCACCGTTGAGCTTCATAGCATGGCCACCCCCAAAGCCCACAAAATCATGTGCCATTTATGCGCCGAACTGAACGCCACTGAGACCGAATATCCTGACACTGAACTGAAGCTGATTTTCAAATCGGTATCCGAATAAATTCAACCCAAGTCAGGTGTTCTGAGACTGAAAGTCCCTCCATCAGACCGAATAGAATGAATTGAAGAAACCGAACCATGATCATTCAGGCTTAGTGCGACTTACGTCCCTCATTCCAGACCAAAGCTCTTCAAAGTTGTGATAATTATCAAAGGATACAGTCTGATATACTGATCGGCATCAAGTTTTCGGAAAATCCCAGGGGCTGAAATTGTCG
>DUCD01000098.1:5782-27531 GCA_012959985.1 Verrucomicrobiales bacterium | reverse complement strand
AAGCCCGGGGCGCTGAACCGGGACCTTTTCATGGAGTATTGATACCAGGTAATTGCACCAACAACTTCAGGCTGTCGGTTAATCTGGAAGCCGAGTACCACAACCGCGCACCTCGGTAATAATCCTCAATCCCAAGAGAACCGCCCATCAACATCTGTTGTTGTATCCTCGCAGCCATAACCGGACGATTTCCCGAAAGAGACAAGTCCACCAAGGCTCGATAAACTTCGGCACGATGAGAGAAATGAGACAGACTGGAATGGTTTTTCAAACTTCCCCAAGTCGCCTCAGAATCCTTTTGAATTCTGATGATGGCAACTAATTCAGCTAGAACTGATTCCTTGGTTTCAAGTTGAACATAGGTTTCCAAGGCCCTATTAAGCAGACCAGTTACTTTTTCCGAATCTGAGGGGTCAACGGTTTTTCTTGTGATTCGCATTTCATCGATGAGCAGGATTCGGGCTTCTTCCCCTTCAGCCTTCGCAGCGGCTTTCTTTACCAAATCAAGGGCTTTGCCTAACTCTCCATCTTGCTCAAGACGCTGAATCATTCCCCGTTCATCGGGAACCATCAAGATATACTGGAAAACCCATCTCCATCCACATGGCTTGCGAACAGTCTAACTCCATCTCGCGTTGTCGTGTCAGGAATGGGGAAATCATGAATATCCAATGCTTGACGAAGATACTTAAAGGGATCCAGACACCAAAACTCCAGAGCATCAGGACGGAGGAAAATCAAATAGGGGTCCAGCAGAAATCCTCCCCAGGGGGCAATGAATAAAGGATCATAGCGAAACGTTCTTCCATCACGGGTCTCATTCAAAACCGACAGCAGGATCCGGGAATCTGCAGGTGCCTGCAGATCGAGGTTGTTGAACAAACTGAACCGAACCTCGGCCTCATAGTTCATATAGTCCTCGTCCAGCACGCCCCACTTCTGTTGTACTACATCGGTAATTAAATTTTCACTACCGGTAACTCCCAACGCTTTTAGGAAACGTCTCTTCACATGGGAATCATCAAAAGGCAGATAGCCGGTAATGATCAGTTTGATTCCCTTTTCTTTTTGCTGGATCAGCCAGTCGACATATTCACCTTGGCGTGAAAGAGGGATTTCCAAATAACGATCTGTAATAATCGCGCTGAACCTTGAATCCAATTTTCGGGGAGGCGGAGATATAAAGGCATTATGGAATTCCACTTCATAGCCAAGCCATTCCAAACTGGTCTGAAGACTGGTGAAAGCGAATGTATCGATAGGCCACTTGTTTGCTCGAAGGTCTTTATTAGGGTCCCCCCCATAGAGCACCAGAATATTTCTGGAAAACCGGCGGATGGGTGCAGCAATGGATCCCTGAAGATCCGGAGTGGAAACCAATGCTTGAAAGCCCAGTTGTTCGATCCGATCCGATGTCCGAAGAGCTAAGTCCCTAAGAATCGGATCGACATAATCAAGAATGTAGACTTCCAATCCAGCGTCCGTTGCAGTCTTAAGCTGGTTCAGAATGTACCGCGTATCCGCCTCTGGAGTCGCCTGATACTGCTGAGTTTTAAAATCAAAAGTCTGAAACAGGGATTCGACCATGATACCGTCAATGGAACCGGAAATGGATTCAAGGACTGAAAAACCACGGTTGGAAATGATCTCTCTCTCAGGATAGGATTCTTTCAGAGACCGAATGAGATTCGCCAACCCCTGATGAAACTTATCTCGCTTTTATGGTTCGACCAGAGAAGCAGTTTCGACAGAGTCCATGGTATCCAGAAAGAAACCATCGAATCCTTTCGAGACACAATCCCGGGCCAGTTGTTCGACAATGAATACACGCCATCGAGGGTCCGAAAGATCTACAATATCACTGTTCCAGATTGGGTTTCGGGTAAGAAACCTCACTCCCAGATCCTGAACCGTTTTGCGGTAGGATGCATCATCGGCTACCTCTCCTACGCTGATATAGGCAAATACTTTCTGCCCGACAGAGTGCAGGACGTCCAGATCCACCTTTACTTCCGGATGTATGATCGAAACATCATACGGAAGCAGATCTTCAACCGAAACATCTTGTGAATAATTTACGCAATAGGAATCAGACAATAAATCTTTACTCCAACACAGAAACGTAATGAGCAGAATGAACCATCTCCTTCGTTCAAGCAGGGATTCAAGAATGATGGCAATATGATTCGAAGGAGAAAACTCTCGAGGAGTCGGAATTCTATAATAACGCGTGTGTTGAGTGATACCCTTTTGATCATCCACCCTGCTTAATTCGAGGCAACCACAGTTAGTCATCTCCAACCGTTTGGGCCGAAGGCATCCCGATACCATATCAAGCAGGGATTTCCGGCAACTGCCCTGAAGGTAAGGACAATCTCTATCAGGTTTTCAGATGTAATGGACAAGCCCAACAAACCCTGAGTATCCATGGGATCGGTTCCACCTAAATATTCCGCTCGGTTCGTGACTCCGTCTCGATCCGAATCCAAGTCCGCATCAAATGGATCGGAAGCATTCCATAGTTCGATGAATTCCATTAGCAGGATGGCACATAATTCCGGCAATGTTAAGACCGGAATCATCTGAAACTATATGAACGCCCGTACCCAGTAAAGCACTCCAACGCCCCTGATGAAGAACCCGTGCTTTATTGCACATGTTTGCAGTCGCATGAATAATCTCTCCCTGATCGAATTTGGAAGCTTGTTGCGAAACGGCAGCACTGAAATCCTGTCTCGGATCGCTGCCGTCCAAAGTGAAATAAATCTCTCCACCTTGGGGCGCCGAAAGCGCAAACGAGGTATTCACGTCAGCATTGAATCCTTGGACGGAAAAAAGATTCGCCCCCATCGACACGACCGATTCCTGCGTTTTGCCTTCTCCCAATAGTAGAAGGCAAAAGATTACTATATTGTAAAAATGTTAAGTTTGCATCGTCTACTGAAATCGAATTCATCTCTCACCTTCCAGCGAACCCAACCGCTTATTATTAATGGTTTCTTCATTACTTTCATAAAAGAAGGGAAATTCTCCACTTACCTCTTCAAAATATGTTTCAACACTTAAAACTGTGGAGCAAGAAATTTGCTCATATTCCCGAAATTTCCAGTTTAAAGCAAATGAGCGAAGTGCTAGGATTCGGCAGGCAGAGTTCATCACATGAAATCCATGCGATCTCACTTCATCATACTCGGATGCTTGGCTCTAAGTGGGTTGACAACCTCTTTTGTTCAGGTCCTGCCTGCTCAAACGAGACCCTTCATTGAAGTTCCCTATTATCGACACCTGATTGTCCTCGACAATTCCTTTTCGATGGTACGAAGGGCTAAAGAGGCTCGCGCTTCGGTCATCCAACTTGTAGAAAGCGGCTTTGTTGGGCAAATCATGCCGGGGGACACCTTTGGAGTCTGGACTTATAATGATTCCGTCAACCAAACTGACTTTTCAGCTTTGGTTTGGCTTCCCGGTTTTCTTCCGAAACAGATGGCAGAGCTGAAGGAAAAGCTCAAAGATGTTAAATTCGCCAGACGCACCAAACAGAAAACCATGCTCGAAACTTTATTCAAGGTGATCGAGCGCTCCGGTTCTATAACGGTTTATCTAATCAGTGATGGAGAAGAGGAAATTAGTGGGACTGATTTCGATACCTTCATCAATCTTCGTTACAGCAAATCCGAAGTCCGAAGACTGAGAAAACAGAAAGTTCCATTCATCACGGTTTTAAAGGCAACCGAAGGTCGAATTCGAGGATGGAGTGTTCAGAGCAGCCCTGAACCGATCGTAATTCCCCAGGTCCCCCTCGGGCAACCTTCTTTTGTAACGGCAATTACAAAACAACCCGCACAATCGAAAAAAACACTCAATTCTGGCAAGACCTCGAATCCCCTGATGAAGGAAATCCAGGACAGCGATCAGGTTCCGGAATTATCGATTTCAGAACCCATTCCAGAAAACGACGATCGACCCCGAATCGACTCAGCAGAATCTCCACCCGGGAAAGACATTGAGAATGATCCCGTCGCACAAGAAACCGGCTCGTCCAATTCAGATGCCAAGGAAAACATTGAAGAGGTATCCCTCCCCTCTCAACAACAACATCCAACATTATTCGAGCCTGTCTCAATCAATAACGCTGACGGCTCTCTCCCTATTTCTACGCCACTCGATAAGGTCTTAAAATCCCGCCCCGAACAGAAAACGAAAGCAAATACAGATACTCAGAAAACTGAAACACCCTCAATTCCACCATTACAAGAATCAGAGGAAATGGTTTTAGCAATGTCGAATTCTCAAGAATCGGCACTGGCAGCGGAAAAGGTCGATTCGTCTCAAGGGGAAACACCTATTAAACCCACAAGAGTTTCACTTGAGAAACCGAAATTGACACAACCGCCACCGAATACATCCAGCCCTCCTGATCTCGGTAAGACGGCATCTGACAAAAACTCAGGAATGCGGCAACCAGATAACAAAGGAGCCTTTGCTCCGTGGCCGATCCTGGCAACAGGTCTGGGTCTGGCAGGAATTGTCTTTGCTGGATGTGCCGTATTTCTATTGAGAAAAGCCGGTTTTGGAAAAAACACTAGCCTTATTACTCGATCAATGAATGATCACGAATGATAGAAGGTGATTACGAAAAACAGGTTTGGGGGTAATTAATACGTAGCTCCCAATGAATGAATTGTATTGAATATCTCGTTCTCAACCACGGCCCCGTCTTCAGCCAGCAGGGAATACTGAATCTTCATCTGCATCACGGGACTTAATCCCTCTAATTCAAGGAAAACACTCCGGGCATCTTCAGACAGCCTCACTCCAGTGATAGCAATCTCGTCACGCCCTTCGGATTGAGGGCTCTTTACCGAGTAATCTTTCGAACCATACTCTGAAGTCCATTGGTAGTTCCACTGCTCCACCATAAAATTCTCCGAGTCTTCGGCAAAAACCCGATCAAGTGGGTCGGAGAAACGGATCATCACCCCATTGCTGTGTACGTTCAAAGAAACAGGCAGGTACAAAGAACCACCGGTATAGCGAACCCGGTGAAAGGCTGCATCCCGGGCAGCATTGCTTTGCCAGACACGTAATCCTGCCAAGTAAAGCTGCCCATCGATCGGACTGAATCTCCCGCGCATGATTCCCGAAGCGAAGAGCAAGGGTAAGCGGACCACGCCTCCCTGCATCTGGTTGTTTATGGTTTCGGTCAACATCAGAAAAAGACCTGAGCGACCATATGAAGTATGGAGCATCTGCCCTTTCAATTCTCCCCAGGTATCACTTTGAACCCAAATCTGACCTCCACTTGAATTGTCCACTTCATGAGGTATCCAGCAGATGGGTTCATTATATTGTGTCGGGGTGTCCAACTGGTGCGCTGCTGGAACATATCCATAAAATCCACCGGGTTGTATTAGGTTAATCCGGGAAGCTGGAACCCAATTCCCCTGATTATCACTGACAGTGATTTCATTATTCGGACCAACCGACAAGCCGTTCGGAGCTCGGAATCCGGTCGCCAATGATTCCAAACGCGAACCGTCCGCAGAGATTTTGATCAGAGAACCATGATGAGGGATACGGGTGGATCCAAGACTATCTCCTTTGGTAAAATAAAAATTCCCTTCTGAATCCGTTTCCAGATTCAAACAGAATTCGTGATATTGATTTGAAATGGAAATATCGCTGTTGAAATTCTCGTAATGATCTGCCTCCAAATCTCCATTGATGTCCTTCAAACGGGTAATCTGATCACGCCCTAATACATAAACCTGATCATCGATGATCCGTAAGCCTAAGGGTTGATATAGCCCCGTGGCAAACCTCTGCCATTCCAACTTATCCAGTTTCTCATTCAATCCCTTGACAACCCAGACATCCCCACTGATCGAGCAGATGGCTGCTCGACCATCGCTGTAGAAATCGAAACCGCTGGTTCGAAGCCATGAATTCCAAGGATTTTCAATCGGCAGAGTAATGCTGTCGACAATATAAGCGCCTTGTTCCTTCTGTCCGAGAATTCCAGTTGTGGTGATGGTGTCCGGCCAGTTGTTCTTACCACCGTAACAATAGACCGCGAGGTCGGGCAGATAGTTCTTGGCATTGAGCAGATGCTGCATCAAGGCTGTATCCGCCGTGGGTCCAATGGAATAGGCAATCTGGAACTGCGATTGATAGGAGGTTTGGGGAAAGGAAAGATAAACTCGATTGTCGGGTGTGATCTTCCACCGGCTGTTGACGTTTCCTGAGATACCTAAGACGATCATCCGGTAATTTTCCGGATCGGCAGAATCTTCGAATTCAAGAAGTACCATTTTCCCCATCGGAGTAACGATCGCCTCCTTGGCATCGCATACCAAAACCGAACAGGCTTGTTCAATTTTCTCTGTGAAAAAAGTACGAAAGAAAATGCCATTGTCCCGGATTTCCACAAACTCGGGCAACTCCAGGAATCGTGTGGTTCCAACTGAATAATCGAGAACAACCTTTTTCTCGTGAAGAAACAGCCCCCGATAATTAGCCTGTTCCTTGGGCAATGCCTCATGCTTTGGGGGGCGTGCAACATTAAATTTATCATCCAACACCCATCCGGCAAAATCTGATGATGAGAATTGTATTTCGCCCTTAGGGATTGGATACCCTTCCAATCCTTCCCGGGCAACCGGAAGTTTCAGGAATTCTCCGGTCCAACCGAAGGCCATCCTTACGGTCTGAGTGTCGAAACAAACCGCCGCCTGGTTTCGATCACCCAGTTTGATGGAGATCGCTTTGCGCACTGGATGAGCTCCTTGAATTCCGGATGAAAAAAATGGCCCAACATCCATCGTTTCCCATTTTGTAGCCCCTTGGGCACTCATCGACACCAGGATAAAGACAAAGATTTGCCCCATCCATTTCGAATACCGCTTCCCTGGATTCTTATCTGTCCTATTCATTACGTATGGTCTTCGGTGGTATGAGCCATTGTGCTATGAGCGAATCCAAAGTGGCAACTTCTTATTTAACCCACCCCAGAGATTAAATGTCGGATTGACTCCCAATCCACGTTTCTCCATTTTGCAACACTGCAATTCGTTGATCCTTTTTTCGTGCGCACGAGATGAAATCATCTGGTGTCACAGTATTGAATTCGAACATATCAAAGTGACACGGAATAACCATCTTGATTCCAGATGCAACGGCCAGTTCAACAGCCTCTTCTCCATTCATATTACCTGCAACGCGCCTCTCAGGCGCAGATCCATTAATCGGCAACATAGCCACATCGATCGAATACTTTGAGAGGATTTCCGCCAATCCTTCAAAAACAACGGTATCGCCACTATGATAAAGCGTCCATTCATCAAACTGAATCACGTAACCAAGATACCGGCATCTACCTTGATCATCTCGCTCCAACACCTCGTGTGCAGCAGGAATCCCGGTAATTCGGAACCCGTCAATCGTGATGTGGGTTCCTGAGTCCAAACCATCAGGATCAGGCCCTGAATTCCGGCATCGATCCAGAATAAACTCACGATTCGCTTCCGGAATGATGAACCTAATGTCCTGATTGACTTTAAACAAAGGCACCAGCGTTTCTGCATCAAGGTGGTCTGTATGGTTGTGACTCGAAGTAACAATTTTCACAAAATCCAGTTGATCGGGACTAACCACCCGCTCCGTCATCCGAATATGGGGCTTATCGGTGGTTGCATACTTCCGAGTCAATGAATCCGATAGATAGGGATCCAATAAAAGATGCTGCTCCTTCCACTGGATTAGAAACCCACTCTGCCCCAACCACCAGATCTTCAATTGGCCTGACACCGACGCCCCCGATTGCACGACCTCCATGAAGGCTTGATCTTTCAGCAGAGGGGTTTTCATCTGTTTTCACCCTCTGTTTCGAGTCTCAAAGCATTATAGGCAGCACCAAATGCGCCGGCGAATTCTCCCAATTGAGCGTGAAGCAGCTCTACCTGATGCCCCCCTGCCCTCCACTCAGTAGTTGCCAGAAACTGCTTTAATGGATCAAAAAGCCAATCATCGGCTCTGGCAATGCCGCCCCCGATAATAATCCCTTGAGGATCAAGGATATTGATAAAGGAAGTCAAGGCACAGGAAAGGTCCCAAACCGATTTCAGCCAGACTTTCATCGCAAAATAATCTCCATTCCGGGCTGCCTCCACCAGTTGTTTTGTCGAGGTGAACTTACCGAGACTCCTTCGCTCGAGCGTGCAGTTTCCTATGGCATCTTCTAAACTGCCCGGAGTGCCGGCAATATCCGTTGTGCCCTCGGAATACAGACTGGAATGCCCCAGATGTCCAGCACGCCGAATCTCACCCAGTAACAGATGGCCATTGACCATGGCCGCCCCTCCGACACCGGTTCCAAGGGTAAGGAGAATGGCGTTCTGAAATCCTTTGGCGACTCCCTGCCATAATTCCCCCATCAAGGCGGAATGGGCATCATTCAGGACCGGAACCGGCAGTTTGAGACCAAGGAATTCCGACCAGTTCAAACCTTCCAGCCCCTTAAGCCTACCGGGCATGTGGGCAATTGAAGCGCCATCTTCAGCCGTTAATCCAGGTGCCGAAAGTCCGACAAATTCCGGACACCCTTCCTGCCGGACAGAGATGGCCTTAACTTGCTCTTTTATGCCTGATGCCCAATCCATCGGTCGATCCTGATCAAACCGAAACTGAGTTTGTTGCACTAATTCTCCATCGGGGTGGACGACTACCATTTTTACGTTGGTCCCACCTAGATCAATTCCAATACCGTATTTCATGAAAAATCTCCCCTTTTATTCAAATATTGACCATCACTCAGGCACCACCCCCCATCAATAAAACACATTTAAAATACCTCAAGTGCATTTAAATTCATTTTAAGACCTACTCAATTTAAACCCTCCGTCTAAGGGTTGCTTGCTTTGAACAAATGATTGAATCGCGTCATCGGCAATCGCCCGGCGAGCCATCGGGGTATCCACTAATGCAGGGGCCAACACGTTGAACCGGACGTTGTTTTTCGCATAAGAAGCAGCCGCAGATCGAGTCAGTCCAATGATAGCCGCTTTCGTAGTAGCATAAGCATGAGTGGAAAAATGTCTTTCAGAAGGGGAAAAACCCAGAACAGAGCTCATATTCAGAACGGCCCCGCCCGATTCCTGCTTAAGAAACTGCCTGATGGCTGCGCGATTCGAGTAGAAAACGGCATTCAGATTCAAGGCCAGAGTTTTATCCCAACCTTCCAGACTTATCTCGTGAAGTGGACCATCTCCCCACCGACGCCCACTGCCTCCCGCTACATGATACAATCCGTGAAAGCCACCGAACTTCTCAATGGCGGCTTGAATGGCCTTACCGGCTGTTTCTGAATCGGAAGCGTCGCCAATCAGCACTTCCCCCTTATCCTTGAGAGTTTCCCGGGCTTTCGAAGCATTATCCGGATTCCGACCAACGCAGATAACTTTGGCTCCGGCACTAATGACAGCCTTCGCGGCAGAAAGCCCGATTCCCTGGGTCCCTCCGATAATGACAATGACTTTTCGATGTAGAGGATTCGATGACACCTGCCCCATTAAGCGGAAACACTCTAAACACTTCCACAAAAATGATTCTTTTTCTTATTTCGTGACAATTCGTGACAACTTTCCTGCCTATCTGGGTTTTCTTCATGAACAGATTTCCAACTATCACTGTCCATTCAATAGATTTGTTACTTGATGGAATAAAGTTGAAAATTCTTCGATACGAATGTGGAGTTTTGAAGTCTTTACTATTAATGCCATTATTGTTTTATTCCAGCATGGAAATTCGAATACAGAAAACCGAGAGGGGGAGTTTTTCAATGATTCCGGCGGTTTTAACATTATTTGCAAAATTTGAATACGAAGGTAAATTAAAGCATATGGTTTTATTGCTAAATTTGGAAAAATGAGAATTCATTACTCAACATTCCCTTTTCATACTTTTGTCCGACAGGGAAAAACAGAAACCTATTTAGAGGAATCCATTGAATGTGAAGAATCAGGCGTCGAATTTTGAGAAAGTGAGACCATCTCGAAAGGGATTCTCAGGCAGTTACTCGTCAAACCGAGGCGAATCAGGAGGGTATCAAACCGATAATTCCATCCGGCTTTATCTGAAGGAAATCGGCCAGGTCAGTCTATTAACCCGTCAGGAAGAAGTCGAACTGGCATCCCGCATCAAAAAGGGAGATCAGGAGGCAACTGATAATATGATCAAGGCCAACCTGCGTTTGGTGGTCAAGATCGCCCGTGATTATGAACGTTACGGTCTTCCGCTATTGGATTTGATCAGTGAAGGCAATATTGGCCTGATGAAAGCCGTTGAACGCTTCGACCCTGAAAAAGGTGGCAAATTATCCACTTATGCCGCTTGGTGGATCAAGCAGTCCATAAAACGGGCCCTTGCCAACCAATCCAAAACAATTCGTCTCCCGGTACATTTAGTCGACAAAATATCGAAAATGCGCCGAATTTCAGCCAAACTCCTTGAAGAACTGGGGAGAGATCCGACCGATGCGGAACTGGCCGAGGCCCTGGATGTTTCCCCCGCAAAATTGACTCAATTGCGAACCGTGGCTATCAGACCCGCATCCCTGGATGCCCCCATTGGGGATGATGACTCCAATAATTTTGCTGAAATCGTCCAAGACGAAAATGCCGAGACGCCTTACGAGCAATTAGAGGAAAAAACCGTCAACCGCATGCTGGGCGAAATGATCAAAACTCTGAATGAAAGAGAATCCATGATCCTTCGTTTCCGCTTCGGATTGGATGGGGGCACACAGAAAACTTTGGAACAGGTAGGACAGAAGTTCGGAGTCACTCGAGAGAGGGTTCGTCAGATTCAGAATATGGCTCTTTCTAAATTGAAGAAAATGATAGAGAAGGAAGAAGCGGTGCAAAAATAGGCTCTTCACACAAAATTCGGTTGATCAGAAGCAACCTTCCTGTGTATTCAAGTGCATAGCACCATGACAGCAGAAACCATTAAGAATGCCATAAGGAATGTTCCGGATTTCCCTGAAACCGGAATCCAATTCAAAGATATCACCCCTGTTCTGGCAGACCCCAACCTATTTGAAGCCGCCATTGATCTTTTGATCGAGGGAATTGCCCCGGGAGATGTCGATGCCGTTGTGGGAATTGACGCTAGAGGATTCATCCTCGGGGCTGCTGCCGCACTTAAATTGAAAACCGGGTTTGTTCCCGTCCGAAAAAAAGGAAAACTGCCTTATAAGACCCACGAGGAATCCTACGAGCTCGAATACGGCACGAACACCGTCGCCATTCACACCGATGCTTTACAACCAGGTAAAAGGGTAATCCTGATGGATGATCTCCTGGCAACGGGAGGCACCGCCTTAGCTGCAGTCAAACTTCTTCATAGACTGAATGTGGATATCCTCGAACTGGCTGTCTTGGTAGAGTTGAGTTTCCTGGAAGCCCGCCAACAGTTTCAAAACCTCACCATTCGATCCATCGTTACTTATTAGCAAAGGCCAAAAGACCGACCATTACCGAAAACCTTTTTTTCCAACATCCAACATCCAACATCCAACATCCAACATCCATCCCAAGGTTTCCAATTTCACAACGGTTTTCCCGATCAAGGATTTCGATCTTTCATTCAGTCTCGATTCGGGACAGACATTCCGTTGGTTTCGGAACAAGGAAGCATGGGAAGGAATCATACATGGCCGCTGGGTAAAACTTCGATCCATCAAGGATGGAATAGAAGCCGTTTGTTGTGTCAGCCAACCATCATGGAACTGGTTGATAGATTATCTACAGTTGAACGCTCCCTATAAGGAAATCATCAGATCATTTCCAAAAGATAAGGTCTTGAACCAAGCGCTCAAAACTTACCGTGGATTGCGAATCCTTCAACAGGAACCATGGGAATGCCTCGCTTCATTCATTCTCTCATCAACAAAACAAATCCCGCAAATCCGACAGGGCATCGCATTGATTTCCGAGCGATTCGGGAATCCGGTAGAAAACGATTCCGGTGATTCCATCACTTTCTCCTTTCCCCCTGCTGAAACCATTGCCCTTTGCTCGGAACAGGAATTACGAGATTGCCGAATCGGGTTTCGCGCCCCGTACTTAAAGCATGCAGCCGAATCAATCCGGGACGGATCTCTGGATTTAAACCACCTCCGACAATTACCTATGGCGGATGCCCGGACTCAATTGACTTCTCTGAAAGGAGTTGGACCCAAGATTGCCGATTGTGTCCTGCTGTTTGGATTGGGATTCCATGATTCCTTTCCGATCGACGTCTGGATTCACCGCATACTGAAACGAATGTATTTTGAAGATCGACCCGTATCCATTGCCAGGCTGCAGGATTTCAGCCGAGACCACTTTGGGCCGCATCGAGGTTACGCACAGCAGTTTCTGTTTCACTACATCCGAAATCATCCTGATTTCGGAACATGATACCGTGAAAAACAAATCTTGGATATGAGGGACTGAAAAGGCAAGGGGCGCACGGCACTACCGGTCAGATCACTGATCACCTGAAGCCGGCCGCGTTGAGGCCGGTCACAAGTCATTTTCTCTGCGTCCTCAGTGGTTCAGTTTGAGCCATTCCCCCAACTTCTTTTGCTCAAAAACCCTGAATTACTCAGCTTTTTCCAAACAACCAGAAATCCACTGGCAAAGTCATCGGGATTCTTACTGATCCATGAATTAATCTGATTCTGGTCAAACCATCTTCCCTCATCGATTTCATCAGCTTGAAGCTGAAAAGGCCCTTCTGAGCGAGAAACATAGACCCATACGAATTCCCACCCAGTTTCCAGACTGGCATTAATCTTGAACAATTTTTCCAGGTTGCGTCCAACCTCCAACCCGATTTCTTCCTTCACCTCGCGAACGGCGGCGATATCATAAGTCTCTCCCGCATCCACGTGCCCGGATGTCGATGAATCCCATAAACCCGGAAATTCATCCTTAAGCATCGACCGTTTCTGTAGAAAAACTTTGAAGTCGGAATTTAACACCAGAACGTGAACAGCACGGTGCTGTAGTTTCTCACGATGAACCTGACTCCGAGGAAGTTGCTTCACTACTTCATCGTGCTCATCGACCACATCAAACATTTCTTCAAACATGATCTCCAATCCTAAAATTTAAGCGGAATAATTTCAATCCATTCGAATCTAAATTAAAATATGATGGAAAGCCACTTTGGTCCGAAGCGATGTTGTTGGGAAAATCCGAGCCCGGGGCTTGGAGTTCATGTAACCTTGGGGACAATGGCTTGTTTCCTCATAGTTCAGATTGCGACCGCACAAAACGAATTACCATCGAATGATGACTTCAATAATCGCATCCTTCTTCATGGCGAGACAGTCGACCTGAACATTTCCACGCGGGGTGCATCGGATGAATCTACTGAACCCATCATCCATGAAGGAGGAGGCCATTCCTTATGGTGGGAATGGACAGCTCCATTTTTCGGTCAGGTAATTATTTCCACCGAAGGCAGCGATTTCGATACCTTACTCGGGGTCTATTCCGGTGACTCTCTGGGCAGCCTGAAGAAAATCGAAGTGAATGACGATGCGGATTTCGAAGCGGACATTACGACAAGTCGAGTAGAATTCACCGCCATCAAAGGAACCAGTTACAAAATTGTAGCTGCCGGTTTCAGAGATCCTCAGAGCAACTTATCTGAAGAAGGTGATCTGATACTTGCACTGGGGCAAGCCCCTCCAAACCCAGCCCCAATATGGGAAACAACCGATTTGTCATCATCGGTTTCAATCGCGATCAAATGGGTGTTTCGGAAACTGCTGCAGTTATCAGGCCCTTTGCCGAAGAGGTAGGAATCAACTACATACTGGCCAACACAAACGCCCAACTTGAGATCGACCTTGGAGGAATTCCCGGAATGCCGACCGCTTTTCTCATTGATCGAAATAATAATTTGGTGGCCCGACATGTTAATTTCGCACCCAAGGATTTCTATGATGCAAAAATCAAGTCTCTGATCACCGCAGAATTCTCACCTGAAACAGAGGTTCGAATCCTAATCAAGCGTAGTGGAAACCGCATCAACTTGGAATGGAAGGCAACACAACCACCTTATGAACTCAAAGAGTCTTCAACGACCGATTCCGGACAATGGCTGAAATCGCTGAGCGAGATTCAAACCGTAGATGGAAACAACCTTACTTCAATTCCGATGAATGGTCTTCAGAGATTCTACCGACTTACGATGCCTTGATTTTCAACACCTACCCAACTAAATCCCTACCACACGCATTCACTACCGACAGGGGATAACAACAAGTTCCGGGAATCCGTTAATATTCAAAAGACCGTACGCACGAGGCGATTTCGGTACGATCGAACATTGACAGAGTCCCAGCTTTTCAGAAACCTGTCCGTCTTCGGATTTTCGGCATTTTGAGCTTCCCGGAAACCATGAGACATGGAAAATACCCACAATATATTTCCATGGGATTTATACGCTAGGGGCGAATACTATACAGTAGGGTCTTGCTCATGAGACTCTTCCCCGGGTTTTCGGTGGCTCTGAAAGCCTGAATTATTTTCAATGAGCTCATGGCTTCAAACCTCCGAACCCTTGCCGATGATCATGAAGAATACGATGACTGGATTGAGATTTTCAACGGATAAGATCAATGGTTATCCTCCCCCCCCTTCCTCCATTCTTGTTTACCATGTCCAGAAAACCCTCCGAATCGATTCTTCGGAATGGAGGGATCTTTTGAAGGTGTCATCGGGGCTTTATGGCTCCCCGTGGCAAGCGACCATTCCGCTGGACAACGAAACCGCCTCCCTGTTTCTCCGTCTCCGAATCAGTCGACCGAAATAATCCCGGAGCCTGACGTTTTCGCCATCCAGGAATATCTCAGAGTTTCCAGTTCAGACATCCGGGCTAAGGGCATTGGTTAAGTCTATGAATTCTGTCAATGAGAGTTTTTCTCCCCGTAGTTGATCGGAAATCCCACAGTCCTGAAGAGCTTTCTTCACGATTTCCATATCCCAATGAGGTTTCAAGTTGTTGACCAGTTTTTTACGACGTTGTCCAAAGGAAATTTTGACCAGTCGATAAAAATCAGGGGCACGATGAGACGGCAGTAAGGGAGTTTTCCGTTTTTCTAAAACCACACAACAGGAATCCACGTCCGGTATGGGATGAAAACAAGTTCTGGGTATCTGAAAAGATTCAAGAGGCTCATAGTTTAACCGCAGTAATAAGGTGATGACACCGTACTGCCGCTTACCAGGGTCACATAGTATGCGATCGACCACCTCTTTCTGCATAGTGACGACTATCCTCTCGGGACCCCGAACGTATTCATGGGTCGCTTCTACCAGAATACGTGAGGCGACTGAATACGGCAGGTTGGAAATCAGCTTCCACGGGGACAGTCCCTGATCACCTCGTTTCAAAAAGGCAAGCGCATCCTGAATCTCCAACTTGAACTCTGGCCTTTCACCAAATCGTTTTTCCAATATGTCGGCAAGTCGCCGGTCCTTTTCAATCGCCAGAACCTCCTTCGAATTGTCGAGCAATCGCTCCGTTAAGGGGCCGAGTCCGGGTCCGATCTCAAGGACCCGATCCGTTGCCCGCAAACACGAAGCCCGAATGATTCGTTCCAACTGATTGCCATCATGCAGAAAATTCTGCCCGAGAGATTTAGTCAATTGAATCGCTTCTTCTGTTAGAAGCGATTTCATGTCAGAGAGATTCATGTGAATTTTTCTTTAGTGTGAGCCAATTAGGATTATTCGGCGGCATGACCGGTTCGGATCAGTGTTTTGAATGCGCGCCGCATTGTGGATTCTGAAATAATGAGAGGTGGAGTGAATCCCATAACATGTCCATGATCGCCTTCTGGAAGAATAATATATCCCTCATCCAACATACGGCAAACCAGATTAAAAACTTTCGCTCCATCCGTCTCGCCTTTCGGAGTCCGGAATTCCAATGCCCCCATCAAGCCAATGGCACGAGCTTCCGCATAAGGTTGAAATTGGTCGGCAACTTCTTCCAATAATCTCTTGAACAATCGCCCCTGTTTCGCGGCTCTTGCAATCAACTGGTGTTCCTTAATCACCCGGATCTGCTCCAGTGCCATGGCACATCCCACCGGATGCCCTAAAAAAGTGCTGGTGTGAATGGCCGCGCCATTCGATATCGGCCACGCCTTGTCCATCCAATCATCCCGCCCAATACATGCAGAAAGCGGAAAACCACCCGTCAATGCTTTTCCAATACAAATAAGATCCGGCAAGGTGCGAGCATGTTCACAGGCAAACCACTTTCCCGTGCGTCCAAAACCAGTATAAATTTCATCCAATACCAGTAGAGCACCGTGCTGGTTGCAGAGTTTACGCAATTCGACCAGAAATGTCGGAGGGGGTATGTGATTTCCCCCTCGTGCCTGAACGGGTTCCAACAGAATGGCCCCAATATCATGATTTTTAAAACATGTCTGAACTTCTTCAAGAACCTGAGCTAAGGGTGCTGTATTAGGATTCAATCGGGAAAAGGATTCGGATGAGTTCCGAATCGACGGATCATCTGTCTCGGGAAAGTGAACGAAGTGAGCAAACTGAGTAATTTGTTTGTTGAATAATGTTTTGAAATGATCTCGATGAGTTGGATTCAGGGCTCCATAGCCCAATCCATGGTAGGCTCCACGAAAGGCGATCACCTCTTTCCTCCCGGTCGCCGCCGTCGCCGTCTTCAGTGCAGCCTCGACCGCTTCAGATCCGGAATTACAGAAAATGGTTTTCCCCCACCGCTTCGCTCCAGAGTATTTCATGAAACCATTTCGGCGGGTCCAACGTTCAAAAGTTAATCGACTCAGTTCCTGACAGAGTTCAGCTTTCAGGGCATGGGGATGAACATCCCCCATGGCATGCATCAGGGTTTTCATTTGCCGAACTCCAGCCCGAACCACCTCAGGGCGAGCATGTCCGGTTGCAGCAACTCCGAATGCCGACGTCAGGTCCACATATTTTTCACCCTCAGCATCCCAGACGTGCATTCCTTTGGCACGTTGCCAAACGATCGGCCAGTTTCCGTCATTCTCAAAATAGGTGATATTTCTCGATTCGAAACGCTCCAATAATTGACGCGTATGTTGAGTGGCGTTCCGCATGAGGTAAGTAGTAAAATAATCTGAATCCGATAGCCCCCTACACGCTCCGTTCGGAAGGATCCCAGATTACTTTGTGCAACTGCAATTGGAATTTGACGGGCAGACCATCTGCCAGGATTCGTGCAACCAGGTCACGTCTTGAAATACCATGAAATTTCAATGGAAAAGGTTTCAGGGATTTGTCCCGTTGATTCGGACTCAAAGGAGATGCCCAGGAAAACAGAACAGGACACAATCGGTGAAGTTCCCTGTCTAGCACCTGCTCTTTGGCCCATTCATAATCCTCTTCAGCGGCTATCACAAATTTGATTTCATCCGTGGCGCACAGACTCTCCAGATTGGCCCAATGAATCGCTTCGTTCTCGCCGCTACCCGGACATTTCAAATCCAGAATTTTATGCACTCTGATATCTACGGAAGCTGTTTCAAAGGCACCACTGGTTTCCAAGAGCACGGTATACCCATCATCGCAAAGCAGAGTCAATAGATCGAGACAAGCCGATTGGATCAAGGGCTCCCCTCCGGTAATCTCAACAATAGGTTTTCCCTGCCGAAAAGGAATCGTAAGATTCCTGACAGAGCTCATAATTCCCTCCAAAGTGTGGTGGCTTCCTTCGGTGAAAGCATAAGCCGTATCGCAATAGGAGCACCGTAGAGGACAACCTGTAGTTCTAATGAAAATACATGGCTCTCCTGCGAATGTGCTTTCTCCCTGCACACTCAAATAGATCTCATTGATCCTAATTCCACGGCTTGAAGTCTTTTGCTGGCTCATCGAATTGACTGGGAGTTTTCAATGATTCTTGAAGCAGATTGTAAGATTGATTCTTTCAACTCCTCCGGTTCCAGCACCACCGCATGCTCCCCCCAACTGAGAATCCACCGCTCAACTTCAATCAGACTGGAAAGTCCCAAAGTTAACTCCACCTGACGATTCTTAAGTTTCAACAGCTTCTGTGATGGATGCCACATTTTTTCCTGAATAAAGTCTGCAGCAAAGGAATCGAACCGGACTCGCACACGATATTCGCCTTTTCCGGAATGCACTCCAAAGCTGTCTTCCAACCGTTTCTCCACTGAAAACTCCTCGTTGCGGATAAAGGTTTCCTGAGTCACCTCAACCGAGTCCATTCTGGACGGAGCAAAAGTGCGTATATCTTTTCGAAGATGGCAATATCCGAAAAGAAACCACTCTCCATTAATGTTCGAGAGATGATAAGGATCAACTGGACGCCGGGTTGCTTTCCTGCCCCCGGGCTTGCGGTATAGAATCACGACTTTATGTTTCGCCGAAACCGCTTTGGCCAGAGCATCAAACACCTTCAGATCCAACAAGGGTTCCGCACTTGTCCGGAAGGAAATGGAATCATCCCAATCTTTGAGATGAAGGGTTACGGTATCCGGCAACATGGCAGTCAGCTTCTTGAAAGCGCTCATAAGCGGTTGCTCGAAAGGCGTACCCCGATATTGCTGCAATGCTTTTTCGGCAACGAACAGGGACAGCAACTCGCCTTCGGATATCTGAATGGATGGAAACCCATTTACTTCTTCCGTATACCGATAGCCAAACCGGGAAGCTGAGTATTCCAGCGGTAGATTCAATCGATCGCGCATGAACTCTATGTCCCGATGGATCGATTTGGTACTGACCTCCAGATCAACGGCCAAATTGGAGGCATTCGGATACTTTTCCGCCAGAATGGCAGAATGGATTTTCAGCATGCGTTCCAGAGGTGGACGAGCCGTGGGCATCCCGGCAAGTATCGCCTTATTCTTAGAACCCTGGGCCATGTTTCAAAGCAAGAATAAGCCCCGACTAAATGTTGCTGACTCCACCTGAAGTGTCGTGAAAAAGACGACACCCTTTCCAATCAGTGGGATTTATTTCAGGGCAATTTTGGAAAGCAATTCCTCATTGGTCGGATGACGTTTCAACGCATTGAGAAGCGTATCAATGGCATCTATGGGATTCAAGTCCACCATCGTTCGACGCAGTTTGTGAATCGCATCGAGGTGTTCAGCGGGAAACAGTTGTTCCTCTTTTCGGGTACCGCTCTTGGGAATATCTAAGGCTGGATAGAGCCGGCGTTCGGCAAGCTTCTTGTCCAGGATCAGTTCCATATTACCCGTTCCTTTGAACTCCTGAAAAATCAATTCATCCATTCGGGAACCCGTGTCAACCAAGGCTGTTGCTACAATTGTCAGGGATCCCCCTTCCTCAATTTTCCGCGCTGAGGCAAACATCTTTCTCGGAATTTCAAGCGCTCTGGCATCAACGCCTCCCGACATGGTTCGCCCACTTCCACCGTGCACACTATTGAATGCCCGGGCAACCCGGGTCAGCGAATCCATCAAAACGAATACGTCCTGACCGCACTCAACCATGCGACGACAACGTTCAATCGTGAAACGGGAAAGCCGGACATGCGGTTCAAGATCCATGTCATTTGAAGAAGCAACCACTTCAGCGTCGACGGATCGTTCGAAGTCCGTGACCTCCTCCGGGCGCTCGTCCACCAGCAGGACGATTACTTTGACATCCTTGTGATTGGTCGTGATGGAATTGCATATTTGCTGGAGGATCGTCGTCTTTCCTGTCCGGGGTGGTGCCACGATTAAGCCACGTGTTCCTTTCCCGATGGGTGTCACTAGATCAATCAAACGCGTTTCGTATTGGTCCGGTTCGGTTTCCAGTTTGAATTTTTCAATGGGATTGATCGTAGTCAGGTTTTCAAACCTGGATATCCGAGTGTACTCCGTGAATGCCATGCCATTCACTTGGTCGACGGCTTTCAACTGGGGATTGTTTCCGCGGTGAGGGGATTGGATCGGTCCTTCGACGAAACTGCCTTCACGCAGATAATTCTTCCGAATCGTATCCGGGGTGACAAATATGTCGGAGGGCTTAGGTCGAAACCTGTTTTCTGAAGAACGAAGAAACCCGAACCCTTTGTCGGCGATTTCAAGATACCCGGATCCTTTGCCAAGGGGCTTCCCAGAGTGTTTGTTATTTTTGCCGGAAGATCTACCGGATGAATGACTCATAAACTATTATATGTTCTACTTTGAAAAAGTATTCAAATTACTTCAGGGGTGTATCGAATCACACTAGGATGAAAACTGAAAAATTGAGAATAATTCCCCCCGAAAACCCAAATACGCTCAGTCGTATAACTGAAACACAATAGACTGTCCTTTGGTGTTTAGTTCTAGATTGATGTCTTGGCAACCTAAAATCATGGAAATCTCAGTTTTTTTAAGCGGCTCAGTCTCAGGAAAGGTCGAATTCAAAGGTTGCCTACCGTATCTATCGGTTCCATGCCTGAAATTCTCTGGGAGTTATGTACGCTTTTACATTAGGGGATGATTCGAACGGCATCTCAACCGCTAACCTGAGCGCGCGCTTTGTCCCCCAGAGCCGTACTGAGATAACGTTCCCCAGTTGAGCATGCGATCGTGACAATAGTTTTCCCTTTGTTTTCCGGGCGTTTTGCAACTGCCAACGCGGCAGTCACGTTGGCTCCCGTAGAGATCCCCACCAAAATCCCCTCCTCTTTGGCAATACGCAAAGCCATGGTAAAGGCATCGTCATTGCTAACTTGAATGCATTCGGTGATTTGTTTTTTTCCTTCGGCATCATTCAGGTGAAGGTTTTTCGGGATAAAACCAGCTCCCGTGCCCTGAATTTTGTGAGGTCCTGGCTGAAGTGGTTCCCCTGCAAGAGTCTGAGAGATAACCGGTGAATCCTTCGGTTCCGCAGCAATAGCCTGGAAACTCGGTTTCCGGGGGGCAATGACTTCGTAACATCCGGTCAGCGTCCCACCGGTTCCCACCGCAGAAACTACAATATCCACATCTCCATCGGTGTCGTTCCAAATTTCCGCAGCCGTTGTTCTACGATGGATATCAGGGTTTGCCTCATTCTCGAATTGCTGCGGAATCCAGGAATTGGGAGTCTGTGCATGCAATTCCTCCGCCTTGGCAATCGCCCCTTTCATCCCTTTGGGTCCAGGAGTCAATACCAACTCGGCTCCAAGCAACGCCAATAATGCCCTTCGCTCAAGCGACATGGTTTCTGGCATCGTCAGGATTAACCGATACCCCTTGCAGGCGGCAACGAATGCGAGCGCAATACCCGTATTGCCACTCGTCGGCTCGATAATCACCGTATCCTTAGTCAGCTTTCCTCTTTTCTCTCCGTCTTCTATCATGGACATGCCGATCCGATCCTTCACACTACCCAGTGGGTTGAAGAATTCGCATTTCAGCAATATTCGTGCATCCACACCGTCGGTCACACGATTCAACTGCACGAGCGGAGTATTCCCGATGGTTTCAACGATGTTATTATAAATTCGAGCCATAGGAGTAAGTTCTTTTTAAGATTTCTTCGTAGTCTTTTCCTTTAATGCTTGGTTTTTCCGCTTAACATATGCTTTTCGACGACTTCTTTTCTCTACTTTATTGTGTTGTTTTCCCATGAGGTATTCGATAGTTCTTGTTGCTTTATGCTCTCTGCGAATATGACGATTGGAAGATTTAGTTTCAACACATTTTTACGAATCGGGCTGTTTATCACGCT
>DUCD01000098.1:0-5760 GCA_012959985.1 Verrucomicrobiales bacterium | reverse complement strand
CCTGATTCGGATTCCGATGAAAAAAAGCTGACAGGCAAGGAAAAAAGGATAAAGGCCGAGGTGATGGTTCATGCGCAGGCCCTGCGAGGAAGCCCTCTTGAGTTCAATACCGCCACCATTCCAAGGGATTCCGGCAAAACTTACCAGGTTGAGAAATGGCCGATGGTCACAACCAGCGAATTGATGACCGCTGAATTAGTGGAGAAAAAATACGGACTTTACCAAATCAAGCTACAGTTCGATGCGCATGGAACGAGAATGCTGGAGAATTATACCGCGACCAATCCGGGAAAAGCACTGATTATTGGGGTCATGTTTCAAAAAATCTTAAAGAAAAAAGAGGAAGTGCGCTGGCTCGCGGCTCCAAAAATCAATTCCTCCATCCGTGACGGCATCCTCAACTTCACTCCGGATGCCGACCGGAAAGAAGCAGAATCAATTGTAATGGGATTGAACAATACGGTTCGCAAGAACAACAGTTCCTTTTTTGGTCTGTAAACGGTCCCCTTAGACCTTCTCAACTCATTCGTCCAAATAACAACGGCATGGAATTTCCTCACCAACGCTGATGAAAAGTCTGCAGATCATGGCTTTATACACGTTAATCGGAAGCGGAATCTTTCCCTGTCGCCTCCCATCCGCCGATTTTCTGTTCCCTACTTCCAACCGAAACATTCTGAATCCCGGTTCAGAAGACAAATACTTTGTACCAACTGTGGGTAGAACCTGGCCAAGTGGAACCTTCGGATGCGTTCGATCCGAAGGATTCCAGATTCATGAGGGACTGGATATCGCCTGCCTTGAACGTGATGCCAACCGAGAACCCCGTGATCCGGTCTCCGCCACCGCCCGAGGAATTATTGCCTATGTCAACCGATCAACCGGACTTTCCAACTATGGGCGTTATGTAATCATTGCTCACCGGATCGAGGGGCTTCCGGTATATTCACTTTATGCCCACTTGAGTCGAGTGCGAGAGGATTTAAATCCCGGAACCATCGTCACCGCAGGTGAGGAAATCGCGACCATGGGGCGCACCTCCAACACCCGACAGAAAATCTCCAGGCAACGGGCTCATCTGCATTTTGAGCTCACTTTCATGGCGAATCCGAATTTCGAGAAGTGGAATCAAAAAAGAAGTCCCGGCAGCCGGAATGATCATGGAATATGGCATGGCTTAAACTTGATCGGTTTCGATGCATGGAAATTGTTCATGGCACAAAATCGCGAAAAAAATGATTTCAACCTGATTCGGTTCATCCGATCCCTCACCCCGCAATTTCGGGTAGCTATCAAAAAGACCGAATTCCCCCTGATCAACTACTATCAGCCATTGATTGCCCGTCAGGACCCCCTTTTCCCCGAACCCCATGAAGCCCTAGGCTATGAGATCGAATTTGATTTCAATGGATTGCCGTTATCGATTAAACCTCTGCATACTTGGAAAAGCGACTGGAAGTCCCCCTACCATCTCCTTGAAGTTGATGAGAAGGATTTCCGAGCCAACCGGTGTAGAAAATGGGTTTACCGCACGGGAGCCGGAGATTGGGCGCTGGGTGAAAATGGTATCCGTCATCTTGACTTAATTTCTTTCAAGCCTTGAATCACCACCAAACATCGACTACCGCCGGAATTCCCTTGCGTTTCCCTGTAGATGCCGACAATCATCGGCCCGTTTTTTGTTATGACTGACTGTATTTCTAAGAGAGCCGCTTCCCTATCTCCCTCGTTGACCTTGGCTATCAGCGCAACGGCGAAACAATTAAGGGCAGAAGGACAGGACGTGATCGGACTCGGTGCCGGCGAACCGGATTTTGACACACCGGAGCACATTAAAAAGGCTGCAGTCGATGCCCTTGCGGCAGGATTCACAAAATATACGCCCAGCAGCGGCATCCCTGAATTGAGGGAGGCCATCGCGGAGAAATTCAAGGAAGATAACAATTTAGATTACTCTCCAAGCCAGATTATTGTTTCCTGCGGTGGCAAACATTCCTGCTACAACCTCATGGTCGCCCTTTGCGATCCCGGTGATCAGATTCTTATTCCCGCTCCCTATTGGTTGAGTTATCCAGAAATGGTGAAAATGACCGGCGCCGAGCCCATCATCATCACAACGACGGATCAAACCGAATTCAAAATCACCCCGGAACAATTACAGGGGGCGATCACTGAAAAGACCAAACTGCTGATCCTTAATTCTCCCAGTAATCCAACGGGATCCCTTTATTCAGAGTCGGAACTTCGCAAACTGGGCGATATCTGCCTGAAAGAAAAGATTCTCATCATGAGTGATGAAATCTATGAAAAGCTGATTTACGATGGAGCCACTCATACCAGCGTAGCCCAACTCTCGGAGGCACACAAAGAGATTACCATCATTGTGCACGGCCTCGCCAAAGCGTATTCCATGACCGGATGGCGGATCGGGTTTATGGCCGCTCCAGCCCCCATCGCGAATGCTGTCAATGCCATTCAAAGCCACAGCACAAGCAACCCCTGTTCCTTTGCTCAAAAAGGGGCCGTCGCTGCCTTGCAAGGTCCACAAGACCATCTGAATGTCTGGATTCAAGAATTTGCCAAACGAAGACAATATGCCCATCAACGCTTGAATGCCATCAAGGGTATTAGCTGCGTAAACGCTAAAGGTGCTTTTTATCTTTTCCCAAATATTTCCAACCTCGGTTTAAAATCCACAGAATTCTGTTCGCAACTCCTGACACAGGAGAAAGTTGCAGCGGTACCCGGAATTGCCTTTGGGGCCGACGATTACTTTCGGCTTAGCTATGCCACGAGTATGGAAAATTTGAAAAAAGGACTGGACCGACTGGAAAAGTTTGCAGGGGCACTCTGATTTGCCGGCAGGCATAAGTAGAACCAGCTCTGGACGATCAGGTCTATATGGGGCATTAATGCTCCTATGTGGAACAATGCCCTGAAAAACTGCGCAGACCCAAAGCGTGCAGAAAAGTTCCTGGCCCTACTCAAATCTATAGCTCCCGAATGGCTCTCCGCTAAAACTTCCCCCACAACACGTCACGCCCTGATTTCTCTCTTCAGCGGTTCTCAGGCCTTGAGTGAAATGCTCCTGCGCAATCCCGAATGGATTCAGGAGTCTCTCTGTTCAGATACCCTGAAAACCCCACGCCATTTTGAAGACCTCGATGGGGAACTCCAGCATGCGCTGAAACCATTGATTCAAAAAGGGGCCTACTCGGCAGCATTTAAAAAGGTTCGGAGATTCAACCAACGGGAACGCATCCGGATTGCTGTACGTGACTTGGCAGGTTGGGCAACCGCTACCAATACGATTCTGGAAATATCGGATCTTGCCGAAGTCTGCCTGGAAACCGTTTATCGGATCTGCAACCGTCGACTCGAACGGGAAGCAGGAAAACCTTACCATCTGGTTCCGAATGGACAGTGGCGAAACACCGAATTCTGTGTATTGGGAATGGGAAAGCTCGGAGGTCAGGAACTCAATTTCAGCTCCGATGTAGATGTCTTGTTTGCCTACACCGAGGATGGTTTTGTATTTGACCGACACCCCAAATCAAAACGACCTCGAACAGATTCCAGAACCACCAACAAGGAATTCTTCTCACGCCTCGCAGAGGATTTCGTCAAGGAAGTCGGGCAGGGAGGTGATGATGATGACCGCCTTTACCGCATCGACCTGAATCTTCGTCCTGATGGGAGCGCAGGCCCGCTGGCTCAGTCCATAAGTAGTTACGAAAATTATTACGCGCAATATGGCCAGGTCTGGGAGCGTATGATGCTCATCAAAACTCGCCGTGTCGCCGGTTGTAAAGAATTAGCTGCCGAGTTCATTGAAACCATCCAGCCGTTTCGTTACCCAAGACTGGTCGGAGAATGGATTTTAGATGAATTGTCATCCATGCGGAATCGGATCACCGACGAACGACTGCAGACAGAAGAGCGCGAGACTAATCTCAAACTGGGTTTTGGTGGCATTCGTGAAATTGAGTTTTCAATCCAAATTCTACAAGTCCTTCACGGAGGCAAACAGCCGTTTATCCAACATCACCAGACCTTGCCTGCCTCACAAAAATTGGCCGACTACAGATTGATGTACCAGTCCGACGCAAACGACTTGGTGGAGGCCTATTGTTTTCTTCGACGTGCAGAACACCGCGTCCAAATGGAAGAAGACCGTCAGACTCATTCGCTACCCAAATCGAAAGATGCTTTCACTCGAATCAGCAAATTAATGGGTTTCAGGAATTCACGTGAATTTGGCAAAGAATTGGAACGTCAACGAATCCGTGTTCGTAAGGTTTACGAGAAAGTTGTCGGGACCACTCCAAATAAAAAGGAAAAGAGCCTGAGTGTTCCCTCATTGAAAACAAAAGCAGAATGGACACAACAGCTTGCAGAACGGGGATTCCAAGAGGTGAATCAATCCTTTCGGATGCTGTCGGAGTTTGTGAATGGGCCAGGATTTGGACACGTCTCCCAACGCACCGTCAAGCTTGCATTGAACTTGATCGGTAAACTGATGGACCTGACCTCGGAAAAAGACCACAGGCATACCGCCGCAATAGACCGCAAGCTATCAGATCCTGACAGGGTCCTCACGCGTCTGTCAGGATTTCTCGAAGCCTACGGTAGCCGGGCGAATCTTCTGGAAACCTGGAACCACAACACATCGCTCTTTGAACTTCTCCTCTTTCTTTTTGATCGATCGGAATTCCTGGGTGAATTGGCTCTGCAAACACCGGACCTGATCGATGAGCTGGAAATGAGCGGCCAATTAAGGAAGCGAAAAAACACGGAAACCAATCTTGAAGAACTGCGGTTCGGCACCACAGACAAGAATCAGCTACAGTGGATTCGACGATACCATGAATCTGAACAAATGCGGATCGGACTTCGGGATATTCTTGGACTTACGGATTACGAACAAAGCATCCTTGAGCTATCAAATCTGGCTGATGCCTGTGTCCAGTATGCCATGGAAATCGTCTTGAAAAAACACCGACTCAAGAACCCGCCATTTACGGTCATCGCATTGGGTAAATATGGAGGTCAGGAATTGAACTATGGATCTGACCTGGATTTTTTCTTTGTGGCTAAAGACTCGGTGAAAAACTGGTCGCGTCTCCAGAAAATTGGAAATGATATCCTGAGTTTATTGTCGGAGAACACTATAAATGGAAAGGTGTACGACACGGATACCCGACTTCGCCCTGACGGTGAAGCCGGCCCCTTGGTCAATACGTTGAATGCCTACCGGGAATACTACCGGTTGCGCGCAAAATTATGGGAAATACAATCTGTTTCCAGGTGTCGCCCAGTCGCCGGAAATCCCGTTGTAGCAAAAGAGTTCATCTATTTCGTCCAGCAGGTCACGGACTTCAAAAATCTCAGAGATCAGCCCGCAGCTTATTCGCAGGAATGGAAAAGCGAAATCAGACACATGAGGGACCGAATCGAAAAAGAACGCACCCCCATAGGCAAAGCGCATTGGGCAATCAAAACCGGTGCCGGTGGAATGATTGATGCCGAGTTTATTGCACAGGCCTGCTGCCTCGAAAGCGGTCATTACGAACCCAATACATTGAATGCTCTCAATCAGGCCCTGAATTCCGGAATCCTATCCTCTAAGAATGCAGAAAAGTTGATTGAAAACTACCAGGCCCTCAAAAGAATCGAAGGAATTTTAAGACGGTGGAGTTTTGAAGGTGAGACCACACTCCCCCATCAACCCAATGATCTTTACCGAGTCGGGGGTCGATG
>DUCD01000097.1:2728-6002 GCA_012959985.1 Verrucomicrobiales bacterium | reverse complement strand
TGGGGCAAGAGAAAGCCGGATTATACTTGATGCCGATCAGTATAATCCGGCTTTCTCTTGACCCATCTCGAATTTCCTTGGATAAGAAGAGCTAATTATGTTGCAGCCAATACGGAAACCAGTCTGCATGGGCTTGGTCCTCCTTTCGGCGGCCTTCTCGAATGCCGATCTGCAATGGGATTCCCATCCCGATCACCTCAGAGCTGAATTGTCCATGCCTGAAGAGGGCCGCACCGGATTCACTTCCATCCCATCCACGACTTCACGCATCCAATTCAAGAATCTGCTTTCGGAGAATAGTTCTCTCAATAACCAAATTCTACTCAACGGTTCCGGAGTGGCTGCCGGAGACGTGGATGGAGACGGACGGTGCGACCTATTATTCTGTGGACTGGACAATGCGAATGTTCTCTATCGAAACCTGGGTGACTGGAAGTTCGAGGATATTACCCGGGAAGCCGGGGTTGCCTGCGAAAACCAGTCATCGACGGGAGCGGTCCTGTTCGATGTAGAAGGGGATGGAGATTTAGACCTTTTAATCTCCGGACACCAGTCAGGAATTCGGATCTTTCTCAATGACGGGAATGCCCATTTCACCGAGGTGACCGACTCATCAGGACTACAAAGCAGTAATGGGGGGGCCACAATGGCAGTCGCCGATTTCGACGGAGATGGTTTACTGGATTTATATGCGGTCAATTACCGGAACGATACGATCCGTGATATGGCAAACCTTAAGTTTGATATCCGTACGGTAGGTGGAGAACGGCAATTGGAATCATTCAATAGTCGGCCGGCAACGGATCCCGATGTGATCGGGCGATTCACGTTTGATGAAGAGTCCGGAGTCCTGGAAAACGGCGAAGCGGATGCCCTGTATCGGAACACCGGCTACGGGCGTTTTGAAAAGCTACGATGGGATGAGGGAACATTTATGGACGAAACCGGCAACACAACAGAAACCCCTTACGATTGGGGGCTTTCCGCCATGTTCCGCGACCTGAACGGCGACTCTGCGCCGGACTTGTATGTCTGTAACGATTTCCAGTCTCCGGACCGCATATGGATCAATGACGGATTCGGTAATTTTCAGGCAATCCCAACCCGGGCGATTCGCCAGACCAGCCTGTTTTCGATGGGTGTGGATATTGCTGATGTGAACCGGGATGGATTGGATGACCTGTTCATTGCGGACATGCTGAGCCCGGATCATCGTAGACGGCAAGTGCAAGTGATGGATGACACCGCTTTCTCGCAATTCAGAAACCTACTGGGTGATCGACCTCAATTCCCGAGAAACACACTGCAGATCAGTCGCGAAAACAATACTTATTTTGAAGCCGCTCAACTGGCAGGCCTGGACGCTTCGGATTGGTCGTGGTGTCCACTATTCCTGGATGTGGATTTCGATGGATATGAGGATCTATTGATAACCACCGGTCACTGGCGCGATTCACAACATGCCGATGTCTCCCGTGAAATCGATAAGATCAAAATTGAGAAACGAATGTCTCATCGTGAAGTGATGCGATTGAATAAACGTTTCCCTATTTTAGATACTCCCAACGTCGCTTTTCATAATCAGGGTAAAGGAGAATTGGCATTCACGGAATCTGGCAATGAATGGGGATTCAATTCGCAACGTATCTCACAGGGAATGGCAACGGCTGACCTGGACAACGACGGGGACCTGGATATTGCCATCAATTGCCTGAATGATTCACCGTTAATCTACAGGAACGAAACGATACAACCTAGAATCGCCATCCGCCTCAAGGGCAATGCTCCCAACACTTCTGGAATCGGTGCCAAAATTAGAATCATATCGCCGGGATTACCGGATCAGACTCAGGAAATGATCTGTGGGGGAAGATATCTTTCCAGTGATCAGGCGATCAGGGCTTTTGCAGTTACTGTTTCTCCCAATGGAAATACGCCGGAAACCATCATCGAGGTAAAGTGGCGCTCAGGCATGGTGACCCGGATCAACCACGTCTCAGAAAACCACATTTATGTCATCAGGGAATCCGCTGCTGTATCGGAGTCGGTTGTAGACAATTCGTCAACTCGAATCAAACCCCTGTTCAAGGATATCAGCCATCGACTTGGTCATATACATATGGATGCGGCCTTCAACGATTTCGAGAGGCAAAATCTGCTTCCGAGAAAGCTGAGTAATCTGGGGCCCGGTATCACCTGGTTTGATTTCAATGGAGATGGCTGGGAAGATCTGCTGATCGGGACCGGGCGAGGTGGCAAACTCGCAGCATTTAGAAACGACCGGAAAGGAGGATTCGTCCGCCAGAAAGCGGCCATGTTAAACAGCCTTGTTGCCGCAGATCAGTCAACGGTTCTCGGGTGGAGACCCAATCCTCAGAGTGTGGTTCTACTTCAAGGATCTGCAAGCTACGAATTGGGTGATCAGGAAGCCCCGGCGTTGAACCATTGGTCCCTGGTATCAGGAAAGAAGAGACATGATCTGTTGACCTCCAGGAGCAGTACCGGCCCGATGGCCCTGGCGGATATCGATAGGGATGGAGATCTGGATCTCTTTGTCGGAGGACGATCCATTCCAGGCCGATACCCGGAACCCGCTTCTTCTCACATTTTGATCAATCAAGGCGGCACCTTTCATGAGGACGAGTCTACCACTGACCTTATGAAAGGAATGGGTCTGGTCAGTGGTGTGGTTTTTACCGATCTGGATGGGGATAGCCAACCGGAACTGGTCATTGCCTGCGATTGGGGGCCCATTCATCTACTTAAGAATGAAAAGGGGAAATTCAGACTCATGGATATCGGACTGAAATGGAAAGCTCCTTCCGACGGCCGACCTAGACCTTCCACTTTATCCCAGTTGACCGGATGGTGGAACAGCGTGGCAGCGGGCGATTTCAATAGCGATGGGAGAATGGATCTGATTGCCGGCAACTGGGGACGCAATACTCCTCGGGAACGATATCATCAGAAGACGATTCAACTCCATTTCGGCACCAAGCAAGGGGTCAAAACTCTCGCTCTTCTTGAAGCCCGATTTGATCCCGTTCGACAAGAATGGTTTCCGGCGCGTGACCTCGGAGTACTTGGTAAAACATTCACCTCCTTGAAGAATCATTATCCAACCTATGAATCATTCAGCAAAGCCGACATCCCTGAAATCCTGAATTCTGGAATCCCGGAAATGTCAAAGGTCAGCGCCTTAATATTCCAATCGATGGTTTTCATTAATCAGGGCGACCATTTCGAGGCGAACCCATTTTTTTTCTTTTTCATG
>DUCD01000097.1:346-2606 GCA_012959985.1 Verrucomicrobiales bacterium | reverse complement strand
CGCAGGTTCTGGACTTTGGCTTCGAGGCAATGGAAAAGGAGAGTTTGAATCAATCACAGTATCCGAAAGTGGTATTACCGTAGATGGAGAGGGACGAGGTGCGGCACTGTGCGACTTTGATCAGGATGGTCGCCTGGACCTGGCAGTGGGTCAAAACGGAGCCGTTACGAAACTGTTTAGAAACCAGGCAGGGAAACCCGGCTTGCGGGTCCGCCTACAGGGGCCTCCAGAAAACCCAACTGCCGCCGGGGCTTCGGCCAGGATTCATTTTCAAAATGGACAATCCGGCCCAAGACATGAAATTCAGATAGGCAGCGGTTACTGGTCTCAGGCGGGCAGCGATATTATTCTGGGAATTTCGGAAGCACCGAAAAACCTCGAAATTCTATGGCCAAACGGAAAAAAGGAATCAATATCTCTAAGAAACTCAACGTTGAAACTGATCCGTCGGACGATGCCGAGGTAATACACAGATGGTAGGGAGTGATGTCTCAGCGCGCCATGTAGGAATGGACATAGAATATTCGCGGATCAGTCTCGTTTTTCCGTATAATTCCACTGCTCAGGCGGATCGCTCGGAGAGCACGCCCCACTGCCATTCGGTTAAGGAAGAGACAAAGCAATACGAGCGTCCCTGAAGCCCGGCGCGCTGAGCAGGGATCGTTGAAATCTGCATGCATTCTTACTCTATTCCGGCCTCGGCGCGGCCAGCTTCAGGGATAACGGCCTTAAAAAATGTGAGCAAAACAGCTTAACCGAATGACAGTAGAGCAAGCCCTACCATCTTCATTGCATTCTCGGACGAAATGGTGATAGGATGACATCACAAATGAAACTCCGCTCACAATCCACATGTACAAACCGCCGCCGATTCATTCAGTTCGGAACCGGGATGTTGTTGGGAAAGTTTCTTCAACAGTAAAACCTGAGACAACCTCATTGAGAACCAAGGTATCTCTAACGGGCTATGTATGATAAACCGCTATAAGGCATTGACGCATTACGCTGAGGCAAGGAGAATGGGATACGTACCCTGCATTGTTCGAATCGAAGATTAGTAGAAAAAATGAAACGATCCTTATTCCATTGCATGGCTCTGACCGTTATGGCTGCAGCCTTGACCTCTCAGACCGCTGAACCGTTCCGACAAGTCCTGACGGACAGTTCTTCTGGAATTCACACCGATTCATGGGAACTGACTTCCAGCGATTTCAAGGACGTTGAAAGCAAGTTACCGTGGTCCGTACGAAAGCGGACACTGCAAGGCGGGTTGCAGGAGGGTGTGGATGTCATTGTAGTCGACAACGGTCTGTTACAATTCACCGTCATTCCGACCCGTGGCATGGGGATACACGAAGCCCGGTTGGGGGATCTTCGCCTGGGATGGGAATCACCCGTTAAGGAAATCGTGCATCCCAAATTTATCAATCTTCATGATCGGGGAGGTTTGGGATGGCTGGCAGGTTTCAATGAATGGATGGTGCGCTGCGGACTGGAATTTGCAGGACACCCCGGGGAAGATACTTTCATCAATAATGTTGGCGATGAAGCCAAAATGGATCTGACTCTGCACGGAAAGATCGCCAATATTCCTGCCTCCATTGTAGAAGTGGTAATTGATCGGGAACCGCCTCACACCATTCGAATCCGCGGTCGAGTGGACGAGCGCTCATTTTACGGTCCTCAATTGGAATTATGGACAGAGATCGCGACTCCCGGATCAGATACCTTCACCATCAACGATCGCCTGACGAATCACGGAGCGTTCGATCAGGAATTTCAGATGATCTATCACACCAACTTCGGACTGCCCCTTCTCGGCAAGGGAGCGAAATTCGATGGTGCATTTGAAAAAGTGGTTCCCTTCAATAATCGAGCCGCCGAAGGATTGCAAACCTTTGATATCTACGATGCGCCGACACTCGGTTTCATAGAACAGGTCTACTGCATTCATCCTTATGCAGACAAGAAAGGGAGCACAACAATATTGATCAGCAACGCCAAAAAGGATCGGGGAGTCTCAATGACCTATTCAACAAAAGAGCTGCCTTACCTGACCCTCTGGAAGAACACCGCTTCGAAAGAGGAAGGTTACGTCACCGGGCTGGAGCCGGCGACCGGCTTCCCTTATAATCGTCGGGTGGAACGCCACTTCGGGCGGGTGCCCAAACTGGCACCCCAAGCAACTCGATCCTTTTCTATTCACTTCAGAATTCTGGATGACAAGCGCGAAGTTAAGAAAGTGGTTTCCAAAATAAAT
>DUCD01000097.1:0-323 GCA_012959985.1 Verrucomicrobiales bacterium | reverse complement strand
CAAAACACACGGAAAACGGTTAAGGTCGCAATGCCACCGGTTCTACCCGAATAAGATACGCAGGAAGATTCGGGACTGATGCCGGATGTCAACCGACGCCATCTCGCCGGAAAAGCCACCCATTGTTCCGGAGTTGAAGATCGAGTATCGGAACGGGATCGGACAAATATTAATTTTTTCTGTAGCGTGCGCTGTCCCCAGCGCATTTCCACTATAATCAACGATCCTTCTCGGCTGAGGACAGCCGACGCTACAGAAAATCACTCCCCACACTATTTACCGCCTCCCAATCCAGGGCAGCCATGAAAAACATTGGTTTCGGC
>DUCD01000096.1:4379-6014 GCA_012959985.1 Verrucomicrobiales bacterium | reverse complement strand
GTCGGGAT
This sequence comes from Verrucomicrobiales bacterium, assembly GCA_012959985.1. Classification (GTDB taxonomy): domain Bacteria; phylum Verrucomicrobiota; class Verrucomicrobiia; order Limisphaerales; family DUCD01; genus DUCD01. The sequence continues at coordinate 6,006 of DUCD01000096.1, read as the reverse complement.
GATGGGAATCGGAATACAAATCTTCCATGTTCCGGCCTCGGCGCGGCCAGCTTCAGGGACGATTGCCCAAGATGCTCTGAATACCCGCAGGTATTGGACTGCGCGCGACGAAGGCGCCACTTTAGATTGGGGATTGACCATTGAGGAGTTGTGGCCGTAAGTTCACTAAAAGTAGCGTCGTGGCTACGTCTGAAATTTCCATGGTTTTTTCTTCAATTTACTCAAGCCGCAGGACACGGAGAATCTACAGCTGTTTTAATTTACAACTGACTACACTTTTTGCCTTAACCCTGGCCATTCAGCCGGTCGAAATCTTGTCTTCCACCTTTCCGGTTCAAATAACGGAAATCATGTATAATCCACCGGGTGGCAGCGCCTTTGAGTTTATTGAAATTCAAAATACCGGCCCAGATCCGATCAATCTGAGTAAGGCTTCCTGGTCGGGAATTAATTTCCGGTTCCCCGGAGAAAGCATCATGGAGCCGGGAGCCGTTTGGGTTTTGACGGCAAATGAAGATATCGATGCCTTTCTTCAGCGCTATCCTGGACTAGAACCAAAAGGTCTCTTTGGCCGCAATTTGTCTAATTCATGAGAACCATTGATTCTCCGGGATATACTGGGGCGAGCCATCGCTTGGGTGAGTTATGGTGACGACGGATTCTGGCCCGCGGAAGCCGACGGGGATGGATTCTCACTGGAGCGTTTTGATCTGCACGATGATGTAAACAACCCTTCGGCCTGGCGGCGCAGCTCCGCATTGAAAGGCTCCCCGGGTTTTGTTTCGGAGGTAAACCTAACTCCCATTGTAGTCCTAAGTGAAATCTATGCTTCGTCGGATAAGGCGAATCTGGAAAGCAACGATTGGATTGAATTTCAGAACACAACAGATACGGCCATTGATATATCGGGTTGGAGAGTGACCGATTCCGCGTAGGATTCAGCCAAATACGTTTTTCCAAGCGGTTCAACGATTGATGCGAATGTCTGGGATAGGGCCATGGCACCTTTTTTCCTCGGAACCAACCCAGGCCCAGGATCGGGCACCGAACTGCTCGACCTCACAGGTCAATACTCCTCACTGCTTATGCGCCGATCCTTCGATTTGAGTGGCCGAGGCGATTACGATTTCTACCGAGTCAAAGTTCGCAGTGATGATGGTTTCATTGTCTGGTTCAACGGACACGAATGGGGTCGTTTAAACGTATCAAATTCAGAACTATCCGTGAACTTGACGGCAACTGACGATGAGGACGGCGATTTCATTGATTGGAAATTTGAACTCGATAATTTCGCTGAGTTTCTTGTAGAAGGACTCAACACGGTCGCCGTGCAGGGAGCTGCCTACGGTAAATCCGATGATGATTTCTATTCCGACATGGCTTTGGTCGGTGTAAAACCCCCTGAACAGGCATTTTCATTTTCGGATCTTTCCCCTTTGTCCCCCTTCAGTTTCATTGGCCCAGGCGGGTTTGTCCTGTTGAATGCTGACGAGGATTCGGACGGGAGGCAGAAAGCACTTGCTCCATTGCATTCCTGACCTTCTGGGCAGTCCGAATCATTGAGGCATCCAACACATTCGAAAGTCGGGAATCCCGTACAAAAATTTGGCGCACAGTCCTTGTCTTC
>DUCD01000096.1:3616-4369 GCA_012959985.1 Verrucomicrobiales bacterium | reverse complement strand
ACCCTGTCGGAAGGGTGGTGGATCAGGCGACCTATTCGGTTTCGAGTGAGGGACTTTCTGAGGGAAGATTTCCGGATGGCGGGGAACAGATTCAGTTCTTCGTTGATGGAACCACTCCTGAGTCAACCAATCTAACCGACCAGGATCAAGATGGAATTCCAGATCAGGAGGAACGCTTGCTAGGATTAGATCCGACCAATCCCAACGATGCCGCTTTAGAGGCAGACGAAGACGGGGCATCCAATTTACTGGAGCACCAAACAGGAACCAATTCACAGGATCCAACGAGTTTCTTTGGGGTGAAACTCATAGAAAAAACCACCGATGGACGAATCAAAGTAATTGTGCCCGTGTACTCAAAACGTGCTTACAGTTTATTGATGAAACAGGAACTAGACGAACCTGAATGGACCAAGGTAACAGATATCCTGTCGGGTGAATCGTTGGATGCCGAGATACAAGTCGTGGAAGTGCCGACTGAAGGGTCCCAGGCTTTATTCCAGTTGGTTTCTCCTCCTCGATTCAACCGTCCAGAAGAAGTCCTCGAACGTCAGTCACCCTTGCCTGGACAAACCGATTTTCCATCGAAGCAATCACTGGAAGTCATTTTAAAAACCTCGGTGGATCCTGATTCCATCAGCCTTTCGGACGGATGGATTCTCAGGGACGAATTTGACCGAACAGTAAAAACGGAGGTGCAATATGAAAACCAATTCTCAAGGATCGTGCTCCGCCCACGTCTGGCATTGCGAT
>DUCD01000096.1:0-3601 GCA_012959985.1 Verrucomicrobiales bacterium | reverse complement strand
AAGTTATCGCATTGATGTTGATCCCGCCATTCGGACTAGGACAGGAGAATCCATAGCAGACCTGCTTGGTGACTGGAGTTTCACGACTTCCCCTCCTCTGGATCTAATCGAAGACAGCCGAGTTTACAATGAGGACACGAGCGGAGTCTTGCGATTGGATGTGACCGTTGTGGAAGACGAAAGCCCCTTTACGCTGGATGATTTGCTGAATGATCGATTGCGTGACGATGATTTTGATCCTTGGATCCGTGTCCATACGGAAGGCGAGACTTTCCGCCCGGATTTGAGCGGATCGAATGGAATCATGAAGGTTCGTGGGTTTACGACCCGACTGGCAGTGCAGAAGTCTTTTCGCATCCAGTTGGACAAAGATGAAGTTGACTGGCGGGGACACCGACGCATCAACCTGAGCAAGCATCCCTTCGAATTAACGCGGGTTCGAAACCGATTGAGTTTCGAGCTTTTTGAGCAAATTCCCCATATTACGAGTCTGCGCACTCAATTCGTGAATCTGTTCGTAAATGGTGAAGACTTAGGGTTGTATTCTCAGATTGAGCGCTACGATGAACGCTTTCTTGAGAATCACGGATTGGATCCGAATGGACACCTTTACAAGGCCAATTTCTTCGAATGGTTTCGTTACGAAGATAAAGTGAAAATAAAATCCGATCCGGATTATAACCGCGAAGAATTCGAATCGATTCTGGAGATTGAGGGGCAGGACAATCATGAAAAACTGATTCGGTTACTGGAAGATGTGAACGATTTCGATTTGGATTTCGACGTGGTATTCAGGCAATATTTTCATCGCGAAAATTATCTCACTTGGATGGCGATCAACTTGTTGATGGGAAACCTCGACACCAATTCTCAAAATTTCATGCTTTATAGCCCGAAGGATACTCAGACTTGGTATATACTGCCCTGGGATTATGATGGGGCCTGGGGACTGCGAAGACAACCCGACAACTTGAGCAATCGTTACCCAAGGTGGCAGCAAGGATTGGCAACCTACTGGAATGTGACCCTGCACAAACGGTTCATGATGAACCCTGCAAATCTGATTGATCTGGAGGCCAAAATGGTGGAACTCATGGAGCAATGGTTAACCGAAGAAAAAATCCGGTCCGTGCTGGCCCAGTACCGTGATGTGATTCGAGAGTTCATCATTCAACCACCCGACACACACCGCCTCCCACTGTCAACCGAAGTGTCGGGCGATCCGATGGCCTCACTTGCTGAGTGGGAAAGCGAATACGATCGCATAACCACCGAAATTGTTTTCAACCACAACTTATACCAAACCGCCAATCTTCGCCCCATGCCGGTCCACCTGGACCGACCCCAAATCGAAGATGAGGAAATTGAATTCGAATGGAATCTTTCACATGATTTACAGGGCGATCCAATCACATACGATTTGCAAGTGAGCACTTCCCCCTCTTTTTCCGAGTCTTCGATCATCCTCGAGATTCCAGGATTGACAACAAATGAATATACTCACAGCAATTCTCTGCCATCTGGAGATTATTTCTTTCGCGTGTTGATGAGAGATACGGCCGATCCAGAAGTGAACTGGCAGGCCCCTTTTCGCTCTTACTTTGATCAAGAGACGGGAACTTCTTTTTTCGGCCTGAGACCGTTCACTATTCCCTAGATAATCTCGGATTACGGCCCACCGGATTGAATGAATTCTGTCCGGGATTTTTCTTGTTTCAATTTCGGGTTCCGCCTAGCTTGCCTCACTTATTAAGCAATGAAAATCCGAATCCTGATCCTCTGCATCCTTTTCATTCTACATCTACAGCCCATCCGCTCTGCCGAGGCCCCTGACTACCGTTTCCGGGTCGAGGTATTGACTCAGTCCATACCAAAACCAATGGAATTGGAGATCGCCCCGGACGGCCGAATTTTCTATAATGACATCTACGGGAGTCTCAATATCTACCATCCGGAATCCGGCAAGATAGAGCTCGCCGGAAAACTGCCTGTTTTCACCGATCAGGAGAATGGATTTCTGGGATTCGCGTTGGATCCCGATTTTTCATCCAACCACTGGATCTATCTTTTCTATTCCCCGATTGAATTCAGTGGTCAACATTTGAGCCGATTTGAGATGGACGGCGACCGCTTGGATTTCGACACAGAAAAAGTCATTCTGAAATTCGAAGATCAGCGTGAAAGATGCTGCCACCATGCAGGAAGCGTGGAATTTGGTCCGAACGGGAATCTGTTCATATCGACGGGAGACAATACGGATCCCGGGGCTGATACTGCAGGTTATGCTCCGATTGATGAACGCCCCGGAAAACACCCGGTTGACGCCCAGAAATCCTCCGCCAACACTCACGATCTTCGTGGAAAAATCCTGAGAATTCGCCCTCTTTCAGATGGAACTTATCAAATTCCAAATGGCAACCTTTTTCCAGAGGACGGTTCGTCAGGACGTCCCGAGATTTTCGTCATGGGCTGCCGAAATCCGTGGCGTATGAGCGTAGACGAGAAAACGGGAATCGTCTACTGGGGAGAGGTAGGACCCGATGCCGGCACAACGAGTGCGCGAGGTTCCAGAGGTTACGATGAAATCAATCAGGCCCGGACAGCAGGAAATTACGGTTGGCCTTATTTCGTTGGCAATAATTTCGCTTATGCCGATTACGATTTCGCAACCAAAGAAATTGGACCGCTCTATGATCCTCAGCGTCCGATCAACGAAAGCCCGAATAACACCGGCAACCGGATCCTTCCCCCAGCCCAGGCTGCGCTGATTTATTGGCCTTATGCCGACTCCCCGGAATTTCCAAGCCTGGGCTCCGGAGGTAGAACCGCCTGTGCCGGTCCCGTATTCCATTATCGTCCTGAATTTGCCGAGTCAAACGGTTTTCCACAACACTTCGACAATTGTCTTCTGTTCTGGGACTGGCAGCGCCCTTTCATGAAATGGGCACGGCTAGATTCAAATTCCAAGCTGGAAAGTATTGAGGATTTCACCCATGCGGTGGTCTTGAGCAATGACAGCGGTCAGTCAAGCAGCGGAGGTAAGTCCAATCGATTCCTGATCCAAAGACCGGTCGATGCCCTGTTCGGACCGGACGGCTGTTTGTATATGCTGGATTATGGAAAAACCTGGGGCTCAAACCAGGACTCTCAGTTAATCAAAATCTCCTACATCAGAGGAAATCTCCCCCCGGTCGCCATCGCTTCGGCTTCTCAATCCTTCGGAAGAGAACCTTTGGCAGTTCATTTCACAAGCACTGGCTCGCTGGACTATGAAAGCGATTCCGTCAGTTATGAATGGAGCCTTCACCCTGGTGGAAAAACCTTTTCCACTTCACCGAATGCGGATATGAAGATCGATCAGCCGGGGAATTATGTTGTGTCCCTTAAAGTTTCGGACCAAGAAGGCCTAAGTTCCACGGTCCAAGTGCCGGTCACGGTGGGAAACAGTCGTCCGAAAGTTGTCTTCAAATCTCCAAAAGAGGGTGATTTCTTTGAGCCTGGCGTTTTATATTTAGAAAATACTGGGTCGTGTTCTACCCCTTTGTTCCTGACAGAACCATCTTCAATTAAACCGGACAACACCGAGATCTCCACCAGCGGA
>DUCD01000095.1:18483-35311 GCA_012959985.1 Verrucomicrobiales bacterium | reverse complement strand
GCCCCCAGGGATTCCAAAATGCATAGGAAACGAACACGTCGAACCGTTCGGTCAGTGGTTTGTAGCGAAACACGCCGGCATCCCTGACCCGTCGGGGACCATAGGGCGTTTCCACCTGAGTATGGAAAAATATCCCCTCCATAAAATAGAGTGCTCCATCGGGTCCCCAGCGGTAATTGTTGATTGAATGTTCAACATCCTCTCCGCCGAACCCATGCAGAACTGTTCTAACAGTATCGGCCCGACCGTCTCCATTGGTGTCTTTGATATGGATGATGTTGGGAGTTTGGGAAATATATGCACCGCCATCCCCCAAGATAAAGCCGTGAATCATATCCAACCCATTGATAAATACAGATTGCTTGTCAACCACCCCATCGTGATCGGTATCCTCGAGTATGATGATGGAGTCGTTTGGTTTACTGCCCGGTAATGGATGAGGCCATGTGGGAGAATTGGCAACCCACAGACGACCTTCAACATCAAAGTGCATGGCTACGGGATTGGCAATCGGTGAGTTTTCTTCGGAGGCAAAAACATTGATCGCATATCCTTCGGGCAAATGGAATCTCTTCAGTGCTTCATCCGGTGTGAGCACATCTCCCCGACCTTCCTCTTCGTCACCGCCTCTGCGTACGACTTCTCCGATTTCGGGAATCCGGATACCGGTGTAATCGGGTGTCGATGCTGAGAGTTGAATATCCATCGGGTATTTACCCCAGACCTTCCCGGGTTGCGGCTTCTCCATTCTCCAGATTCTCCGATCCAGTTGACCAACTATGTCATTGAGCTGAGCGGTTTCCTCCGGCATCCCCTCGGCACCCGGCAATCGATTCCGCCTCCCGTGGAGGTATTCCATATTGGGAGGACGCCACTGAAAGAAAAAGCTGTAATTCTTGTCATAAATGGTACGTCGCAGTTTTTCCGTTGCCGAGTCGCCAGCAGCGTAGTTCAGGTCAATGTCTCCAATCAAACCAAGAGATCGGGCCATGATTTGACTGACTCTCCAATAGCCATAGTTGTTAAGGTGAATCCCGTTTATGGTAAAGTCTGGTCCCTTTGAAAAAACCATCAATTCACGAGTCGGTGTATAGAGATCAACAAATGCCAACTTGTACTTTCCGGCAATTTCCAGCATTGCCTGAGTATAGATCTCGAGGTTTACATTATGCACCTGTCCATCCGGCATATGACCACCAAGGTTTTCATGGGCAATGGGAGAGATGAGGATTATCTGCGGAGCTGATCGACCATTGTAGCGGTGTTTCTGCAGATCAAGAATGAGCGCCTCAAGGCCTGAACTGAATTCGGCCAATCCTTCAACTCCCCGGAACGCTTCGTTCATCCCGAAACAGGCAAAAACCGTATCTGCTTTTTCCTGAGTTAAATATCGGTGCATGTCTCCAAATCCCCTTGGCCGGGGCCGCAGTGCAACTTCATCGGCAGACCAGCCCATATTACGGATCTTCAATGGGTGTTCGGGAAATCGGCTGTGAAGAAACAACTCAAAATGACCGAACATTCGCATCCGTTCCACAAATGTGTTTCCAATGAAAACAATGCTGTCACCGGCGTTCGCTTGATAGGTAGGCGACCTTGAATTCAATTCCACACCAATAACATTCGTCGCACCGAACAATGCGAAACACAAAAAACAAAATAGATGGCGTTTCCCGAATGAATGAATAACGCCAGACTGATTATTTCGATCCGTGTTCATAGAATACTCAAGGTTTGCTTCAAAACAGTGATTGCAAGACGGTCAGGGTCACTGTTCTCAGAATAACCTCCTAAAAACCTATGAGAAAGTGAAAACTTTCAATATGAACAGGCGCGGCGTTGAACCTATCCTCTTGAGGCTTTGAGCAACGCGCATACGGATAGAATTCAGCACGGCCACACTAAGATGAGGCAGCTCGTCCATCAATCCAGAGTTTCTGGAATCTTCCAGTATTCTTCCAAGTGAAGCATCACATGGTAGGGCTCGCTCAACTGCCATTCGGTTAAGGATAACAATAATCAGACCACTGAACTTGCTGCTCGTGGCTCCCGAGGATTTCTCCCGGCGCACAAGCGGCGACTTCGTCGCACATAGTCCAAAACCTGTCGGAATATCAGAGTTTTTTGGACAAACGCGTCAGCGGTATGGTCTGCGTCGACGAGTTCTACGAAGTCGTCGCTTTCCGTTGGATGACCAGATCAGGCTTAACCGAATGGCACTGGGGCTCGCTCTCCGAGTGCGCCGCCTGAGCAGTGAAATTATTGAGAAATCACCCCTACTATCCAGTATTCATTACGGGTTGCGGCGCGCTGGGACAGCACGCCCTACCCTCCTTATCTTAGTGCCATTCTCGTCTGTCCATCATTTTCTGCTCGAATAGAAGGCCGAGGCTTTCCTTTGGCAAACCTGGTTGTTGAATAAAGGCATGCCGAATTACGGGCCACGCCGGGAATCAGGTAGTACCGAACCGAAATCCTCGCTTTTGCTTTTGCCTTACCGGCGGACTGCCATTCTTCCTTGTTCAGTTCACCGTCGAACTGTGGTGGAGCAGCCCGCCACTGAGGTGTCACGGCCCAACGGTTGTCCGGGTACATTGTGGTTCCGTAATTTAAATAGCGCGTGCTTCCGTCGGCAAAGGCATAGTTAGAACCCCCACTTTCATTCCGTCGGGGGAGAAAGACTGATTCCCAAAGGTTTCAACTCAATTTCCCACTACTTCGACTCACCTTTGCTAGAAGCACCTATGATTCCCTTCGCAGGACCTCCAGAGGAGGTTGCAGGAAAAGTCCACGGAGTGAGAGCATTCCAACGGGAAGAGTCATTAAAGAAACGGTCGCAAAGGCGAGCAGGAGCATTTCCCAATTCATGCGAAAGGGGATTTCGAAGAAGAACCGAGCTAACCCCCAACCGGCAGCAATGGACAGCAGGGCACCGGTCGCTGCGGCAAGGGTGCCCAGAATCAGATATTCGAATACCTGAATTTGGATAATCTGATTACGAGAAGCCCCGAGGATTCTCAATAAAATAAATTCCTGAAGCCGTTGCATCCGGGAATTCCACACGGTGGAAACCAGTACCGCCAATCCCGTCAACAGAGTGAAAAGGGTCATGAACTTCACGACATAAGTCATTCGGGAAAGAATGTGATCCAAGGTGTTCATAATCAGGTTGAGGTCTACCATGCTGATGTTGGCATATTTCCCGACAATGGCTTTCTGTAGTCTTGCGGAGGCGGCCGCCGAATCAACGCGTGTGGTGACAATATGGAAACCCGGAGCGTCCTCAAGAATACCAACCGGAAAAACCACGAAAAAATTGGGTTCGGCGCGTTTCCAGTCAACCTGTCTCATACTCCTGATCTGGGTTTGAATTGAAAGCCCCTGGACATCGAAGATCAATCTGTCACCAAGTCCAATGTCAAGGGCTTCTGCGATTCCCTCTTCAATGGAAACAGGAATGACTCCTTCAATATCTCCAGTAAATCTGGGAATCCAATCTCCCTGAATCAGTTTTTCAGAATCGGACAAGGACTCTCGGTAGGTGCAGCGGTATTCGCGACGCAAGGCCCATTTTTCCACCGAAGATTCCGGATTCTTCAAAAAGGATTCTACGGATTCATCATTGATCGACAGCAATTGCATTGTGACGATGGGCACGCGGTCGAGCATCTGAAATCCCTCTTCAAGAATCACCTGGCGGACCCCCTCCACCTGATCCTGTTGAATATCAAAAAGGATCACGTTCGGACGCAGGCTACCTACAGCCGGATCAAAAGCATGAACCAGGGTCTCCTGCACCAGATACAAAGTCAGGATCAGGAAGGTTCCCAGGCCCATGGAAATCATCAGCATCACGGTTCGATTGTTCGGTCGAAACAGATTGGCCAGACCCTGCCGAATGGTATAGGGCCAGGAAGGTCGGATGATTTTAGTTGCAAGAAACATGAGCCCTTTGGACATCAGAAACAATACTCCGAAAACGGACAGCAGACCAAAAGTGAATCCGACCGCCTGAGGCCACTTCCTCATCTGCGACCAGGCAAACACAAAGACTCCGAGAAACAGGACCAGATATAGAACGACTTGAAAACCGTCCCATGATCGTCTCGATCCCGTTTCATAGGAAGATCGAAAGGCCGCCAGAGGAGAAACTCTTCGAATCACGGTCAATGGAAGTAGCGTAAACAACAAACATATGAGGATACCTATTCCCAATGAACGCAAGACAGCCGGCCAGGAAATAAAAACGTCGTATTCCACCGGAATCAAATCCGCAAGAATACCAGGAATGGCGAACTGGACCATCAGCCCCAATGCCCCCCCAACAAGGGAACCGAATACACCCATGGCCAATCCTTGAATCAGGTAGATTGAATAGGTCATCGATACCGTGGCGCCAAAACATCTCAACACGGCGGCGGTCATCAATTTACTTTTGACATGGATATGAACCGCGCCGGCAATTCCAACACCCCCTAGAAACAGGGCAATGAACCCCACCAACTGAAGAAACCGGTGCAAATGATCCATTGAACGACCCAAGTTGCGTTTCCGTTTCTCAACCGTGTCGTGCTGCCATCGATAATGATTCATGGTCGACTGCAGCGAATCCATCAATCGGGAAATGTTGGTATCCTTATCCAGCCGAAAATGCACTTTGTAGCGGGCACGACTCTGAGCCTGGATCAATTTTGTTTCCTCCAAGTCACTCAGCGGAAAAAAAACGCGGGGAGCCAGAGCGGAAAACACAAAGGATTCCCCCGGAATATTCTGCAACCAACCGACAATCGGGCCCTTCCATTCACCCACCTGAATGACGTCTCCAATTCTGGCTTCGAAAAAATTCATCAGGGTTTCCTCCAGCAGGACTCCCTCCCCATTGCGAAACCGAGTGACCGCATCAGAAGGAGATGCTTCCAATTGTCCATAATAGGGAAAACCATTTTCATGAGCCCTTATTTGGACAAACCGAGAGGCACCCGTCTCAGGAAAGCGGATCATACTTGAAAAAGCAATCTCCCGGGAACGGAGGGGCCCCGTTTTTTCCAGGACTTGGTTTTCCTCCGCAGAAAAGGGACGCCGTGATCGAATCACCAAATCGGCTCCCAGAAGTTCCTTGGACTGATTTTCAATCGCCGTCTTGAGGTTGTCGCCCAGTGAGCTAACGGCTACTACGGCCGCAATGCCGATAGAGATGGAAAGGGAAAACAGAAGCAATCGACGACGACTGGAACGACTGTCCCGCCAAGCCATTTTCCAAGTCCATGCTTTGAATAAATCCATCGGGGAGTGATATTAGTCTTCTGGTAATGTAGCGTGCGCTGTCCTCAGCACATTGTAAATCGATTGGCAAGTCGCCTTCCTTCTTAATCTTCTCCTGAACTATTTACAGTCACCGGTTTTACGGTTGACTCGCCAACCAGAGTTGAAAGGGTATCTGACACAATACAACCGGCGTTCAATCTGATGATACGCCCGGCTCTCCGAGACAACTCCAAATCATGAGTCACCAGCACAAGGACGGTTCCGGATTCGTGATTCAACTCAAACAGCAAGTCGGCAATCCGGTGACTGGTCTCGGTGTCCAGATTTCCAGTGGGTTCGTCGGCAAACAGGATTCTAGGTTGGTTAATGAACGCACGCGCCAAAGAAATTCGCTGTTGCTCTCCACCCGAAAGTTGGATTGGAAAGTGATCCAGACGGTCCTTGAGCCCCACACGTTTCAGCAAGTCGACCGCCTCGTGCCGCACACGCTTTCCACCTCTTAATTCCAAGGGAACCATGACATTCTCCAGTGCCGTCAGAGTGGGAATCAACTGGAAATTCTGAAAGACAAATCCAATATTCCGATTTCGGAATTGAGCTCGGGTTTCTTCAGACATCGAATTAAGATCTTGCCCCAAAAGAGACACTTGTCCCTCGGCAGGCCGATCCAGCCCGGCACATAACCCCAGCAATGTCGTTTTCCCACTTCCAGACGGACCGACGACAGCCACAGAAGCGGCATCAGGAATGGAAAACCTGATGTCCTGCAGCACGGTCAAATGACGATCCCCACTGTGATAGGTCTGGGTCAATCCTTCGACTTTTATGATAGCATTGGATTTCAGACTTGCTTCCATATTCCAAAAACAGGCATTTTCTTTTTTGTGCAGCTGAACGCAGGATCCCCAGATCCAATCCAAAGGCTGAAGTCCAGACTGTATTTGCACTCCAAGAGATTCACAATCATAATGTCACCCTATGGCGTGCACGACAACGGCGATATCAATTTTCTTAATGGCATTTTCTGTCCTTCAATCGAACGGAAACGCTTTCGACGACATTCAGGCAACTGTACCTCATTCCGAGAAGTTCGGAGCGCCATCGCATAAAACAATTACAGTGCTCGGTGACAGCTTGGCAGCCGGCTATGGCCTTGCACGAAACGAAGCTTTTCCGGCCCTGCTTCAGAAGAAAATAGAACAGGAGAGTTTACCATTCCGTGTTTACAACGGAGGTGTCAGCGGTGACACAACGGCAGGCGGACTGCGAAGAGTCCAATGGATTCTGAGAAAAAAGGTGGATATCCTGATCATTGAACTGGGTGGAAACGATGGACTGCGTGGTATCGATACGAATCAGACCCGGTCCAATCTGGAGGGAATCATTCTCAAGGCACGAAAGAAGAACCCGAAGATCCGGATCGTTCTTTGCGGAATGAAAATGCCGCCAAACCTGGGCAAAGAATTTACAGATCAATTTGAAGCACTCTATCCGAAAATCGCCAGAAAACACAAAGTGGCGCACGTTCCTTTTTTGTTGGAGGGGCTTCAGGGCAAACCCGAGCTATTTCAACAGGATCAGATTCACCCCACCCCGGCAGGCCAAATAATTATCACAAGAAACGTCTGGAAAGTCCTTAAACCGATTCTTCGTGAAATACTGAAAGAAGATTGATTGTTGGAGTTCCTGGCGCACCCGGAACTCAGTAGAATGACTGGATCGCAGAGACGTAATTGCCTGGTATGTGATCCATGAAAGGCTCGAGGGGACGCTCTGCCCACTGTCATTCGGTTAAGGGTTTTTCGTAGATGTTTTAAACACCATCACCCCTGAAGCTGGCCGCGCCGAGGCCGGAATATGAAGAAATGAATACCGATTTCAATGATCCGGGGTCGACGCCCCCAGCTTCAGGGGTGCCTAATTCCCTCAACCGAAGGGCAGTGACGCTCTGCCCCATTATATCACCTGGTTTTCAGGGGATTCCATTGGGTATAGGAACATGGTGTTTTTGCTCGAATTGCTGAGTGCTGATTTCCACTCAAAATCTTGACGGAACTTTTACAAGTTCCGCTGCTGAGGTTCAGCTAGGGATTGAGCTAATCGGAGGCCAGACGATTGATTGCTTCCTTGATCCGGTTCCGAATTCGGTCCTGGCTCTTTTGAGTCGAAATTTTCGTTCCATCGGGCTCCTTCAGATAAAAGGTATCAATCGCTGCTCCTTTCTCAGTGATGACCCTTGCCAAAGAGAGATCGAGACCATAACTGTTAAAAATGCAGGCAATTTCAAAAAGCAATCCCGGATGATCCTCCGCTTGCACTTCCATAACAGTTCGACGCTCTGAAACATTGTTATCAAAGGTAATGGAAGTCTGAATGGCTTCAACACCTGCGGGTCCTTTGGATCTGGATTCCTTAAGTTGCACGTCCAACACTTCTTTGAGATCGATATTTCCCTTCAGGACCCCTTTCAGTATCTTTTCGAATAAATCACGAGAGGACTTCTTGGGTAGATGACCGGTCAGCTCGTCTACCACGATCATCCGATCCAGAATGATACCGTCGTTCCGTGAGAAAACCTGTGCGTCCAGGATATTCAACCCGGCTGCGGTGACCGATCCAACGATATCGCTGAACAGTTTACCCCGATCCCAAGTACAAACTCTGAGCACGGTGGAATCACGGTCCGGATCCGGACGCCAGAAAATAGCCGGTTCCAAAGCCCGATCCTGTTCCATCAATTGAAACTCGATAAATCGGTGCACCAGATTGAGATCCTCGATGATGCCCAGTGGGCTTCGCATCCGGAAATACCGGGGAGGAAGCGTCTGAAAATGTGCGGTGACTTCTTCTGTAGAAATATTCTCGGGAAGATTCTTTAGCACCTGTTTTTTCACGTGCCTCTGTTTTTCGGCAGCGATCTCCAAAAAGTCCACCGCTTCAGTCATTTCGATCTTTGCTTTTTTGAAAAGGGTCCAAAGCAGGGTCTCCTTATAGCTGTTCCACAAGGTTTTACTGGTGGCTTGAGAATCCACAAAGGTCAAGACCGCAAGCATTTTCAAGTTTTCAAGACTGATCACTGCTCCGGCAAACTGTTTTATCACATCCGGATCATCCAGATCTTTCCGCTGAGACATGACCGCCATCAACAAATGATGTTCAACCAGGATGCAGAGAGAATCGATTTCATACTCAGGCAACCCCATTCGCTCTGCAACACGTCGGGCGAGTTTTATGCCCGATTTTGAATGGTTTTTGCCTTTCTCAGCTTTTCCGGCATCGTGCAGAAGGAGAGCAAGATAGAGTACAGAAGGAGAATCCAGTTGGCGAAAGATTTCCCGATAATGGGAATAGGGCGCCTTCTCGGCATCCCAAACGGTGTCCAATTCCTCAATGCAAACTAACGTATGCTCGTCGACGGTGTATTGGTGGTAGAATTCATGCTGAACTTTGCAGGTCAATTTGCCGAATTCAGGAATGTATTTTCCGAGAAAACCGACTTCATGCATCATGCGCAGAACCGGAGCCACATTGCCGCGGTGACCAATGATTTCCAAAAAAGTCTGGTGCACGTGTTCGTCGGTCAGAAACTGCCTATCAACCAGCCGCAAACTATTTCGGATCAATTGTTCCAAGTCAGGGTGTAATGGAAGATTTCGGTTCTTGGCATGCAGAAACACCCGCATCAACCTGCGGGGTTGCTCTCTGAATATCCTGGACGAACTCGCCTTAATATACCCTCCGACGAATTGCAATCCATCCACCGGTTTGGGTTTAAGGAGTAAGCGGCTACTTTGAATCACATCGGAAATTGTAGGCAAGGAGCGCGGTTGCGGCAAAAGAGCCAGGCGTTGTTCAAGAATCCGGGAAAGAAGGTAAATATTCCGGGTGTGAGCAAAAAACTCCTCCATGAACATTTCGATTCGTCGAGCTTTGGATCGTTCGGTATAACCAAGATGAAACAAAACTTCCGGCTGGATGTTGCGATCCAGAATGTCAATCGGACGATTTGTCAGGTAATGCATTTCGTTACGAACCCTAAGCAGGAATTCGTAGGCCGTATCGAGTTGTCGACGCTCGGTTTTCGATATGAGGTCTCGATCAACTAATTCCTGAGTGGATCCGGTTTGATACTTGAAGAACACCATCCATAACAGATTCTGATAGTCGCGCAGACCTCCACACCCGTTCTTGATGTTGGGTTCTTGACGATAGGGAGAATTCCCATATTTTTTTCGGCGCTCACTCTGGTCGGACAGTCTCTGTTGAATATAGGCACGCTCATGACCTTTGACGCACTTCCGAATGAACGTCTTGTGCATCTTTCCAAACAAGACCTCATCCCCGGCAATCGGCCGGGCTTCAAGGAGTGAGGTCTTGGATTGCATGTCCGTATTCGCAACCTGAACACAGTCTGCAATGCTTCGGCACGAATGTCCGACTTTCAATCCCAAGTCCCAGAGTGGATATAGAATCCCGTCAATCACATTCTTCAGATAATCGGAGGGGTTTCCTCGGGATATCAAGGGGCCGCTATGGAGGAACATAAAATCGATATCGCTACGTGGATTCAACTCACCCCGACCGTATCCTCCGATTGCCACAAGACAGAGTTCCGCCTTCTCCGGTTTATCTTTGGCAAAATGCTGGAGGACCGATTCAAAAATGTATTTAAGCAGCAAATCCATAATCCATGCCTGAGCATGGCAGACCTCCATCCCCGGGATCCCGGCCCGGTGTTGGATTCGCAACCGGCCTTTTTCAACTTCCAAATACCTCCGGTACTGGGTCAACTCCTGGGCAGGCAGCTTGGAAGTCGAAAGCGGAAGCCGTTTATCGGCGCTCTCCTGAATTCTCTGTAAAACCGTGGACATTCGAGGCAA
Source organism: Verrucomicrobiales bacterium (assembly GCA_012959985.1). GTDB lineage: Bacteria > Verrucomicrobiota > Verrucomicrobiia > Limisphaerales > DUCD01 > DUCD01. The sequence goes on along the minus strand of DUCD01000095.1, from coordinate 25,166 downwards.
GCTTTAGAGAACTTGTTATCGAAACGCAAGAATGGACATGTTCGCAAATTGGAAAACTCCTGGTGACGCAACTATTTTCATATTTCGGTGTCCTACTGAAAGGTGGGTATTGAATGACGGATGAGTCGGATCAGGACATTCTCTTAATGCTTCGCGTCAAGCAGGGGGATATAGTGGCTTTTGAGTCCTTGGTGGAAAAATATAAACACCCGGTTATCCGAATTATTTACCGAACTCTCAAAGATGCCACCGAAGCGGAAGATTTAGCACAAACCGTTTTTGTTCAAGTGTTTAAGTCAGCACACAGATATAAACCTGCTTCAAAATTCTCTACGTGGCTTTTTACCATTGCCAGGAATCTAACCTTGAATGAAATCCGCCGACGCTCCCGGCACCCCGCTGAATCCATGGATGCCGGCACCTCCAATGACGAAGAGTCTCCATGGAAACAGTTCGAAGACCGCAGTAACTCCACACCCGATGAACAGGCGCTTCGAAATGAGTTGGAAGAGAAAATCGAAGAAGCGCTTTCTCAACTCCCAGATAATCAACGTACTGCGATTCTTTTATGTCGAAATGATGGCCTGTCCTATGAGGATATTTCCGAGATACTTAACTGCTCGGTTTCGGCCGTTAAATCGCTCATTCATCGGGGACGACTCGTATTGAAGACCCAGCTCAAACCCTATCTAAAAACCGGAGCTTGGACAAATGCAGGCTAAAGCGATGCGAACACGACTCACAGTGAAAATGGGAATCAGTGAATTCTGCCGCAACTTCAATCAGTCAGCGGTTTATTAAACTAGGGAAGACGATGGTGATCCATGAATAAAAAACGATTCAATCAGTTGTTGGAGCAAACTTGGAAATCCAATCTGAATGATCAGGAGAAGGATGAAATATCCATATTTCTGGAAGGACACCCGGATCAGAAAGCCCTTTGGGAAGAGGAAAGCCAATTGAATCAGCTCCTCGATCAATTGCCGGAACCTTCCGTTTCCAGCCATTTCACCCAAACGGTAGTCAACATTGTTTCCAAAAAAACCTCGGCGCAGAAAACGACAATTTTCGAATTGATTCTAGATTTTTATGAACGGTTGACCCGGAAACCCGCTCTCGGATTTGCATTGGCAGCTACTCTAGCCATCAGCGGTATCATGATACAGCAAAACCGCCGGCAACTTTACAACGACCGAATGGCAAACTCGATCAGCACGCTGAGTGGATTCACCGGATTGGCCAAACCCAAGCTGGCAGGGTCCTCCTCAATCCCAGTGAAGTCCAATCCCGCCATCCAACTGGCTGAAAACAATCTCCTGCCTTTGAACAATCCGGAAATACTCCTCAATTTTGAAACGATTGATGCCTTGAGTTATTTCCCTACTTCTCAAAGCACTGACCTGGATGACTTAGTCGAACTCTGATAAACCATGCGCCCCGTCACTCCATTCTTGTTTATTGTCTTCTTCCTGGCTTTTTCAACCATGGTTTCCAAACCGGACCAGGAGACAGTCCACCCAGAGGTCGGGGGAAGGAATGTCCAGGAGGATCAATTGCCTGAGATCACCGGAATGACAAAGAAACTCCCGGCGCCTTATCTCTCATCGATTGTATACTTTAAGTCGCTTCTACCGCTTACACTTGAAAATCGTTTAAAATCGATTCAGAGCAAATCTCCAGAAACGCAAAAACTGCTTCTCCAAAAACTCAGTGAATACGACAAGTTGAATGGGAGAGAACAGGAAATCCGCCTGAAGGAAGCCTCCATCCGAATTCACCTGAAAAAACTCGTGAAGATGTCTCTCGAAGAAAGGCGGGCCGTATTGGTGATTCTTCCAGAGGAGGAAAGTGATATTCTACAGAAACATCTTGCCCGTTGGGATCAACTGAATCCCGGTTTGCAGAAGGAGTTTTTTAATCATGAAATAATCCTGCGGTATTTTTCCAGGATCGGAGAGAATTCGATGGCATCTCAGAATATGAGGTTCAACTCACTGAGTCCCGGATACCAAAGGCATTATGAAAACTGGATAAAGTTGAAAACCGGGGAAAAAGAAAAAGTGTTTCGTCACTTTGACGAGTTTTTCAAATTGAATGGAGACGAGAAGGAAAAAATACTCGGCGCTCTCTCCAAAGGAAATCGAAGCAGTTCCATGGCTTTGATCCAATCCTACCAAAATATGGAGAAATCCGATCGAGGAAAATGTATTCAGTCTCTAAAACGATTCACGGACATGAACCCTCGGCAACAGCAACGGTTCTTGTGGAATGCAGGTCGTTGGGCCACAATGTCCGAAGAAACCAAGACCGCCATTCGAAAACTTCTGGCTGAATATCCTCCAACTCCACCACTGCCGCCAGGCATGCCTCCGATCAAAAAACCACAAATCCCTCTCGGCAAAAAAAGACCTGATCCTCCCCGGCCTCCGGGTCTGAAAATCCCAACTGAAAGGTAGGGCTCGCTGTCCTCAGCGTGCCGTTTTACCTGACATTCGGCGCGCTGGGACAGCGAGCCCTACCCTACATAGGCCCTTACCTTTTATAGCCCTTGCCTTTTACAGCCCTTGCCTTATCAGGTCGTAGTAATAAAGGGCGGCAATCACCAATGAGTGCCGGATTTCCCCATCGGCAACGACTTGCCGTATTTGATCGACCGGAATCAGGCGCACAACAATGTCTTCTCCCTGATCAAGTGATGTTGAATGAAGCAGGCGGCAGTCTGTAACCAGAACGGTGTAACAGGTATTGTTCATGATGGCCGGATTGGAAAACACCTTTCCGATTATACGAGGCTCTGTCCCTTCATAACCGGTTTCCTCCTGTAACTCACGAATTCCTCCTTCGATAGGTCCATCATCCGTGGGGTCCAGCACACCTCCAGGAATTTCCAACTCAACGGTATTGGTCCCATGTCGATACTGCTCGATCATGACCAATTCGTTATTTTCAGTAACCGCCACCACATTGACCCAGTCTCCGGCATTGATGACTATGAACTCATGCGTCTCTCCGGTTCGGGGAGATTTCTTCTCATCAGAACGGATCTTAAAAATCCGATAGTCCTTAAGCCCCGAACTGGATATCAATGGCCAGGGAGAAACACTCATGATAGTTTCACAGAATTTTGGAATGGAAAACTTCGTTTAATATTTTCCCCGTATCCTTGCTCAGAAGGACCGGGGGAAAATTTCACTGCTTTCGTTGAGTTCTGAATTAGGGAGATCCCTTTTCCCTCCTGATCAGGAAGCAGATTGAATCTTGATGGATTGAACCTCAATGCGAACTTCGGGTTTGCTTTTTTCATCTCCGCCACTTTGAACCGTCGGCGTGTCTCCGATCTTTTCCAGAACATCCTCACCCGAAATCAGTTTCCCAAATGCCGTGTACTGACCATTCAGAAAGGAGGCGTCAGCCAGGCAAATGAAAAACTGACTGCCCGCGGAATCGGGATCCTGTGAACGAGCCATGGACAAAACACCTTTGGTATGCAGTCGGTCATTGAACTCAGCCTTGATCATATATCCGGGGCCACCTGTGCCGACATTCGGATGATCGTGCTCTTTACTGAGAGGATCTCCCCCTTGAATCATGAATCCTTTGACGATCCGGTGAAAGGCAGTCCCATCATAGTAACCTTTGGATGAAAGCTTCTTGAAATTCTCAACCGTTCCGGGTGCCACATCGGCCCAGAATTCCACCTGCATTTCTCCTTCACTGGTTTGGATCACTGCTATCTCTGTTTTCTCGTTCTCGCTCACGCTGGTCTCTTTCTTTCGTTAGTTTGTTGTATATTAATGGGTTGATAGGCTATTACCCGTTGACGATTATCCCGCCAATTCGTAATGGAATCTTGAATGGATCTCTCATGATCCGAACGGCAATGAAACCATTTTCACTTCGTTTTGTAAACCTTCCGATAGAATCTCGAATCGGGCATTCGGCTCTACAAACCTCTTTTTCAGATATCCCATGGCAATGGTTTTTTTAAATGATGGAGAGTGCACCACACTAGTAAGATTTCCGACTACTTTTCCATCAAGAATAATCTGGGCTCCCTTTTCCGGTAATTTCCCAGGAGATGAATCGAATTCAAACCCGCACAGAAGTCGCGCGGCTTTTCCATAGTTCCGAATCCGTGCAATCCCTTCCTGACACTGATCGCCGTTTTCTCCAGTCCAGCTTCTGGAGGCAAGGTCGATTCATCCAAGTCCGCACCGAATCGGGGGATACTCTTTTCGATCCTTACCGTCTCAAAAGCCCGCCAACCACAATAGCCCCCCCCCTGTTCTTCCAGTGGAGACTTGAATGCCTTAGCCATATCCACAACTGATTCGGTTCTCAGAAAACAATCAAAGCCAGAGCTACCTAGACGCGCATGGTTCACAATATAAACTTCACCGAATTGGGGACTCTCATTCACGCAGATTTGAAAAGGGGCATCGGGAAAAGATAAATCGGAAAACAAGGCGCGAAGACTTTCTTCGGCCAAAGGCCCTTGAATGGTTAAAAGACCAAACAAGTCACTCACATCAGATACCCGGACTTCCTCGGCAATAATATGACTTTCAAGACGCTTGATGACAGCGGGTCCATACCCCGGTTCCATGTCCAGGAGAATTTCATCAGGGAGTTGATACAGGAAAAGATCACTTTGCATTTTCGCTTTGGCGTCCACCAAGGCGGCATAACACCCTTCGAAATATTTCAGTATCTTGACATCATTGGTCACCTGACCATTTAGAAAACGAACTCGATCATCACCGCAAACACAAAGGCGGCCTCGGGCACTGAAATCCAGAAGTCCGACGGTCTGAGTAAGGTAACCGTATTCAACTGATTCATTCTGGTACTTTTCAACTAATCCTTCATTTCCAACTCTACAGAACTGGGCTCCCGCAGATTGATGAAACTCCCGAATGTCAGACTTGTTGCTCATAACCAGATTGAAATAGAAGGAAACGGACCTAACACTCAAGCGAAAACAAAAAAAGAGTGGCATAACTGCCACTCTTTGTTGTGTTTTTCAATGGAGAGGATTCAAAAAATCAGGAACGTCTTCCTCTTGTCCCTGACCCCCTATGACCGGACCGTCCTTTCTGTCCACGGAATCCCCTTCTTCCCTGTCCCCGCTCATCATCAGAAATCTGACCATCTCCATTCTCATTGAATCGTTCCAGCATGGCTTCTACTCTTCGTGCCTGCATTTCTTCATGCAGGGCAATCCGTTCCTCTTCATCCAACTCTCCGTCACCATTCGAATCGAACTCTTCCAGCAAGGCATCCCGATCACCGGCAAACGGCGGTTTTCCATGCCGATCACGAGGTCCGCCACGATGACCACGGCCACGGTGCGACTCACGGGCCTCGGCCAATTCATCCTCACTCAATTCACCATCACCATTTTCGTCGAATCGTTCCAACATGGCTTCTTCTCTTCGTGCCTGCATTTCTTCATGCAGGTTTTCACGTTCTGCTTCATCAAGTTCGCCATCCTCGTTCAAATCGAATTCGGCAAGTATTTCACTACGATCAAAAGATGCACCACCGGGACCACGACGATGTCCACCACGTTCTCGATGTCCTTTTCCTCCGTCTCTGCCCCTTCGGGAACCCCGTGCGCCGTCGTCACCGAATTCTTCATTGTCTTCGACTTCCTCTGCTGCGTTTCTACCACGGGGACCACGACCGAACGAACGTCCCTGATCGCGCCCTCCACGTTGTTCCTGAAAAAAAGCACGGACATCGGACCTTTCATCCGCATCCAATTCTCCGTTCCCATTCACATCGAATTGCTCAATGATTCGTGCTTTGACCTGCCCCCGGTTAGGACGCGAATCCTGTGCCTGAACGACATTCAATAACCCGCCTGCACCCAGCAGAACGGCCGACACCAGTATTGTGTTTTTCCCTGTCATAACTTGTTTCCTTTATCCAGTTTCCTGATTGAGTAATGATTGCTCTCATGAATCGATCAGGTTCGGCGCCGATCCCCACACTTTATTGTGTCCCGATTCGTTAATGCCATAATCCGCATCACCTACTCAGACGTCTCTCACCAAATTTGGTTACGAAGAATTCCCGGATTCTTGCCCGGCATTCCCTTTTTCTCAAATCTTGACACCTGCCCAGTCTCGGAGAAAACTAAACCCCTCAATGAATGCCTACCGTCGAACTTTCTTACAAAAAAGATATGAAAACCGAGATTCGATACATCGAAAGGAAAACTGATTCCTCGGATCGGGGATTGGCCTGGATCGCCCGCGTTGGATTCTCACAGTCCCGACGGACCATCTATTTCAATGACATGGCACTGAAAGCGACAAAGGGTGGATTAGTGGGCGGTAACCACCTGGATCCCAAAACCGGCGATGTGTATTGGATTACGGGAGTGAAGAAACAGGAATGGAATCGTCATTGGGCTGGGGGAGGCAATATCATGATCGAAAGAACCTTGCACGATTGGTATGTTGACTTCGTGAATTTCAATGAAATGGGTTTTCTAGAAATCATCGAAGACCTCCCTATTCCCGAGGTTGATCAATTCCATCGCGAGGAAAATTCATAAGCATCCAACACAACGCTGGTGAGGCGGTAATCAAAGTCATCAAAATGTGACAGGTGTGAATGGCACTAAGTTAAGGCATTTTGTTCCGTCCTGATTGGTTTTTCATTTTCCGGGGTCG
>DUCD01000095.1:0-18321 GCA_012959985.1 Verrucomicrobiales bacterium | reverse complement strand
ACCCTGCCTGCATTTGGTCATGGTTAAGGCGGAGATGAATCCAATTTCGATGCATTCTCGACTTGTTCCCGCAGGATTCTTTATTCAGTGTCCTTTGCAACATGTCGTTCACTCTACCGATTTATGAAATTGAATCAGAAATCCTGAAACGGATTCAGGAGCATCGTCGATTGATACTGACAGCGCCGACTGGATCGGGCAAATCGACTCAGGTTCCCCAGATGCTTTTGAAGGTGAATCCAGATGAGAAAAAGCGGATCGTAACGTTGCAACCCCGGAGATTGGCCACCCGTTTATTAGCAACCAGAGTTGCCGAGGAAATGGGGTGCCGTATTGGGGAGATGGTCGGCTACCAAATTCGATTTGAAAATCGGACCGGATCCAAAACTCGGATTGAATTTGTCACTGAAGGAATTCTACTGCGAAGAATGATCAGCGATCCCCAACTCAGAGGTATCGGCACTTTGATATTCGATGAATTTCATGAACGAAACCTTTATGGCGACGTTACCCTGGCACACGCTTTCAACCTTCAGAAGACAACACGTCCCGATCTCGTCCTGATCATTATGTCGGCAACAATTCAAACGCAAAAACTGACCGACTACCTCAGACCTTGCAGTGTGCTCGAATCGACGGGAAGGACTTATCCGGTGGACATCGTTCATCAATCCGTTTCTGCCGGTAAAAGCAGGATGCCCGTTTGGGAACAAGCGGCAGACGCTTTCTCCGAATTCATCCGTTCTGGAGAAAAAGGTGACGTGCTCATCTTCATGCCCGGCAGTTTTGAAATCCATCAAACACTTGAAGCCATCCGACATCGTCCTGAGCAAAAGGGTCACACCCTTCTTCCCCTTCACGGAGAACTGCCGTCAAGAGATCAGGATGCCGCAGTGGCTCAACAGGAAAAACCCAAGGTGGTGGTTGCCACCAATGTGGCGGAAACATCATTGACCATTCACGGAATCCGGCTGGTGATCGACAGTGGTCTGGCCCGCTTGGCTCGATATGACCCTTACCGAGGCATCAATACGCTGTTTGTTGAAAAGATTAGCCAGGCAGCAGCAGACCAACGTGCGGGAAGAGCCGGACGCACTCAAGCGGGAAAATGCATTCGCCTTTGGTCGGAACAGGATCATCAACAGCGATTCGCTACAGAGATTCCTGAAATCCGAAGATTGGATTTGTCAGAAATCATCCTAACTCTGAAGTCCATTGGAATTGAAGATGTGGAGGCATTCCCCTGGTTGGAATCGCCCGAGCCCAAACGTCTCAGCCATGCCGTTCAACTGCTGAAGGATCTTGGAGCTATGGATGAGGAAGCCAAGCTGACGGAAGTAGGAAAACGCATGGCGGCTTTCCCATTGCACCCCAGGTATTCGCGAATGTTGTTGGCGGCGAATAAACTTAAATGCGTTCAGCCGGCTGCCCTGGTCGCTTCACTGACCCAAGGACGCGACATTCTTCTCCGCAATCCGGACCGAAATGTCAAATCGTTCAGGGAAGATCGTTTCGGTGCGAAAGCCTCCTCTGATTTCCTGATTCTCATACGTGCCTGGAACTATGCTGCAGAGAATTCCTTTCGACTTGATGCCTGCCGAAAGGCAGGAATACACGCCAGCGCATCTCGACTGATCCTACCTGTATTTCGTCACTTCATGAAGATTGCTGAAAAGCAGGGATTGAACACTACCGACACAACGGCCTCGGAAGCGTCGTTGTTGAAGTGTCTCCTAACGGGTTTTTCAGACCGTCTCGCCAAGCGGGTGGATGAAGGAACCCTTCGCTGTGAATTGGCGCATGGAGGAAAAGGAGTTCTTGCCCGAGAAAGCGTTGTTCATCATTCCCCCTTGTTTATTGCCGCTGAAATAAGAGAGGTGCAGATGAAAGGCGGCGAGTTGAACACCCTGCTTTCTCTAGCATCTTCCATCTGCAAGGAATGGTTGATCGAGTTGTACCCTGATGAGTTCAAATCAACGGTTCAGGTGCAATTCCAACCGTCACTGAAATGCATTGTCGCCGAAAGACAGGAACGTTTCAGGAACATCACCCTTTCGTCAGAACGCATCGACCCTCCTCCGGTTGAGGAATCGGCCCGTGTGCTCGCGGAGGAAATCATTCAAGGAAAAATCCCATTAAAGAGCTGGGACCACACATTGGATCAATGGATCATCCGGCTCAACAATCTGGTTCGCTGGTGTCCCGAATTCGAACTTCCACCCTTGACTGATGAAGATCGCCGCCACCTGATCGAGCAGTTCTGTCATGGCGCGTTTTCAGTCAAGGAACTCAAAAACCGCTCGATCAAGTCACTGGTAAAATCCTGGTTATCGGACACCCAGAAAGACCTACTGAACCAACAAGCACCGGAGCGATTAAAACTGGCCAACAATCGAAACCCCAAAGTCACTTACGTCGATGCTGAATCTCCTTATATCTCGCTTAGGATCCAGGAAATCTACGATGTCAACGAAACCCCACGGATTGCCATGAACCGGATACCGGTTCTGATGCATATCCTTGCACCGAATATGCGCGAAGTCCAAATCACCCAGGACCTCGCACGATTCTGGACAGACCATTATCCGAAACTTAAACAACAACTTCAACGTCGCTACCCCAAACATGAATGGAGATAGCTTGGGTTATTTACCCAATGACCTGGTTTCCAAGAAAAACGGTCTTCATCTTTGGTCATCGCATGTAAATGCGTTCGACCTCGGGATCATAGAACACGAGGATCATTTGCCCATCGACTTCGGCGAGAAAGCAACTTCTGGGAGGAAATCGGCTCAACAATTCTTCATCGGTTATTGTGTTGGCTTCTGCGATCGGCGAGGGCGCGATTGTGGCAACTGGAGCGTCGGGCTGTGTCGGTTCTTCCATTCGCAGCGAGACGAGACTCAACCAACTAGACCCCGACGGACGACTTAAGAATTGCGGCAAGAGGAATGAGCAGCCCACGACCAACAACGTTAGTGCTGCAATCGCTCTTATCTTTGAAACAGTTTTTCGACGACGACTCGCTTGTCTGAATTCATGGATCGCTTGAGATTTCAATTCGTCGCGGAAGCCCGAGTCGTCGGCATCGCGGACGACGTCGGCCAGGAGATTCCTTTTCGGTGAATTATCATTCATCTTTTAAACTCCGCGTGATCGTATTTCTGATTTTTATTCGAATGCGAGCGAGTTTCGATTCAACAGCTTTCGTCGTTCGAGCCCTTAAGACGGCGATGTCCCGATAGGAACGACGATCGAAATAAAACTGTTCCAAAAGCTCTCGTTCGTCAGCGCTCAAGTCCTGGATCGCTTCGTCCAATTTCTCAATCATTAGATTGTCCGATTCGTATTCCGATTCGACTTGAAACCGACCGAACTCGCCCCTCAATCGAGAGGCGAAAGAAGCGTTCCGGCGACAGTGATCGATCCACTCGTTGCGGGCGACGCGAGCGAGCCACCGCCATAGTTTTTCTTCTTTACGAACAACGGGCAGTTTCCGAGCCACTTTAATCATGACGCTTTGGAGAACATCGCGCGCCGCTTGAACGTCACCTCTCGACATCATCAGCGCCAGTCGGTAGACACGATCCCGATACGAGTCGTAGAAAATTTCGAATGCCTCTTCCGAACCTTGCCGGATCCAACGGGTCAGTGCCCCAACGTCCAATGCGTCAGCGTTTTCAGAATCGTCGTCGGTTTGGACGAGCATGGGGTTGTGTTTTTCGATTTCATTGAAAGAGGGTGTATGGGACGTAGCAAGCATGGATAAACCCTCCTGACACCATATTTTCGCCGTTCGGTCGTCGTTCAAAACCTCTTATCACGATTTGCCCTTATTACTTCAAATCCTTTAACAATCTCGTCGACGACATCAATGAAAGCCGGGATCCCGATCGCGATCAGCAATTCGGAATCCTTGTGAAATCCTAGTTCACCATCCAATATGGCGATGTGTTCCTCATGGCGGCCTTCCATTTTCCACAGACTTCGGCTTGTATAGCTTACTTGTGACTGGATCTTGTTGAAGTCGCGTTCTTTGATAACGAACACCCGAACTTTATTAATAAATTCTTCTGAACTTTCCTGACCCGTTTCGCCAACCAGGATCAGGAAATCGGGAGAGTTTTTACTCAATCCCTGATACTCCGGCACGTTGATGATCCAGCCGTCGGACCATATCCAGTTACCCATTTTGGAATCCGCCTTGTCGGAAATCGTATTGTACACTGTCAAAACTTCACCAAGATGAGGGGCCCGTTTGAAGACCTCGCTCTTTCCCTCTCCCGGGAGCTTTGGTCGACTCAATTTTGGAGAGAGACGCATCTTTGGAATCCCTTGATTGAGGGAAACGTTGATGGTCGCTTCCTTGTGAAGATCGACTCCGAAGTGTTCGTTGATCTTTCGCAGAAATTTCGAAAGAGAACCGCCGCGGAATTCAAACGACTTTACTTCGATGGATTTTGCCTCGTCCTTTATCGCGTCGGCTTTTCGAGTTGCCACTTGCGGTGGCACCTGAGACCAAACGTTTAATTGGACTGCAAAAACCACAGTCAACGCGATCATGAGAGTTTTGTGATGAGTGATTCGTTTCATTGTTTTAAAAATCTGTGATTTGCGATCTTTGAAAGTATAACGCAAATAATCCGCAAATCCCTCGAAAAATCTGAACGGTATAGCTGTTAATCTTTTTCTGGTGCGTGGTGCGGTGCCTCCTGGTTCGCGTGTTGTCTTGTTGGCATGGTTAGAGAATGTCACTGCTTGAGAAAGGAATCTGAACCTATTTATCTTCTAGGGCTCAAAGGGTAAATCGTTTTCCGGATAACTGTTTCACCTGTTTTCGCAATTCGAGTTTCAAAAGGGCGGCCGACACTTCTGCACTCCTGAATCCTCCCGTCGTGATGAGTTGATCGATCTGCATTTCTGATCCATGATGAGAGAGAACCTTCAGTATCTCTTTTTCGATATCACTTAACCCTGAAAGCGAATCCGGATTCAGGACATTGGAATCGTTCTTCGGTTCTTCTGGAATCGCATTGGGAAACAGGTAATCAAATTCGGTCAGGATATCTTCTGAAGATTCACACAATTTGGCGCCATTTTTGATTAATTCATGACACCCTTTGCTTCGAGAGGAATCAATGCGTCCGGGAACTGCAAAGACCTGCCTTCCATAGTCAGCGGCCATATTCGCTGTAATCAATGCACCACTCGTCCGATTTGCCTCGACCACCACAGTGCCGATGGTCATTCCGGCAACAATCCGATTTCGGATCGGAAAAGATTGGCGATCTCCTGGACGATTGAAAGGAAACTGGGTCATCACGGCTCCGGATTGAGCAATCTCTTCAAACAGTTTGATATTTTCAGCAGGATACACTCGATTTATGCCGGTCCCGAGAACGGCAATGGTACGCCCTCCTGATTCCAAGGCTCCCTGATGGGCTTCAGTGTCGATCCCACGGGCTCCGCCACTGACAACGGTTATATCGGATCGGGCCAACGAGCCTGCCAATTTCCGGGCGGTTTCACGTCCGTAATGGGTGGTCAACCTGGAACCGACCATGGCAATTCCCCGGTGGTCAGTTTCCAAAATATTTCCCCGCACATACAACACGATGGGAGGATCCGAAATATGCCGCAGGTAATCGGGATAACGTTCATCTTCACTGGTAAGAATCCCACAACCGTAATCTCTGATCCGGTTCAGCTCGCCGCTGAGGTCAATATTGTTTTCCCATTGATTCACCGATCGGGCAACATCCTCTCCGATTCCATCCACAGTTATCAGTTCATGTTGAGATGCAGATAATACCGAGCTTGCATCACCAAATCGACGAATCAAACGACTCAGTCGTATAGGGCCAATCCCCTCAATCATATTTAATGCGATCAATGCCTCCTTGAGATCCATTACCCAATAGATAGTCAAAGGAGAGAATTCGGGCAAGCCTTGATTCGCGTGGTAAGGTCGATGTCTCGATCGAGATAGGCGTCGCTGCTGATGCGTATTACGGGATACTGGAACAACGCACGCGACCAACGATGATCTCGTTGATTATTACAACCCAGTGGGGCGTTCAATCGACGGCACACCGTCCGCAACTTCCAGGCTGACCGGTACAGGGAGGCATTTCGAAGTCGGACGAACCTCCGTCTCCACCGTGAGTGGCAAACACGGACAGTTTTTTCTGGATTTCAGTGGAACCGCAGTGCGGACATTGCGTGCCTTGCCAACGGGTAGAAGCAACCAGCACTTCTGACTCCCGATGGCAGTCATTACAGTTGAATTCGTAGATTGGCATAAAAAGAATCAATCAGACGTTAAACTTAAAAAGAATGACATCACCGTCTTTAACCACATACTCTTTTCCTTCCATTCGGTAAAGTCCCTTTTCGCGGGCAACCGCAATGGATCCGCAATCCTTCAAATCTTCATACGAGACCGTTTCGGCCTTGATGAACCCTCTTTCAAAATCGGTATGAATCACACCGGCCGCTTTCGGAGCCGTATCGCCTTTGCGGATTGTCCAGGCCCGTGCTTCCTGTTCTCCAGCCGTAAAGTAGGTTCTCAATCCCAGGAGATCATAGGTTTTCTGAATAAGGGAGCTAACCCCGGATTCATCCACACCCAATTCCTTGAGAAATTCCGCGGCTTCCTCTTCATTAAGATCAACCAGATCACTTTCAATCTGAGCACTGATGACCGTCGTATCGCATCCATGATGACATTCGGCATATTTACCTACCGCAATGACATGAGGATTCTGGTCCGCCTCTCCCAATTCCGAGTCCTTAACGTTGAGGGCAAAAATCGTTGGCTTCATGGTGAGCAGAAAGAAAGGACGGATCCGTTCCACTTCTTCAGGCCCCAAATCGTAGGTCAAAGCCGGTTTTCCATCATCAAGGTGAGGCTTCAGTTTCTGAAGCACTTCCGTTTCTGCAATGGCCTCCTTGTTGCCTCGTTTGCATTCTTTGGCGCGACGATCGATCGAACGATTGACGGCTTCCAGGTCAGTCAGGACCAATTCGGTGAAAACTGTTTCAATGTCACTGACCGGGTCAATGGTCCCTTCCACATGATGGATGTCGTCGTCTTCAAAACAGCGAACCACCTGAATGATGGCATCGACTTCGCGTATGTGATTGAGAAATTTATTTCCGAGTCCCTCTCCCTGCGACGCTCCCTTGACAAGCCCGGCAATATCGAAGAACTCAATCACCGTATTAATAATCCGAACAGACTTGGCCATTTCAGCCAGAAAGTTCAACCGATCGTCAGGGACGGTTACTATCCCCATGTTGGGCTCGATGGTACAGAATGGATAGTTGGCGGATTCCGCTTTCCGTGTTTTGGTAACGGCGTTGAACAAGGTTGATTTGCCCACATTTGGCAGTCCGACGATTCCAGCTCTTAACATATTTCTCAGTAGAATTCACTGCGATGAACCGCAGTCAGAATAAAATTCAGATACTCAGCATGGTGTGATGTTTTCGTTAATCACAATCACGGCATCACCAAGTCCTTAATGGCTTGTTTAAATTTATCCATTCCCACATCAAAGGCAGCTGAGACACGGATTAAATTAATATCTCCAGTGTGTTTTTTGAATTCGGATAGATTTGTTTCCGCCGCTTCCTCATCCATTTTATTCGCCACAAGAATCCGTGGTTTCTTGGTCAATTCCGGATCATATAAGGACAATTCATCGAGCAAGCGGGTATAATCTTCCCAAGGGTCTCGACCATCCACACCTGCCATATCGATCAATAGAACCAAGGCCCGGCATCTTCGTATATGCCGTAGGAATTCATGTCCCAAGCCGACATTTTCATGAGCCCCCTCGATGAGCCCCGGGATATCGCAGACGGTCACCCTTTGATATTCTTCTAGATAATCAACGATGCCCACATTCGGATAAAGGGTCGTAAAAGGATAAGCAGCTATTTTAGGGTGGGCTCTGGAAATGGCTGTCAAGAGGGTCGATTTCCCGGCATTTGGATATCCCACTAGCCCGATATCGGCCATGACTCTCAATTCAAACAAATATTTCGACTCTTCTCCGGCTTCCCCGGGTTGAGCAAAACGCGGCACTTGCCGAGTTGAGGAGGCAAACCTTCGATTGCCCTGCCCTCCCTTGCCTCCTTTGCAAAGCACTATTTCCTGACCGTCTTCTGTTAAATCCGCAACCAATTCACGCTCTGCGTGTAGTTCTGCAATAGGCTTGAGAAGTGGCGTTGGTTCAGATTTAATGGGGATATCATCAGCCTCTAAATCCAACATTACGGAGCGATCGCCTTGCTTTACCGGCTTTCCCTCATTTGCATCATTTCCCTCATTTGCATCATTTGCATCATTTTCAAATGACTCGGAACTCGGGGGATTTATCTCTGATGATTCTTTAGAAGGCAGCTTCCAGATCATTGTTCCACAGGGAACTTTAACGATAAAATCCTTCCCTGCCCTGCCGTGCATCCCTTTCCCCAGTCCAGGATTACCGTTTTTTGCGAATAATCGTGGATGGTAATATTGATCCATCAGACTATTCAGATCCTTGACGGCCCGAATGACAACATCTCCGCCATGACCACCATCTCCACCAATCGGCCCACCTTTCGGACGAAATGCTTCCCGAAGAAATGCAATACAGCCTCTACCTCCATGGCCGGCCCTTGCATGAACTTTGATTTCGTCAATGAACATTAAAAACAAAAAAAGCGAGGCTCATGCCCTCGCTTTCATTTCAGAGATTTGCGGAATAATCAGTTAGCTTCTTTGGTTTCGGCCAAAGCCACATTTATTCTACGACTGTTCTTGTCGAAGAAAACGGTCCCGTCAACCACAGTAAACAGTGTCCAGTCACGACCGGTTCGCACATTCTGTCCCGCAACCCAGCGGCTTCCCCGCTGACGGATCAGAATGTTCCCGGCACGGACCTTTTCTCCACCGAACTTCTTGACGCCCAGACGCTTTCCAATACTGTCACGCCCGTTCCGAACACTACCTTGACCTTTTTTATGAGCCATTTCTAAATAAGATTACGAAAGTTTAATTTCTTTGATCTCGACCAGAGTATGTTTCTGGCGATGCCCAGCTTTCAAGCGATAGCCCTTGCGGCGCTTCATCTTGTAGATAACAATCTTAGGAGCCTTAAAGTGATCCTTCACCTCAGCCACCACGGTTGCACTTTCAACGACCGGGGTGCCAATTTTAACATCCCCATTATCGGAAACCAACATCACCCGGTCAAAAGTCACCGTCTGGCCGGATTCTACCCCAAGTTTTTCAACCTTGAGCTGATCGCCTTCTTGAACCGTATATTGCTTACCGCCTGTTTCTATTACCGCGTACATATTAATCCCTATCAAACAAAGGAGCGCAATAAGACCAAAACACACAGCCAGTGTCAACCATGGAATAGAGAGAATTTCACAATGAAATTCAAGTCTTCTCAAACTCTTAACCTGGAACATATTAAGATTAGAATCAAACTCTGTATACTCCAATATGGTGACGGTATTTCAACGGGCATCAAAGATTTCCGCTGAGATCTGAATTGTAACCATAGAATGCGTTTTCAGAAGACGCAAAGGAGTAGAATGGAAACTATCTCATGATGCTCACCGTTGATTTTTTCTTCATTTTCGGCAACAAAACAGTATGAAGCACCTTCCATCCCGATGGCAAACCGGGATTACTGCGATTCTACTGTTAGCCAACTCGCACCTTTTGATGTCCGCGCTCGATCCAAATCGTCTGACTTACCTTGACGAATTCTGTGATCCTTTTCTTCCCGATCAAGATTTCCCAAAATTGACCACTCCGCAGTGGATCGGAGAGGAAGATGTGGAATGTGTAGTGATTCTGTCGATTGACGACATGAGACAGCACCAACCTTACGAAGCCTTTTTAAGGCCTTTGCTGGATCGATTAAAGGAATTCTACGGGGAAGCACCGGTCAGCATCATGACGAATCAAGTGGATCCAGCAGAACCTCACCTTCAATTCTGGCTGCAAGAGGGCCTGTCCATTGAAACTCATACCATTGATCACCCCTGCCCTATTCTGAATAGCGGGGATTTTTTCAAAGCAAAAACCACCTACGACGACTGCATAGACCTGCTGTTCGACATTCCCGGTTACCAACCCGTGTGCTTTCGGACACCCTGTATGGATGGAATCAATGCGGTTGGCCCTCGCCTGTATGAAGAGATCCTGTTGAAAACCACCCCTCAGGGAAACTTCATTTCTCAAAGCTCGTCAGTAGGAGTGGTCCTGAATTCAAAAGACCGGGAGATCCCTCGGGAATTTGTGTTGAATGAAAAAGGGGAAGAGCGGTTTGAAAAATACCTACCCGCGGGATATGCAGGTTATATCGAAAACTACCCCTACCCCTACATTGTATCCAACCGACAGTGGGAATTCCCTTTCATGGTCCCGGATGATTATGAAGCACAGCTCGTCAATGGACCCAAGAGCCCATCGACCCTGACAGATCTGAAACGAGCCCTCGATGCGGTGGTCGTAAAACAGGGATTAATGGTGTTCGGATTCCATCCGCATGGCTGGATCACGGCAGAACAAATTATTGAGTTCCTGAATTACTCCACTTCAACCTATGGCAAACGGGTGCGATTCATAACGTTCAAACAGGCCCAACAACGAATCGACCAATTCCTCCTGAGCAACCAACCCCTTCGAAACGAAAGGGGTGATGATAATGGAATCCGCCTTCTCGACCTAAACCATGATGGATGGATGGACGTAGTGATCGGAAACGAGAATCTGCAGATGACAAGAATTTGGCGACCAAGTCAGCAGGATTGGCAGGAGACCGGGTTTCCGACCCGCATCGTCAAGGAATCCCAAAAGAACGATGTGCGTTCCAACGGAGTAAGATTCGGTATTGTACAATCCAACGGCTATGCAAGCATGCTGGTAAAAAATGAGATAGAACAGGGATTCCATCATTTTGACGGGCGAAAATGGGTAACGGTTAACGGCTATTTTAAAGGATTGGAACCGAGCATCTTCACTTCTTTGAGTGGAAGGGACCGGGGAGTTAGATTTCGGGATATCACTGGAGACGGGACAACGGAACTCGTCATCTCAAATCCGGATCAAAACTTCCTCTATGAGTGGAATCCAAGGAATAGAATCTGGAGTGAAATGACCTACACGATTCCATCGGGTAGATTCATTGTCGATGGCGAGGGTTTAGACAACGGCTTGCGTTTTGCAGATCTTAATGACGATGGATTCGATGACATCGTCTTTTCCAACAGCGAATCCTACTCAGCGTTTCTCATGGTGAGTGAACCCTACTTGGGATTTCAGACCGGATGGAGCCGAATGATCCTGAATGGAAACCATGCGTCCGGATCCGAAATTCCCATGATTATTCGATCCGGAAAAAACCGCAACAATGGAGCTTGGTTTTCAAAGAACTCAATGTGGGTTCAGAATGAGGACACCGCGGACCTTCCCTTCCTTGTCCAAAAAATCTCTTTCACCGATCTAATGAAGGGCACCACTCCACAACCTAAAGACGTGGATGAAGCCCTCCCCTCATTTCGATTAGCTGAAGGGTTTCAAATTCAAGCCATCGCAGCTGAACCGTTGATCAAGGATCCGGTGGGATTCGACTGGGGGCTCGACGGAAGATTGTGGGTCGTTGAAATGGGCGATTACCCGGAAAGGACATCCAAGCAAACTCGACGAAACGGAAGGGTGCGCTGGCTGGAAGACCTTAACAGCGACGGGGTTTATGATCGATCTCATCTCTTTCTGGATGGTTTAAATTATCCGACAGGCATCATGACCTACCGAAATAACGAGGGACAGGACGGAGTATTGATCAGTGCAGCGCCGGACATTCTTTTTGCATATGATACCACTGGAGATGGTTGGGCAGACCGCACAGATGTGTTGTTCACCGGATTCGGAGAAGGCAATCAACAACATCGGGTGAACGGATTTGAATTCGGCCTGGACAACTGGATTTATTGTGCCAACGGAGACAGCGGGGGCACAATCAGATCTTCAAAGAAAGGAGAAATTCTATTCGATCTTCGCGGATATGATTTTCGTTTCTTTAATCAATCCGGAGCCCGGGCATTCGGACAAACCCAGTTCGGACGCAGAAGAGACGACTGGGGCAACTGGTTCGGAAATGCGAACCCCGTCTGGTTGTGGCACTATTTCGTCGATGACCGGTTCCTGGAATATTCACTGGGCCTGAACCGAATTCGGAAGTTTACCGCACAATATCCAGACGCCGGAAGAGTAAGAATCAACTCGATTCAACAACAACGATTCAATCGAGTCGGGATGGATGGTCACGTCACTTCGGCCTGTAGTCCAAGCCCCTATCGAGGAGAGTTGTTCGGTACGGAATACAAGAATTCTGTGTTCATCAGCGAACCCGCTAACAATGTTATTCGCCGGGAGATTCTGATCCAGAATGGGGTTAGCTTTCAAAGTCATTCTGATGGGGAGAAAGAATTCCTAGTATCAAATGATCCTTGGTTTCGGCCTACCACTTTGCGCACAGGACCGGACGGAGCCTTATGGGTGGCCGATATGTACCGACTCTATATCGAACATCTTCAATGGATTCCGCAGGACGTCGAATCCCACATTGATGTGAAATCCGGCAACGATCGGGGGCGTATCTACCGAATCTATCCAACCGACAAAAAGCCTGGATCCATGCCAACACTCCTTGATCAGATAAGTCCACGCCCAAATCAGGGACTTTCACCAAACGAATTGAAATCCTTACTGATTGGACTGGAAAGCCCCAACGGGTGGCAGCGTGACAAGAGTCAACTATTACTGGGAAAAGGATTGAGACATTCAGAGTTTAAAGTAAGGGAAACCCTTTTGAACCGCCTCCAGACTCTCGTTGAATCCCATCCGAATGCCAAGGTCAGATTACAGGCACTGTGCACTCTGGATGGAATCCACCTATACGGTGAAGCCGATGCTCCGCCTACAGAAACAATAATCCTCATGCCGATCTGGAAACGCCTCGAGCATTCCGCCAGAAAAGCACTTCAAGACCCCAACCATTATTTAAGAAAACATGCGGTTCGTATAGCCAGTGACCTTCTGAATAAGCGTTCAATTCAGGATCAATCCTCTCGTTCCCTAATGAATGAACTGCTCGAGCGAACGAGCGACTCATCCGCAAAAGTCCGATTTCAACTGGCTCTCGAATTGCATCGTCTGAAACCTCCAGAAGCGGTTTCCGCTGCAAGAACTCGTCTCATCCTGAAAGATTTTGATCAACCTGAAATCATGGCAACGGCCACCGCATCCGGATCATTCGATGCCTCGGAATTAATCATTCAACTACTGGGGGAGTTCAACACTCCTACGGAGAGAAACCATTGGGTCACTCGATTGAGTTCCAAGTTAGACAGGGATCAAAAACTACAGCTGGTTTCCTCACGATTCCAGGAATTCCAAAAAATGCAATCGAAGAAAGAACAAGCCGCACTTCTGGAATTTATTGCGTCCGTTTTAGAAGCTGATTCGATGAGTTCTCCCAAAGAATCCAACCAGCAGACCACAAAGGATAAAGTTCTCCTGAAAAAAATAAATCGAGTCGCTGAAGAAACATTGACCGACGGTGCTGACGGAAACGAACCCCTATTGATTGCTGGAATCAGAATTCTCGGCGCTTCGAACCAAATGCAGGAACCTTCCGTGAAAAGGCTTCTCGAACTGGCTGATTCCAATGATTCAATGCCGGTCCGTAAGGCAGCATGGAACAGTCTGACCAAGCATAAAAACGCCTCTATTGGAACACTCATTCTTGAAAAATTAACCCACTACACTCAAGGACAAGTCGAAACCCGATTATTGCTTTTAACGAGGCGCAGTGACTGGACAAAACTCCTCTTAGCTGACATTCGGAACGGAACGCTCAAAAAGGACCAACTTTCTCCGGCTGTTATGGCAGCACTGCTTCAACACCCATCCATGCCGTTGCGGGAGATATCCAGAGATCTATTAGTGAACGCCGATCAACAGAACAATCAAGATTCAAAGGTGGAAACGCTGTTTCGGAAACTTCAGGGAAAAGAAGGCAATGCTGGACGCGGATTAAAACATTTTGAGTTATACTGCAGCAGTTGCCATCGCAACGGCAAGTTTGGACAGGGTGCGGGCCCCGACCTAGCCGGATCAAGAAACAAAGATACAAAGCTCCTGCTGGAATCGATTGTCACTCCGAATAAAGCCGTGGAAGAAAAATACAAAACTCGACTGATCACAACGTTGGATAATGATTTCTATTCGGGATGGCTTGCGGAAGAAACTACGGACCGGGTAAGCCTCAGTTTAAGCACGGGAGAAACCATCGTAATTCCAAAGAACCGTATCCACTCTTTTGAATCCAGCGAAATGTCAATGATGCCCGAAGGTTTCGGAGAAATCCTTTCGCCAACAATAATCGCCGACCTTCTGGTTTTTATCAAAAACCCGCCACCTTTATAAATCGTTTTGTTTGAACCCGACTGGGACAGCGCAGCACACCCGTCGGATTCAGATTTCTGAGGGGACTCCCCAGCATCGGGTTCGATCTAGAGCGCCATTCGATGACGGAATTGAGCTTGATTGATAGCCACTGTCGATTCAGCATCCGGACTATCCAATTCATCATCAAAAGCAGGTATGAAACAACCCGTCAGTTGCGAATGGCACTAAGTTAAGGATGGTAGGGCGTGCTGTCCCAGCGCGCCGCAACCAGTAATGAATACTGGATAGTGTCGGGGTGATTTCTCAATCCTCCTGCTTAATTTCATTGCTCAAGCGGCGCGCTCGGAGAGCGAGCCCTACCCTGTAATACTTCATCAGGCGGCGGGCTGGGACAGCGAGCCCTACCCTGTGATGCTTCAATTGGAAGTACACTGGAAGATTCCAGAAACCCTGAATTGATCGAAGATACCCCTTAACTTAGTGCCATTCCCGTCAGTTGCCATGGAATTCATTTTCCAGTCACGACTGCGATGATAGTGTCTTCAATAATGAAGTTTCCAGGCAAAATGGATCCGGAACGTGAATGGTCATACCTATTTCCTGTCGGGTTTTCACTTTATCCATGACAATACAAAAAGCCATCACCATCCTTTTTTGTGCATTCAGCGGTACGATCCATGCACAATCAGAGCTGCGGTTGGCCATTGCAAGTGGAACGGATGATTCAGCAATCGAATTGAGCTTCACTTCCAAACCAACGAAAATTTATCGAATTGAAAAGTCAACGGATTTGAATCAATTCTCGCTCCTAGCAATGATCGATGGCACGGGGAATCGGTTTACCGTTAGGTTAATAGCTGATCAGAATCAACAATTCTATCGGGCCCTTGAACTGTCGGCACTGATCACTGCCGGAGAAATTCTCCAGCTTGAATCACCGCCCCCGGACCATAAAATCAAATACGGTAACGGCCCTTTGCAGTTCGGAAATCTGCGTATTCCGAAAGGCGACGGTCCGCATCCTGTGGTGATCTTCCTTCATGGGGGATGTTGGCTGTCACAATTCAAAATCGGGCACACAGCCCTTCTGGAACAAGCACTTGCCAGAGAGGGATATTCCGTCTGGAGTATCGAGTACCGCCGGATCGGAGATGAGGGTGGCGGTTGGCCCGGGACGTTCAACGATGTGGGGCAAGGAGCTGACCATCTTCGCGAAGTGGCATCTCAATTCAATCTGGATCTAACAAAAGTCGTTGCAAGCGGTCACTCCGCGGGGGGACAATTGGCTCTGTGGCTTGCCGCTCGAAGCACGCTTTCCAACGAGATTGAGATTTATTCCGAGAATCCACTACCCATCCATGGGGTGGTTGGGTTGGCGCCCGCTCCCGACCTGGAAGGCTTACACAAAGCCCGAGTCTGCGGGCACGTAATCGATCCACTCATGGAAGGTTCGCCGCTCGAATTTCCGAGTCATTACGCCAACGCCTCGCCCATGCAGTTGGCTCCGATCGGTGTGCCTCAAGCGTTAGTAATCGGAACTCGAGACGATTTCTGGGGACCGATCGGACAAGCTTACTTCAAACGAGCCGTCGAGGCAGGAGACAACCAAGTGCGAGTGGTCCAAGCCCCTGAGTCCGGACACTTCGAAATGATTGTTCCGACAACGTCAAGTTGGCCCGTGGTGCGCAAGGCATTTCAGACCCTGTTCCTCGAGATTGCAGATTGACAAGTTATCGAAATATTCTGCTAGAGGCAGGACTTGGTCCCTTGGCCCCCTTGTCCAGCCTCTAAGATGGATCAATCGGTCAATGAACGGCGACTACCGAGGTCGTTTTCAGAAGACAAACCGGCTCCACCAAGCGCCTGTTCATTTTCAGGGAGCATTCCATCAAATTATTGAACAGGGAGGGCACAAGCTTTCAGGACCGCTTCCTGAACTGCCAGATCATGCGAGGGAGGGTAATCAGTGGACTTCTCTCCGCGGATAATCTTTGCGAAATCTGACGCATCGGCAATATAACGGGTGAACCTCGGAAACTCGATTTCCTGATAGCCCTTGCGAAAACCACCATGTGCCCTTGATAATGCCAGCGAGGCTTTCGGCGAATCCAAAGGCTGGATATGAAATGTCCCCTCGGTCCCACAAAGAACAAAATGGCGCCGAGCAAAACCTTCCACTTCCACGGCGCTTGATTTGACAGTTGCCGTGGCTCCCGGATATTCAAATACCGCCAACATATTGTCGATCAATCCATCATCCGATTTTCCGGTGGTCTTTGGGTAGGCGTGAACTTGGTCCGGCTTACCCATCAACCCCACGACCAAGTCAATGAGATGACAGCCCAACTCATACATGATTCCCCCCGGATATTCAGCCAAGTCTTTTCTCGCGTTAGGGGCGACCACCTTACTCATCACGGTATGCACTTCAAACGGATCCCCCAACCAGCCTTTTTCCAGTAAATCACGAAGCATTTCAATCGCAGGGTTGTATCGGTACATATAGCCCATCTGAACCACACGATTCTGACGTGCCGACCGTTCCAGAATTCCCCTGAATCTGGATAGAGAATCTCCCGGAGCTTTGTCCAAATGAATATGCATCCCGACCGCAACACAACTCTCAGCGTATTTCAGGAGATCCTTCACTTCGGTTTCAACAGCTACTGCCTGTAGGCGTTTTGTATTGAGTAACTCCTCCAGAGTCATCCATTTCACCCCTCGATAATCCTGAGAATTCTTGACCTGATTCCATCGGTTAAGATCGGGCTCATGAATCCCGACCACTTCAAATTCGGTTGATTGCCGGTAACTCCTTATTTTCCCGGCCGCATGACCATGGGCCACCCCGATTTGGCCCATCCGAATTTTATCAGATCCGGCTCCGACGGAAATCAGGGGCGATCCACTCAAAAGTCCGGCCGTAAGAGTAGACTGCTTGAGAAAACGGCGGCGGTTGGTTTGAGAATTCATGGGACAAAGATTACTCTGCTTCCACGAGTTTGCGCAATGGGTTTCATTACTCGGCACTTTCTTCGGGTTTAATTATTAGTGCGGGTAAAGTCCTGCTGTAACGTCGATTGTCCTCAGCCGAATCCCACTGAAAATGCGCTGGGGACAGCGCACGCTACAGAGCAAACAGTTACTATTCCTCCCCGCAGTTTTAATTGGACCCACTCTCTTCTGTCAATCGATGAAGAACATAGCGACCGTAGAATAGGGTAATGAGAGCGGCGCTCCAAGTGACTCCGAATACCCCCCACCAAATTCCATCAAGTTTCCAATCCAGAAAATAGGCCAGAAAATAGAAGACAATAACCGGAGCAACGATCTGTCGGTAAATCCCGATGAAGATGGCATACATCGGTTTTTTCAAGCCCTGCAACAGGAAAACGGTCTGGAACAAAATAACGTATGAGCAGAGTGTGATTGAGGCGATGTGCAGATATTCCACACCGATGCGCACGACGGTCTGATCTTCAGTAAAAAACGCCATCAGGGGGCGGGCAAAAACATAGATCATGGTTCCCCCGATGACCATCATGATCAGTCCATAGGTCAGAGTCGTTCGATAGGCTTTGCTGACTCGATCCAGACGCTTGGCACCATTGTTCTGACCCGTCAGCGAAAGCACGGCAATATTCAATCCAATTTTTTCCGGGTTGGCTAAAACATGAGTATCCAATATCAGATAATCCTTCCAGTGTGGGAGACTTCAAACACAAGATGATCCGGCTTGTTGGCTCAAGTTTAAAAAAAATTAGCTATTCACTAAAACCTTGAGTATAAATTTTGGGGTACATTCATTTTGGCTCATGCCAGTAAGAAAAACGTAT
>DUCD01000094.1:4661-6062 GCA_012959985.1 Verrucomicrobiales bacterium | reverse complement strand
CACTGGGTCGCCATCTCCATCGTATACCACATTTAGCTCACGCCACTCTGACGCCTTACAAACTGCATCATAATCAGGAAACTCCTGTACTTTTGCCCACGCTACTTGAAACGCCTTGCAGTGTGTTTCGTTCGTGTGGATGTGTGGCTGTAAACGATCGCACAGAAGTTTTGCCTTAACCGCCTCCTCCAACGTCACTTGTTCATCCTCATTTTCATCCCGGGCAATAGTTTCAGGCGGCAGTATATTAAAATACATCTCTGCGTCCTGCTTGTATTTCACGACCTCATGGTAGTCGCTACGTACTTTCTTTTCGCTGTTGCCCATGACCAATGCCGTTTTGCCCGCAGACTCGTGCAGTTTTAGGTGATATCCACAAAAGCTGTGCCGCATAATGTTATGATATTTTTCTTTCGGCTCGGTCTTGCCGCTCCGCGTTAACTTCAACTCAACCCCAACAATGTCGGGCACTGACGCGTTGCGTTTAGTGAACGATTCCCGGTAACGGGCCCGTATGATTCCATCGCATAAGTTGTAGGCTTTCCCATCCGGGTGGACATCAACCAACTTTGCGGTGAAATCTGTGTCCTTAGCGGTTGAAGCCGCATAGATTGTGGCGGTGATGGGTCCAACAACTTTCACGGCTTTATTCAACGGAGGGGTGGAATAAACCAGCACGTCTTTTCGGTTTTCAAGAGAAGACTGGTCGAACGGGCCGGCGGGAATGCCGACCAGGTTGTTGCCGCCACGGGTCGGTACCGGGTTTTGAGGATCGAAGATGTAGGTGTCAAAGGGTTGATCTTCGAGGGCAGACGTTGCTAAATGACCATTGTCCTTGTTGCTGCCGGCGCCCCCAGAACTATTCAGAAAATATTTGGTGAATTGGGTTTCAGGCAGAGGCCATTGATGGCTGTTGTGCCATCGGTTTTCACCCATGACGAATAATCGATAGGCGGGCCGATTCTGAATGCCGGTTTCCTTGTTTTTCAACCAGTATTCAAACCATTCAAACTGAAGGTCTGCGACATTCAGTCGAGCTTGGTCCCCGAAATCCAATTCTCCCAGCCGTCGACCACCCACACCATGTCCCCACGGGCCGACAACAACAAACTGATTCCGTCTAGCTGCATAGTTTCTGGACTTCTCCCGGACTTGGTCAACCATTTCAATCGTCGCCTTGGAGAAGATGTCGTACCACCCACCGATATTCAAAATCGGCACGGTGATCTCCTCAAATCGATCATTCATGCTCCTTTTCTTCCAGTAATCATCATAATCCGGGTGATTCACCCAGTCCTCTAGATAGAACACTTCCGTGTCGAATTGGTCATCCCAACGGTTCAAGGGTAAATAGCGGAAACTTTCGTCGAGTCGATCCTTTCCTGGTAGTTTGATCCCGCC
>DUCD01000094.1:3656-4617 GCA_012959985.1 Verrucomicrobiales bacterium | reverse complement strand
GCCGACACCTGCACCCCAACCGAGGCTCAAGGCGATCTGGAAGGCTCCGCCTGGATAAGTGATCTGATGATAGGGATTTCCGAAAGGAACGATGGGAACCATGGTTTTCAAAAAGCGGCTGGCATTCGGTGCGGAAGCCCATTGAGTCCAGCCGACGTAGGATCCGCCGGCGGTCCCGATGGAACCGTTGCACCATGCTTGTCTGCCCACCCATTCCTGAGTGTCAAATCCGTCTTGCGGGTCGTATCGAAAGGGATCCCATATTCCTTCTGAATCACCGCGTCCACGACAGTCCTGAATCACCATGGCATAGCCGGCATCGGTGTAACGCCTGGCCTCCCCAAAAGGATTACCGCCTTTTCCGTAAGGGGTTCGGATAAGAATCACAGGGAATGGGGATCCCTTCTTCGGCAGGAATATATTTGAAGCTAAATGGGCACCATCCCGCATCGGTGCCATGACGTTATTCTGATAGATATAGTTGGCTTCGATTTGCGCGGTTGCCTGAAATCCGCCCAATTCAAAAATCAGTGAGCAAAAACCAATGCGAATGAGATGGGAGAGGTGTTGTATTTTCATGAAAGAGTCAGGGTGTTACTGAGATGATCAAGTAATCATTGTTTTCAATAAAGAAAAATCGAATTGTACTAATGGTAAGGAGAAATGGAACCGATAGGAAGAATGGGGAATGATGACTATGGACTGGAACCCTTTGAATATAGCATGGGTGATGATATGCACGGCGCTGGTATTTGTTATGCAGGCCGGGTTCTGTTGTCTTGAATGCGGTTTTGTAAGGTCCAAAAACAGCATCAATGTGGCTGCAAAGAATTTGGTCGATTTCTGTCTGGCATTCGCACTGTTCTGGGTCGTGGGTTATGGGGTCATGTTCGGAGATATACTCTTACGCATCAAGTTTTCGGATTTAAACCTCGGAATTCTTCACAAACTTGATGCCGGG
>DUCD01000094.1:0-3452 GCA_012959985.1 Verrucomicrobiales bacterium | reverse complement strand
CCCCTGGGATTTTCCGAAAACTTGATGCCGATCAGTATAGTCACGCGGGATTGTTCGGGGTTTCCGGTTTTTTTCTCGAAGGAAGATCGCAACCTTGGGACTTGGCGTTTTTTTTGTTTCATATGGTCTTTTGTGTGACGGCCATTACGATTGTCTCGGGAGCGGTGGCCGAACGTATGCGTTTCGGTGCCTACCAAATTATTGCCATTTTGATTTCCCTGTTCATTTATCCGCTGATTGGACATTGGGCCTGGGGAGGTGCTGAACGGGGAATTCAGACAGGTTGGCTTTCTCAGTTGGGATTCATTGACTTTGCCGGATCCACCGTTGTTCATTCGGTAGGTGGATGGGTGGCCTTAGCGGCCATTTTGGTTGTGGGTCCTCGAATCAGGCGTTTTAAAAGGGCTTCAATGGCGATTCATGGGCATAATCTCTCATTGGCTGCCTTGGGGGCAATGATCATCTGGTTCGGGTGGTTCGGATTCAATGGAGGCAGTACGCTTGGGGTAACGGATAAAGTTCCGCAAATCCTGGTAAATACCTCGCTTTCCGGAGCATTCGGATGCCTCGGAGCCATGGCCGTTTCCTGGCCCATTCTCAAGCGACCCAATATCGGGATTCTGATCAATGGGAGTTTGTCGGGATTAGTGGGTATCACTGCTTCCTGCCACCTGATGTCACCCTCCGGTGCAGTTGCTATGGGATTTATTTCCGGTGTTTTGTGTTTTGCAGTGACCTGCTTACTGGAGAGGTTGCAGATTGATGATGCTGTCGGGGCTTTTCCGGTCCATTGTGTATCAGGAATGTGGGGAACGCTTGGCTTTTTGTTTTTCAGTTCGCCTGAAAAATGGGGGACCGGTCTAGGTTTATGGGAGCAGTTTTCCGTTCAACTCACCGGAATATTTGTCACGTTTCTCTGGGCTTTCGGTGGAAGTTTTGCCTTTTTGAAATTCATTAATCATTGGGTAACTCCTTTACGAGTTACCGAAGAAGAAGATGTTGGATTGAACATATCGGAGCATGGAGCCCGAACAGAAATGTTGGATCTGGCTTGGAAAATGGAATCACAACGAAAAAGCGGGGATTTTTCGAGGAAGGTCAATGAACAACTGGATGGAGAGATTCGACAGATTGCCGTCGAATATAATGGGGTTCTCGGTCGAGTGAATTTGGAGAAGAACCAAGCGGAAAAAATGACGGAAGTTGCCCTGAAGGCTCAGCAGGAAATGGAAATTGCCAATCATCAGCTAGAGGAGACCATTCAAGATCTCAGTGAATTTAATCAGCTGGCGGAAGGGAGAGAAATCCGAATGATCGATTTAAAGACAGAAATCAATGAAATGGCGATTCGTTTAGGGGAAACGAATCGATACAATGTGGAATTTGATGATGCCCGTAACATTCCAACCTGAAAGTGAGGTGGAGTCGATGGCTGAAGCGGAACCACAGAGGGGGCCGTCGCCTGTCGGATGTATGGAGAAATTTGCTGCATTTTTCTCTGATGATAATTCGGTGAAAAATAACCGTTATAAACCAGTCATTATTTTGGTTGCCCTGATTGTTGTCACGATTCTGGCAGCGAATTCCAGTTGGCACGGTAATACTCAGTTTCATACTCTGATGGAAGTCGTTGCCACCGGCTTGGCATTTTTTGTTGGGGGCTTGGCGTTGGTTCGTCATTACACAAAAAGGAGTATGACCTTATTAATTGTCGGTTCGGGATTTATAGGAACGGCTTTTCTGGATGGATATCACAGTATTGTAACCAGTACGTTTTTCGCTGATCTTTTTCCTTCAGCACCTCCTTCCCTGATTCCGTGGAGTTGGAATGCCTCCCGCATTTTTCTGGCGCTGTTAATGGTCTTGAGTTGCCAACCTTGGAAAAATAATAAAAACACGGTTTGTCAGATTCCTATCCAAGACCGATCGCTCTTTATCGGGATCGGGGTTTTGTGCTTACTCAGTTTTTCTGTATTTGCCTTTGTTCCGCTGCCACCTGCTTATTATCAGGATCTGTTTTTCGGTCGACCTGAAGAATTTGTTGCGGCTGGGTTATTCCTGATCGCCTTGGTGAGTTACTATAAAAAAGGCGAATGGCAAAAGGATATCCTGGAACGATGGATTCTGTATTCTCTCTGGATCGGTCTGTATTGTCAGACCGTTGTCATGTCGCGATCGTTTATTCTCTTCGATGCGATGTTTGACTTGGCACATTCTCTGAAGATTTTCAGCTATGCCTGTGTTTTGATCGGATTGTTAATCAACATGTTTCATTTGTTTCGCAGGGCCGAAGCCAATGCGCAGGATTTGGAGTTATCCAATCTGCAATTATTCCGGTCGAATGTGCAGCGAAAAAAGACCGAAGAGCAGCAACGTGAGCTCAATCAATCTCTACAACTGCAGGCCCGGGATCTTAAGTCTTCCCGGCTTGCGGCTCTCAATATGATGAGGGACAGTGAAGTGGCCCGGAAAAAAGCCGAACAAGCTGAAAGAATGCAACGGGATCAAGCGTTCGAATTAGGACAACTAAACCAGAAACTCGGAGCTTCCAACGAGCAACTGGAAAACGCGATTGAAAAGGCGAATGAACTTGCGGTTGAAGCTCAGGTTGCCAGTAAGGCAAAAAGTGAATTCCTGGCGACCATGAGCCACGAAATCCGCACACCTATGAACGGGGTTCTGGGAATGGTTTGTCTCCTTTTGGATACGGATCTAGATGAAGAGCAGATGGAGTTTACCCAGGTCATCAACAACAGTGGAAATGCTTTGCTGCACATCATTAACGATATTCTTGATTTTTCCAAAATTGAGGCCGGAAAGAGGGTGCTCAAGCAAGAGGATTTCAATCTTCAGGAAATCATTGAGAGTGTGATGAACAATGCCGTAGGGTTATTGCATGAGAAAAGCGTCGAGCCTGGAGTTCTTATTGATGCGGATGTTCCACAATGGATTCATGGAGATCCCGGCCGACTTCGGCAGGTCCTGACCAATCTGGTCGGCAATGCCATCAAGTTTACAGATAACGTAACGGTGAAATCTTCGTCCATGTTTCCCTGCAAGGAGAATCCGCTCATTGCCTTGGATTGCGTTTTGAAGTCAAGGATACAGGAATCGGTATTTCACCGGAAAACCAGAAAAATCTGTTTGACCCTTTTACCCAGGCGGACGGGTCTAAAACCAGAAAATACGGGGGCACAGGATTGGGGCTTTCCATCTGTAAACGGATCGTTGAATTGATGAAGGGACGGATATGGGTTCGCAGTGCTCCGGAAAAAGGTTCGGTCTTCGGATTCGATATTCCCTTGGTGAAAGCTTCCGATCAAACGGAAATCCGATCTGAACCGGATTTAAACCTAACTTGCAGCGCAAGGTAGCCAAGAGCCCGGTTTCGTCGCAGTTATACTGATCGGCATCAAGTTTTCGGAAAATCCCAGGGGCTGAAATTGTCGGAC
>DUCD01000093.1:31854-35336 GCA_012959985.1 Verrucomicrobiales bacterium | reverse complement strand
GGACGTATGTTTAATCCTACTGCTTTATAATACACATTTTGTGATGAAATGATAAATTCTTAAACATGATTCTCTAAAATCTTTTTACTATTCATTAAAATATCAGAATATTTATCTGATGATAAATCATTCTCAATAAATTTTCAATTTATTTCCATCCCGTCCGATGAGATCAACGGTTTTTTTAAACCAACGGAAGAATCTTGGAAATGATATAGGTTTCGATCAGGCCTACCACGGCAATGAAGGTGAGTAGGACCGTCCAGCTTTTCAACGTTTCCTTCTCGGTAAAACCACTTAATTTACAGACGATCCAAAATCCACTGTCATTCATCCACGAAAGGGTGATGGAGCCGAACCCAACTGCCAGGAATATATACAGTTTATGATACTCCAGTCCACTTCCGTCCCCAATGACGGCTGCCATCAGACCGGCTCCGGTAATCATTGCCACCGTCGCAGAACCCTGGGCAATTCGAATGATAGCCGTCACCGCCCATGCCAGGAAAATGTAGTTGATTCCGAATTGAGACCCCAGCTGTTCAATGGCCGGTCCCACACCGGATTCGCGGATCATAGCACCGAATGATCCACCGGCACTGGTGATCAGAATGATCAATCCTGCCGTTTCCAATGCCGGTCCGCACTCATCCCGAATGGAATTCAGGCTGAGCTTGGCTTGTTTGATATAAATGAATACCGCAATGAAGGCCCCAATCATCAAGGCAATCACCTTATTCCCCAGAAACGCTATGAACTGATTCAAGGCATTGAATGAGGATTCTCCTCCAAATAGGGTCATGATACCGGTCAGGTTTTTGTCGACAACCATGCTGAAAAACGAAGCGGTTGCAATCAGGATGGCGGGCAGAATCACCGGAAGGACCGACAGCCAGAATGGCGGAAGATCTTCATCTTTCATGGAGACGATATCATTCAGTTCGGCTAAGGAAGAACCGGGCGTTTCCCGGACCGGAACAGGCATTTTCCCATCGATCCATTTCCCGAGATACAGAGCCCCGATAGCGGGAAGTATTCCGGCAATCAAGCCGGCAATAATCACCGAACCCAAGTCAATACTCAACAACTCGCCGACCAGTAAAGGCCCCGGAGTCGGCGGAACTATGGAATGCGTTATCGCCCCGCCCCCACCGATGGCAAGGACATAGAGCATGAAGTTTTTTCCGGTGCGAAGACTGAGCGCCCTGGCTAGAGGAACCAACAGAAAAAAGACAGTGTCGAAAAAAACGGGGATGGAAAGGAAAAACCCGCTGACCAGCATGGCAAAACCAGCGTTTTTTTCACCGAAGATCTTCATGAACCGCCTCACAATCATATCGGCGGCGCCACTTTTCAAAAGGGCCATCCCCACTATGGAAGCCAGCGCGATAACCAAGCCCACTTTCCCCGCTGTCCCCCCGAAGTTGGTCCCCACCAAATCCACTGTCTTAACGAAATGCTGAAATAACCCCTGCCCTTCCGCGGGCGGAATCATCCATCCGGCGATCATCGCTGCCAGAATTAACGCGATGAATGCATGCAGTCTGAGATAGGTAATAGCAAAAATGATGAATGCTATACTGACTCCCAGAATGAAAAAAGGCCGACCAACACTGACTTCAGCTATATTCGACTCCGCAGCTGCTAAGATTAAATCCATATCAAATAGTTCGTTTTCACCAACAAAACTTCGTCGGCAAGGTTATTATTCCAATCGGGGACGAGACCTATCAAACCAGAAAACAACATTGTGTCAAGACCCACCGAGATCCACCCATTTTATGTTTGCCCCCGTAGGATTAAGAAAATAAAACAATACGTTGAAAATTAAATCACTCAAACCGTCAGAAAAAGAAAACCTATATGAATGATTCCATCAATTTATCCGCGCCGGACCTGGCGCGTGAATCCCCTCGCAGCCCAAGAAAAACGCTCGGCAACTACGTTATTGCCGCCAGAACACTCGACAAATGCAGGGCCCTCTTGAACGGAACTTTAGGGGATTACTATTTTGATTGCCCGCTGGATCATGAGTTTTTCGGTTTTTCGGAAATCAAGGCAGAAGATTTCAAGAACTATGTCGCCACCGGAGCAAGCGATGAAGAAGTCGCCACCTGGATTCAGGAAAAGGCCCAAAAAAGAGAGGAGATTGAGATCATTCGCTGGAACAACCGCATGAGAGACTTGAGAATCAGTGACCTTCCTGATGATCGTCAGAAATTCCTGGAACAGTACATTCCTCAATTCATACCCGAAAACCGGCGTATCTACTGCTGGTTCGATGTCTACGACATTGAAGAAAAACGAATCTGAATCGCACATTTCTCATTGGACAGATTCAATCTGAATAGATAATATGGTCTGACACACCCTTAGCAACCGGTTTTACCCACAAACCATGGAATGCCCAAAATGTCATTCAAATATGGAGAAGGTCACTTACGAGAAAATCGAAGTGGACCGATGCACTCAATGCAAAGGAATTTATTTTGACCAGTTCGAGAAGAACCAACTTCTTAAAATGAAGGGGTCAGAAGCCATCGATATAGGCGATTCGAAGGTAGGGGAAAAGAATGACGACGCCGAAAACGTAAAGTGCCCACGATGCAGCGAGCAAATGACAACGATGGTCAGCAGCGGCAGACGGCGCGTCTCTTTCGATTGCTGCATGAATTGCGGTGGATCCTATTTTGATGCAGGAGAATTCAGAAGCCTGTGGAAACCCGTGCCTTAATATTCTTCAATACCCTTTCGATTCTCGCCACATAATTAACCGGTGCATGATCCGCCAGAATCCCCGGCGGATTGAGCATCTTTTCCATCAAAGTAGTGGAATCGAGCTCAGTTTCCAATGGTTGCTCTCGATTGCCTACCTCACCGTTCCCAATTTCCAGATGCACATCATTTGCGAGTCGGTAGGGTTTTCCCACATGAACGAAGGGGCACATTGCCATGGATGGAGGAACCGTCGGGACAACATCGTGATCATTCACAAACCTGAAAACCGGTAAGTCTGCCATGGTTTCAACAAATTGCCGGTTGCCGACTCTAGGCGACCCGAAGGTATAAAGAACATTCGGAGGCAAGCTCGACGCGGCCAAAGTCGCCAGAGCGGCTCCAAGGCTGTGGCCGGTATAATATATCGGATGGTCCACCCCACGGATAACCTCCTCGATATCCGGCCAGATCTGCAGAAAGGCATTCATGAATCCCTCGTGCACCAAACCGCCGGACTTCCAAGGTTTCAAAAAGGCATTGAAATTGGTAATCCAGTCGGTCGGCTCATTCGTGCCTCGAAACACCAGAACATAGAATGGAGGCTGTTCAGGATTTGTTTGATCCGGCTCGATCAGAGAACACTGGACATCCGGCTTTTTCCAGAAATACCTCGACTTCGACCTTATGATCCCGAAGCTTGGCGGGCAGCAGCTCCATAGCCGGTTCCACGCCTTGCTGGTCTCAACCTCAGTCGGCTCGTCGGG
>DUCD01000093.1:30046-31844 GCA_012959985.1 Verrucomicrobiales bacterium | reverse complement strand
CCGCCAAAAAATACGGTCGATCCTTATCACCCGGATCCCGATTTCCTTCATCGGAACCCTTGCGGTAGATGAGGCGGGAAAATTCCGACAACCACCAAGCATTGACCATACTCAAAGTAGCGTCACCCACTTCAAACGGATACTGAAAATCGGAACTGAAATATTCATCGGTTTTACCCGGATTCAGTAAAGCTTCCCATGAATGATCCAATTGCATCATGCGACGGACGGGAGAGTAACCGGAATAAACCAACACGTCAGCCAAAAAGCTGGCGCAAAAAATGTAAATCATTCAAAATCCTCATTATTAGCATAATATCTTATAAATAGATTGCATGAGAACCTCTAAGCCGCAAAACGATCAGAAATCAACGGGGAAATATTTGAAGGTTGAAAAACGGCAACCTTTCGGATCCTTTTCAGGATGGTGGGTTTTTTCCATCATCATGCTCCTTAATGCAGCAGCCGATGACTGGCCGACCTTCAACCATGATTCTTTCCGAAGTGCCCGCAGCTCAGAATCCCTGCCAGTAGAGAGTCTGGTTGCGGTATGGGAATATAAATCGACCGTTCCACCCCAGCCCGCCTGGGCAGGTCCGGCAAAATGGGATGCCTATGCCGGACTAAGAGACCTGAGTTCCATGAGAAATTACGACCCTGTATTTCATGTCATTGCCGTCGGGACTTCACTCTATTTCGGATCCAGTGTCGATGATTCGGTTCATTGTCTCGATACCCGAACCGGAAAAGAAAAATGGCAGTTTTTCACGGATGCTCCCGTCCGGATCGCTCCGACATATTACAAGGGAAAAGTCTATTTCGGATCCGACGACGGTTACGCCTATTGCCTTGAAGCCGAGACAGGACAATTGATCTGGAAATTCAATCCACTTCCGGAGACTCATCGAATCCCCCATAACGGAAGAATGATTTCCCTTTATCCCTGCCGATCGGGAGTCCTCATCGATCAGGGCGTTGCCTATTTCTCCATGGGAATGCTGCCATGGAATCAGTCCTACCTATGTGCTGTGGACCCGGAAACCGGGAAAAGAAATTCGAAAACACACTACCTTCGACGACTGAACAATGTCACTATAGAAGGAAACTTACTGGCTTCCTCTGAACGCCTGATCGCGCCTCAGGGTAGAATTGCCCCGGTAATTTTTCAAAAATCGGACGGACGAAAACTCGGGACGTTGAAAGGAGGCGGCGGATGCTTTGTTCTCTTGACGCCTGAAGCTCAGGTGATGCATGGCCCCGGAAACAAAACCGGTTGGGTCACCGCCAGCAATGCAAAGACGCGGACAGAATTCGCCTCATTCAAAGGTGGCACTGCCATGGTAGTCGATGGCACGACCGCCTTCCTGATTATGAAATCCTCCGTGCTTTCAGTAGATAGAAATTCAAGAAAAACACACTGGAAGATCCCTACAGACGATTCCTACAGTATCATCATCTCTCCTGACTGCGTATTTGTGGGCAGAAAAGACGCCATTTCAGCTTATCGCAAAACCGACGGTGTCGAACTCTGGACAGAAACGCTGGAAGGAAAAGTTTTCGGCATGGCTATTGCCAACGGAGGCCTTTTTGCCAGCACCGACACCGGAGTCATAAAATGCTTTCGTCCCGCCCTGAATCCAACCTCACCCAAGCCGATCGAATCCGGAACAAATATCACACAGACCCCCTCTTCTGTTGACGGCGAATTCGCTCCGGTCCCCCATTTCCACGATGAGGGTTTGCTCAGCCGCTGGGTATTTCAAAAAGATACCATGGAAGGTTTCACCATTGGAAATCT
>DUCD01000093.1:0-29969 GCA_012959985.1 Verrucomicrobiales bacterium | reverse complement strand
GAACTGGATGGAGACTCCCAATTGCCTATCACCGATCAGATTCAGAAAGCCCAATTGCCGCAGCAGGTGTTTTCGGTCGAATCATGGGTTCGGGTGGATCGCACCCAAACTTGGGGAGGTATCATTGGTGTCATCCAGGACAATGGAAACTTTGAGAGAGGTTGGCTGTTGGGCTTTTCGGATTCACAGTTTTGTCTGGCAGTAAAAGGCGAACAAAATCAAGGAGGAATGACCTACCTCAAATCATCGACAAAGTTTGAAACGGAGCAATGGTATCACCTTGCCGGAACCTACGACGGAAAGGAAATGAAAGTCTACGTCAATGGCAAGTTGAGCGCATCTTCAAAGAATCAACAGGGGGATATCCACTATCCGGAAAAAACTTTTTATGAAATCGGCGCCTATCATGATGAAAATGAGCGCTACCCTATGAAGGGCATGCTGCGAGAAATCAGACTCTATGACCGTCTGCTCAATGCAGATGAAATTGCCGATCATTCCGAAGATTATCATTTTAACATCCCTGTAAAAACGGTTCCCATCTCCTTGGCAGCGGGACCCATCCTCGAATTCACTTCGCCCGGCACGGCGATAGTTACTTGGAAAACGTATCACCCCGTTCCGACTCACCTCAGCTACAGCCTGGATTCAATTCATGAAAAAGAAATTTCCGATTCCTCACCGACTACGGAACATACCGTGAAACTGACGGGACTCCACCACAACAGGATTTATCATTATGTTATTCATGTGACTGAAGGATCTGCCGAAGGGAAAACCAAGGCATTCGAATGTGATACTTTCTTCAATTTCACCGCAAAAAACCCACAATTCAATGAAAGTGATTATTTTTCAGCTACACTACAGAATCCTTATGTCGATGTCGCAGATGAGATTCTGAATCTGTCTGAAACCAGAAAGGGCATCTGCCTACTCATTGGGGTTCAGAATGGGCGACTGGCCTATGAACTGGCCCGCCGTAGTGAGTTACAGGTCATCGGCATTGATACGGACAAAACCAAGGTGACTCAGGGCAGAAAGCGCCTGGCAAAAGCCGGTATCTATGGAAACAAAACTTCTTTCTACTATTTTGAAAACGGAGAGATTCCCTATATTCAACAGTGTGCAAACCTCATCGTTGTAACGAATCCGCAAGTCTCCAAGGACTTGAATTCATTCGCCGAATATTTGAAACCGGGAAGCGGAAAACTGTTACTTCAGAAATCGAGAAAACAACCAGTCGTTTTGCAAACCTCAGCAGACCTCGTTTTTTTGGAGGCAACCGAATCATGGACCGGTTTCCAGAAGAATGCAAAAAAAGGAATCGGAAACTGGACCCACCAGTATGGGACTCCGGCCAATGCCGCTTACGCGGGAGAATCCCTCCAGGGAGCCTCAGCAGCAACGGATTTCCAAGTGCAATGGATCGGCCGTCCCGGTCCTCGTGCTCAACCGGACCGCAATGGTCGCAAACCGTCCCCACTGGTTGCCAACGGTCGGCTTTATGTTCAAGGCCTTCAGCGAATCATCAGTCTGGATACCTACAATGGCACGGTTTTATGGTCGAAAGAAATCCCGCCACTTCAACGATTCAATATGCCTCGAGACAGCAGTAATTGGTGTGCAGATGATGCCAACCTTTATGCGGCCATAAAAAACGAATGCTGGAAATTCGATGGACAAACCGGACGAATCCTCAACACCATTCCGACCGTCCCCGCTGAAGGAAATACAGAACCAATGGACTGGGGTTACATTTCTGTTCAGAACGACCTGATCATCGGGAGCTCTGTAAAAAAAGGCACCGCCTTTACGGAGTACTGGGGAGGTTCGAATGCGGGATGGTATGACGCCACCAGCGGGCCGGCAACCGATAAAGCCTGCAGCCAGAACTTGTTTGCGATCGATTCATCGGACGCAACCCGAAAATGGAACTATCAGGATGGAATCATCCTGAATGCAACCATTACAGGTGGAGATTCCATGATCTATTTCGTGGAATGCAGACATCCAAAGGTCAAAGAACATCCTTCGGGACGTATCGGTATTCCTGAGTTATGGAAGAATCTGTTTCTGGTGGCGATCGATCGGGAGAGTGGAAACAAAAAATGGGAAAAACCGATCCATCCGGAGCAGGGAATTGTTGTTTTCTATCTGGCTTACGGCAGTGAAAAACTAGTGCTGCTCTCCTCGGGAAAAAAGCAGTATAATCTCTACACTTTTGACGGAAACAATGGCAAACCCGATTGGGTTCAGAGTTTCCCCTGGACCAAGGATAACCATGGCGCGCACATGGCCAGACCCGCCATTGTGGGGCAGACTATTTATGTCCGACCGAAGGCCGTCGATCTGATTACGGGGAAATTTCTGGATATACCGATGCCTGGTGGAGGTTGCGGCACCTATGCTGCCACCGACCAGGCGCTCTTCTTCAGGGCAGGCAACGTAACCGTATGGGACAGGAACAGCGGTAATACAACCAGCTGGAACCGATTGCGCCCGGATTGTTGGTTGAGTACCATACCGGCAGACGGCCTGCTCCTCTCCCCTGAAGCCGGAGGAGGCTGCAGTTGCGGATCCTGGATGGAAACTTCCATTGCTTTCAGTCCCATTATGCAATAGGAATAATGAAATTGCGTAATTCATTTTCATTCTGTGTTCTGACTCCTTGTTGCCTCCTGTCTGTGTTCATCCGGATAGCCGTAGCGGATGCCACACCCCGGGAAGATCAACAGACCTCTGAACAAATCACCCACCGTGAATTTCTCAACAGGGATTTTCGAACACCCAATACCACCCTTTTCGAACGATTGCCTACCAACCACACAGGAATCAATTTCATCAACCGAATCGAGATGGATCATCCTTTCTCCTTGCTGAACACATCGGGATTCGCCTGCGGTGGAATCTGCATGGGTGACCTCAACAACGACCATCAGCCCGATTTATTTCTGGTCAGCGGTATGGATAAGAATCGCCTTTATTTCCAGAAGGAGTCATTTCGTTTCGAGGACAGGTCCGATCGCCTTGGAGATCAGGAACAGAATCGATGGGGCGCCGGGGCGGCCATGATCGATATCGACAATGATGGGGATCTGGACATTTATGTCTGCAATTACGATTCTCCCAATCAACTCTTCATCAACGAAGACCAGGGCCGGCGCTTCATCGAATCTGCACAAGCCTACGGGTTGAATACCATCGACGCGTCGCTCATGCCGGCGTTTGCCGACTTGGACAATGATGGTGACCTGGACCTATTTCTACTGACCAACCGTTATTATCGCCACGGCGGCAGACCGGGCGAACCGCCCGTCGACTACCGGAACGGCGAGCCATATATCCTTCCGGATTATGAGAAGTATTATGCGCTTCTCCAAACCGGCCCTGAACACTTCACCATCGATAATGCCGGTCGAGCCGATTATTTATACCGCAATAATGGCGACGGCACCTTCACCGATATCAGCCAGCAAGCCGGTATTCACGAAAGAGGCCATGGCTTGTCAGCCACTTGGTGGGACTTCAACACGGATGGCTTGATCGACCTCTATGTGAGCAACGACTACGTCGATCCCGATCACCTTTACCGTAACAATGGTGATGGCACCTTCACCGATGTCATTGCCGAAACCATGCCCTACACCAGTATGTTTTCAATGGGGGCGGATTGCGGCGACATCAACAATGACGGGCTTCTGGATTTCATCAGTGTGGATATGGCCGCAACAACTCATTTCAAATCCAAGGTGACCATGGGTGACATGGGAGATCGACGATGGTTTCTGGAAAACGCCTGGCCTCGCCAAACCATGAGAAACATCCTTTATCTGAACACGGGCACCGACCGTTTCATGGAGGTCGGGTTTCTTTGTAACTTGGCTCAGACCGATTGGTCATGGACGGTCAAAATGGCCGATTGGGACAACGACGGTTGGACAGATATTTTTGTATCGAACGGGGCGGCACGGATGATGACCGACGCTGATGCGCCGGTGACATCGCAGATGCTGATCGGTCGGACAGAATGGGATATTTGGAAAGACAAACCGGAATTGAAGGAGCAGAACCTGGTTTTCCAGAATCGGCATGATCTTCAATTTAAAGACGTCAGCGAGGACTGGGGCTTGAACCATACCGGCATGAGTTTCGCCGCAGCCCATGGAGATCTGGACGGTGACGGAGATCTGGATCTTGTCGTGGCAAATCTGAATGAAGGGATTTCAGTTTACCGCAACCTGGAAGAACACGGGCACCGGGTGACCATTCAACTACGAGGAACGAAGAGCAATCGATATGGACTTGGCGCCACCATTCACCTGAAAACTCGAAAGGGGCAGCAGGTTCGGTTGATGAATCCCATGAAGGGGTTTTTATCATGCAACTTGCCCATGATTCACTTCGGTCTGGGCGATGCCGAAACGATCCAGGAGTTAAGGGTCATGTGGCCCGGAGGACGTCAACAGATATGGGAAAATCTACCCGCCAATCGTCATTATACCATTACCGAACTCACCCATAAAACGCCCTCAGTGGCCGACAACCACGGCGACTCCGACCCTCTTTTTCGAGAAGTTTCCATGGAAACGGGTTTAACCTTCAGCCACCGGGAGCGAGTGTTTAATGACTACAGCCTTCAACCTCTATTACCGGGTAAACTATCTCAACTGGGACCGGGACTCGCCTGGGGCGACGCCGACGGGGATGGAGATGAAGACCTATATGTGGGGGGAGCAGCCGGACAGGCAGGTCAACTTTTTATCCGAAACACCTCTGGAAAATTCACGCTGAGCCAACACACAGGTGAACTTTTCCGACAAGACAAGGAATATGAAGACATGGCCCCGTTGTGGCTGGATATTGACCGGGATGGAGATTTCGATCTATTTGTTTCCAGCGGCAGCGTCGAGTATCCACTGCGATCCAAATGGTTGCAGGATCGCATTTACATCAACTCAGGCCATGGACGGTTTTCACGGGCAGATAACAAGATCTTACCAGTGTCCCTCCAATCAAGCGGTACGGCAGTGGCGGGCGATCTGGACCGTGACGGTGATCTGGATTTATTTATTGGATCACGAGCCTATCCCGGCAAATACCCAACGACCGCTCGGAGTCGCTTACTTCGAAATGACAACGGAAAGTTCGTGGATATCACGGATACATTCGCGGCCGGTTTGCGAACTGTCGGAATGGTGACGGCCGCCCTCTGGTCAGATGCCAATCAGGACGGTCTACTCGATCTGTTTCTGACCCTTGAATGGGGTCCAGTCAAAATTTTCCTGAATCAGGGAAACCAAATGGTGGAGACAACCGAAGAGAGCGGTTTGAGTGATCGGCTGGGATGGTGGAGTGGGATCACGGGGACAGACATCGATCAGGATGGCGATATGGATTACGTGGTTATGAACACCGGACAGAACACTAAGTATGGCTCCCCAAGTCAGAAAAAACCTCTACTCCTTTACTATGGGGACGTGTCTAACCAAGGCGCCCTGAATCTGGTTGAAGCCAAAATGAGCGATCTGGGTCTGCTTCCCGTGCGCGGACGCAGTTGCAGCGCCAACGCTATGCCTGGGATC
This sequence comes from Verrucomicrobiales bacterium, assembly GCA_012959985.1. Lineage (GTDB taxonomy): Bacteria > Verrucomicrobiota > Verrucomicrobiia > Limisphaerales > DUCD01 > DUCD01. The sequence goes on along the minus strand of DUCD01000093.1, from coordinate 24,387 downwards.
AGAACCAAGTTCCCGACCTATCGGGGATTTGCCTCCTCTCTGTTGTCTCAGATTTACTCACCCCAATCCCTGAACACGGCTTTAGAACTAAAGGTGACTCACTTGGAATCAGGGTTGTTAATCAATGACGGACACGCCAAGTTCAGCTGGAAATCTTTGCCCCGACTGGCCCAGGCATCACCCGGCTACGGCGTCATAAGCGCCGATCTAGATGGTGACGGACAAATTGAGATTCACGCAGTTCAGAATCTCTACACCCGCGAACCCGAAACGGGCCTATGGCGGGGTGGCATCGGCTTTACAGCCATCTACGATTCTGACGGCAACCTTCAACTCAAAGCACCGAAAAAAACAGGACTGATAATCGATGGAGACGCCAAGGGACTGGCATTATGCGATCTCAACGATGACGGTTGGCCGGATCTGACAGTCACCCAAAACAACGACCGACTCCTGGCTTTTCAGAATCGGGGCAAACCAGAGAATCGTCCCTTGATGGTAAAGCTGACAGGGCCGACCGGAAATCCATCTGGCATCGGCACCATGGTTCGTGTTCATTACCGGGACGGCGCCATTCAGGCTGCCGAGAGTTACGCCGGAAGTGGCTATCTTTCTCAATCTACCAGCGCCTTATTCTTGGGTCACCGATCCGCTCCCATAGAGAGCATTCAAATTGTCTGGCCGGATGGAATCTCGAGCCAACTGAATCCTAAAGAAGACGACCGAATCATCCAAGCGCGCCACCCCTCACTCAGCGAAATTAAGCAATAAACGTATGGACAATCCGAACCCGGAAAAAGCCTATAAAGATCATCGATTTCTGAACAGCCCAGCTGCCAGGCCCATTCGAATCCTGGCGGAATTCCTGGAACCGGAAGACCGGCTAAGTCGATATCAAATAGAGCACACCATCGTTTTCTTCGGTTCCGCGCGAACCCTTCCGAAGGATAAAGCGGAATTGCAGCTCGCCGAATTGAAAAAGAAAGCCCCGAAGGATACCGAAGCCATTGCCCATGCCGAGCGCATGGTGAAGATGTCTCGGTATTACGAAGACACCCGAACCCTGGCTTCCCGCTTAACCCACTGGTCCAAGGAGGAAATCGCCGATGATGCAAAACGGTTTTATGTCTGTTCAGGCGGAGGCCCGGGCATCATGGAGGCCGCCAATCGCGGTGCCTCAGATGCCGATGGAATATCCGTGGGCTTGAACATCAGCCTACCCTTCGAGCAAAGCGCAAATCCCTTTCAAACCCGTGAACTGGCATTCGAATTCCACTATTTCTTCATCAGAAAATTCTGGTTCTTCTATCTGGCAAAAGCCATCGTGGTCTGCCCCGGCGGATTCGGCACCATGGATGAATTCTTCGAGTTGCTGACCTTGATTCAAACCAAAAAATCAAAAAAGCCGGTACCCATCATCCTCTATGGCTCTGAATACTGGAAAGAATTGATTGATTTTGATGCCATGGTCAAATGGGGTGTCATCAGCCCTGAAGACTTGAAACTGTTTCAAATCAGCGATTCGATTCAGGACTCCTTTGATTTTCTGACTTCTGAAATCAGGAAACATTATCTTGAGGATCATTGAAGTTTTCGTTTCTTGTATTGCCTCCGTTCAAGCGCAATGCTTGAGGAACGGAATTCATGATCGACGAAACTTTCATAAGAAGTCTGGGAATCATCATCATTGCTGCCACCGTTTTTGCTCTGGTGGCACGCATAATCCGGATGCCGGCCATCGTCGCCTATTTGGCAGCCGGTCTCTTCCTGGGCCCATTGACCCAGTTGATCGAAATCGGGAACTCTATCCGCAACATCACAGATTTGGGGATAATATTTCTGTTGTTTCTGGTAGGGCTCGAACTGCGCTTTGAAAAGATCAGGGAGGTCGGAAAGGTCGCCTTGCTGGCAGGGACTGGACAGGTCCTAGTGACGGCAATGGGGGGGTATGGGCTTGCTTACCTCCTGGGATTCGGAGCGATAGAATGTGCATTTCTAGCGGCAGCGCTGACCTTCAGCAGCACCGTCATCGCTGTCAAACTCCTGGGAGAAAAGAGTGAATTCAATACGGTATACGGCCGTATCGCCATTGGGATTCTTCTAGTCCAGGACTTGACGGTTATTATCCTCCTAACCTTTCTAAACGGTCTGGAAGGCGTAGAATCCATCGAGACAACCACTCTAATTCGCAATCTGATTCAGGCCTTTGGGGGTATGATGCTCCTGTTAATCCTGTCATTGGCTGCATCGAAATGGATCCTTCCCCGTCCTTTTGCATGGGCTGCTCAAAGCCAGAAAATGCTGTTCATATGGAGTCTTTGCTGGTGCTTCGTCATGGTCCAGACGGCACACTTATTTCATTTATCGCATGAAACCGGGGCGTTTCTAGCCGGAATGAGCTTGGCTCAACTTCCCTACAACCACGAGCTGACTCGAAGGGTCAACCCGTTAATGAATCTGTTCATTGCTGTTTTCTTTGTATCCCTTGGAGCTAAAATGGAATTCGGAGAAATCAGAACCCTGTTGCTTCCATCGGCCGTAATGATCTGCTTTGTCATGCTGATCAAACCGTTGATAATTATGTTTTTTGTGTCACGTTTTGGTTATGGAGAACGCACCACATTTCTCGCCGGCCTCACCCTGTCGCAGATCAGTGAATTCTCGTTCATCGTATTGGGTATAGGGTTTTCCTACGAGCTGATCGACCATACAATTTTATCTCTCGTCGGAATCATCGGCGTGATCTCATTTTCCACGTCGGCCTTCGGTATTATCTACAACCATCGGATATTTCGGTTCGTTCAGAATGGAAAATGGCTGAGTTTCTTAAATATTTCGAAGCGAGAGGAAAAATCCTGCGTCACGGTACCATTCTCCGACCACGTCGTTGTGGTCGGGATGAACACTCTCGGCAAGGAAATCGCCCTGCGTCTCCACGACAAGGGGGAGACTGTTCTGGCGATCGATACGGACCTGAGAAAGCTGAACACCTTGCCGACGGCAACCATAATGGGAGATGTGCAGTCCCTGGCGTTACTGGAAGAAGCTGGATTTAGACGGGCCAAACTATTGGTCACGGCACTTCAAATCGAAAGCGTCAATGAGTTGCTTGCCTACCGTTGCCGTTGCCTCGGAATCCCGTGTGCCGTAAACACGGTCGACCTGTCTGTAGTGGATAATCTCCTGCTGATGGACCCGACTTATCTCATGATTCCCAAAGCGGATGGGATCAAATTTCAGAACAAGAAGTTAAAAGCCATGGGGTTTCTGGACTGATGACGGAATTCACCATCATTCTCATAGCTGCGGCGATGGCAAATGCCCTGTCCAGGATAGCCAAGTTACCGGTCATTCCAATGCTTATGGCAATGGGGGTGGGATTGACGGTTACCGGATTGGTTCATCCAGCTGGAATCCCGGGTGATTTCCGGGACAATACTTTCCAATTCGGCTTGAACGTCCTGGTGTTCACTGCCGGGATCGAACTCAGTCCTTCTCGTTTCATTCATCAGAGGAAAGCTGTCTTCCTGGTGGGTCTGGTTCAGTTCACTGTCGCCGGTGGAGTCGGATTTTCTGTGGCCAGACTCCTCGGCTTCGATCACTTGGTTTCAATCTATTTCGGAATGGCCTTATCGACCAGTTCGACTCTGGTCGTTTTACAACAACTACAACAATGGCTACGGATTTTCGAGTCCTTCGGAAGATTAGTCACCGGCGTCCTGTTGGTTCAGGATCTGTTGATGATCCTGGGAATCGTCGTCATTTCGGAATTGGTTCACGGGCCCTTGTCAATCATCGGAGGTGTCATCAAAACTTCTCTTCTCTTTGGTTTGGCACTCATCATCCGTCAGTGGTTCATGCCTTGGTTCATCCTCAAGGCAAAGCGCAAACAGAAACGATTGGAAATCCCTGCGGGGACCCCCCCCCGATTGGATGAGGAATCTCTTTTGATGGTAATGATCTCAGTGCTTTTTGCATTTGCCGGTCTCAGCAATTTTTTGGAATTACCACATATTGCCGGAGTGTTCATGGCTGGTTTTTCTCTGTCTTCCTTCCCGGTCAATGAAGTGGTTAGAAGTGTCATGAATTCAATTTCGGATTTCTTTCTGGCATTTTTCTTCACTACATTGGGAGCCACCATCATTATTCCCGGTTGGGATTTTCTTGGCAAGGCTCTGATTCTGACTCTTACGGTCCTCATCATTACTCCCCCTTTGGTAACCATTGTTTCTGAAAAATGCGGCCTCAACGCCCGTTCCTCCATCGAGAGTGGATTGCTTCTGGCGCAGACCAGTGAGTTTTCCTTAATTCTCGGTATAACGGGTATGCACCTCGGTCACATATCTGAAGAGGTGTATTCCATCATGGTATTTATTTGTGTGGTGACAATGATGCTCACTCCCTTCTTGGCAAGAGATCAAGTGGTGGGTCGGATTCTACAGTTTCATCGAATTCGCAAACGAATCAAGCCGGGTGAAGTATTCCTCGGCAAAGACCATATTCTGGTTCTGGGCCTGGGAGCCAAAGGCATGTGGGTCCTGAAACCTCTCAAGGCGAAAGGTCACCAAATATTGGTAATCGACGATGATCCCTTGGTGGTCGCTCAATTAGAACGCGCAGGTATCTCAACAATTCGAGGTGACGGTGGCGATGAAAAAGTTCTGGAATTGGCGTCTGCCGATCATGCCTCGTTGATTCTTTGTTCTCTTCCAAGAATTCGAGACGCAGAAAAAGTGATCCGATTTGCCAAAGGAGTCCCGGTAATCGTCCGAGTTTTTGAAGAATGCGATTATCGACGAATCGAAGCCATCGGGGGCATCCCGCTTTCAAATGCCTTAGCTTCCGCCTCAACATTCATGGAATGGTATGAGAAAGTGGGTTCGGGTGCCCTGAAATCCACATAGTTTCCATTATTATAGTTATTCGAAAAAATAAGCGATGAAATGTAATTACCGAATCATTGGGACGCTCATGGCGACTTTATGGAACATACAGGCAATCGAGAATAAGCCGAATATCATCATCATTTATACCGATGATCAGGGATACGGTGACGCCGGTTGTTACAATCCAGAAAGCAGATTCCTGACTCCGAATATTGATCGGTTGGCGTCGGAAGGCATCCTGTTCACAGATGGACATAGCTCGGATACGGTATGCACCCCCTCCCGATACGGCTTACTGACAGGTCGCTACAGTTGGCGCACCGAATTAAAACGAGGCGTTTTTAGCGCCGAACGAAAATGCCTGATCCCGAATGAACGCATGACAATCGCTTCGTTGCTGAAGAGCCAGGGTTACCAGACAGCCATGGTGGGTAAATGGCACTTGGGAATGGATTTTCCCGGTGACATCAAAAAAAGAGACTGGACAAAACCGGTTCTGGACATGCCTTTGGATAAAGGCTTCGACTTCTTCTGGGGCATCCCCGCATCCATGAACTATGGAGTCCTTGCATGGTTCAATGGACGCTATGCAGCCGTCCCGCCTACGCTTTACACCAGCAAGAAACCGAACCGATTCGCGATCTCAGATTATCGGATCATGCCGCCGTATAAAAATGTTTTCAGCGGACAGAACAAATTGGAGATAGCAGCGGATTTTATCGACAGTGAATGTTTGACCCGATTTACGGACCAAGCCATCGAGTGGATTCAATCGAAATCAACCGAAACCCGCAAGGGCAACCCCTTCTTTCTTTACCTTCCCTACACGGCTCCACACAAACCCGTGATTCCGATTGAGCGTTTTCGAGGCCGGAGCAAAGCAGGAGCTTATGGAGATTTCATGATGGAAACCGACTGGCATATCGGACGTCTTCTTAAAACACTGGATGAGGAGAATCTTTCCGAAAATACGATGGTTTTCTTCAGTAGCGACAACGGACCGGAACGGACTTGGGCAAAACGAATTGAACTCTATGGTCACCGAAGCGCCGGTGGATTCAAGGAGGGCAAACGGTCAATCTACGAAGGGGGACACCGGGTGCCTTTCATTCTTCGCTGGCCGGCACAGGTTCAATCGGGGCGAACCTGGAATCACCCGGTATGCCAGACCGACCTTCTCGCGACTTTAGCAGAAATGCTGGAGATTCCTCTACCACCGAACGCGGGAGAGGACAGCATCAGTTTTTATCCCGTATTGAAGGGTAACCGAAACAATCCCCAGAGACAACCAATGATTCACCACAGTGCCAATGGTCGTTTTGCCATTCGACATGGTTCATGGAAACTGATTATGGAAACCACCCGAAACCCAAGAGAACTTTATGACCTGGATACCGATCCGGGAGAATCAAAAAACCTACTCGATAAATATTCACAGAAAGCCGCTGAACTGGAAAAACAAATTACGCGGATCGTCAGGACAGGAAGAACATCGACAGGATCTGCTGTCGATAACGATACCCCCCCATGGCAGGATTTGACCTGGATGAAGAATTAGTGGAAGATAGAATCCTAAACTTCAAAGTAATGATGAAACAACTGAATCTGTGCTGCTTCCTTACGAGTCTGGCATTGCTCACCCCAGGCCTTTTGCTTGAGGGATCCGAACTGAAAGGCAGTCGCCCCAATATTATCCTGGTAATGACCGACGATCAGGGCAAAGGCGACTTGAGCTGCCTCGGAAATAAAATCCTGAAAACCCCGCATCTGGATCGACTACACGCACTCAGCACCCGATTTCGGGATTTTCATGTAAGCCCTACCTGTGCTCCAACCCGATCGGCAATCATGACGGGAAGGCACGAATTTAAGAATGGAGTGACGCACACTATTCTAGAAAGAGAGCGCATGACCCTGAAAGCGACGACGCTTGCCGAGTCATTGCGAGATGCCGGTTATGCTACTGGGATTTTCGGTAAATGGCATCTGGGAGATGAAGAACCATACCAACCGCACAATAGAGGGTTTACTGAAACCTTCATTCATGGAGCCGGCGGTATCGGGCAGTCCTACCCCTGCAGTTGTGGCGACGCTCCCCCCAATCAGAAGAACCGGTATTTCGACAATACCATCCGCCACAACGGAAAATTCGTCCAGACAAAAGGATTCTGCACGGATGTATTTTTTGATGCCGCCCTCGGATGGATCAAGAGCAAAAACAATTCTGACCAACCCTTCTTTGTCTATATTACCCCCAATGCACCTCACGGACCGATGATCGCTCCGGATCAATACAAAAACAGATTCCTCAATCTTGGGTTTGATGAAAAATCATCCGGTCGAATGGGAATGATTGAGAACATTGATGACAACATGGGAAGATTAACATCCAAATTAAAGGAGTGGGATCTGGAAGAAACCACCTTGCTGATCTTCATGACCGACAATGGTCAGGCGGGACGTACTGGAAAGAAAAACGGCAAAACAGTTTCACTCGACAGTTCCGGGTTCAAAACGGGCAAAGGATCGCCCTACGAAGGGGGCACCCGGGTTCCGTCATTCTGGCGATGGAAAGGCGTCCTTCCTGAAGGCAAGGATATGGACGCATTGACGGCCCACATCGATCTGTTTCCAACCTTTGCCGCACTGGCTAATTCCGCTCTGCCGGAAGACAATCAGATTCGTGGACGCAGTCTGCTGCCCTTACTGAAAAACCCAGACACCTCCTGGGAGGATCGGTTCCTCTTTGTGCATCAGGGTCGCTGGAAAAAAGGCACTGATCCCGATAAGTCTAAATATAAATCCTGTGCCGTCCGGACCGAACGATTCCGCTTGGTGAACAATCGAGAACTTTACGATATTAATGCTGATCCGTTTGAACAACACAATGTCATTATCAATCATCCGGAAGTGGTCGCGAAGATGCGTAAAGCCTACGATACCTGGTGGACGGAAACGTTACCGCTCATGGTCAACGAAAAGACGCCGAACTCCCCCACCCGTCCGTTTGACCTACTCTACGAAAACCAACTTCGTGAAACGGGAATTCCTCTTTGGAATAAATCCGGGCTGTAATGTTCAACATTCGTTTTAAAATCGGAAAAAGAGGATTCACCCTGATTGAACTTCTAGTGGTAATCGGCATCATTGCCATTCTGGCATCCATGCTGTTACCGGCTCTGTCGCGAGCGAAACGGAGAACCAAGGTGGAAGCCTGTAAAAGCAACCTCAGGCAAATGGGACTGGGGAGTTTAATGTACGCCAACGACGATCGGCGCGGACGCCTGACCGGTGTCATTTCAGCTGGCGATGACAATCTGAATTGGCTCTATCCCCAGTATGTCAACAATTTGAAAGTATATGCCTGTCCCGCCACGCAGAATTACATCAGAAACGATTCAAGCCAACGTGGAGTGGTCGTCGCGGCGAATCGAACGGCATCCGGAAAACCGGAGCTTGCCGATCTCCAAAAGATGGCGTCGAAAAAGGGTTATGTTCCGGGGCACAGTTACGAACCCTGGGGATATTTCGGCGACAACAAGACCCTGAAAACTCAGTCCTCGGTACAGACTTACATTTACAAGACCCGTTCCTATAGAAAGCAGGGACAACTGGCCCACCCGGAACATATCTGGTTGATTCGGTCAGCAGACTACTCGGGACCTGGAGCCCTCAATAACTTCCCGGATCCATTCGATCCGCATGGAGATGAAGGTGAGCCGATTCTGTTCGTAGACGGACATGTTGAATATGTCCTCAAGAAGAACTACATTCGGGGACGTGACTATTCACAGGACTGGGCAGACGGACCATCGAGATAATGGCTCCTATTCCTTTTTCTTGAATGGAAGCTTAAAGGGAAACCTTAATCCCGGCTTGGCTTCTTCGACGGCGTTGGTATCTCCATCTGTTGTTTTGTGAAAAACGTTCAGGATTCCTTGAGTGACTTTATTCAGTTGTTGGGCCGCTTTTTGGGATGCATTCCCAGCCTTACCCAAAGCACGACCTCCTAAATTGGCAGGAAGACCGGCAATCACTCCCAAGCTGATCTGAGCCATTTTGACTTTGTTAAGTCTAGTCTGGATCATACCGATGGTTCCCTCCAAGGCAGCAAAATCCGGCAACGGCACATAATCCTCTTTGGATTTCAATCCTGTCGGACTCAGTTTGGCGGCAAGGTGTTTCGGAAGAAGGAATTTTATGGGAAGGTTTACCGGAGAATTTGTAAAGACCGTGCTCATCGGAATCGTCCCGCTGGTAATGGCCCTGAAAGCAGGACTTTGAACCAGAAAATGATCGATCTTGATGTTGCCGTTTTCAATGGAGATTTTGGAATTCGCATAATTCATTGGTGGCTTCAGAATTTCCGGCATTCCCAGTCCATATGCAATTGAAGTTAAGATTCGTCGATTTGTCTTCGATACAATTTCGACTGAGGCATTGGTCATGACAACATCGATATTCCCTATCAGGCTTCTCCTCAGCCCGGCTCCGGTAACTCCTTTGCCTTGAATGGATATATCACTGCTCATGCGGGCTTTGATCTTTCCGTGATAGGGCTCAAAGAAGGAATCGACAATTGCACGAATCGGCATTGAATCCGTTTTGAGATCAAATTCATATTCATAACCCGGGACCGACAGATTGATCTCAGCGCGACTGTGTACCGTCGAATCATCCAGAATAAACTCAATAGGTTCCAAGTAAACATGACTGGATTCAATCCTGGATTTCACCTGAAATTCAACGAGAGATATATCGCGAAATACAATCTTCTTGAAATCCACGTCGATCCCCAGTTTCTTCAATGGCAGTTGAAACGGGGGCGGTTCTTCGTTACTGCGGTCCTCTGGATTTCGACCAACCCCTTCATCTCCAGATTCCAGGAAAACATCCGCATACTCCGTAATATCCAACCCGGAGGATTCAAGCTGAAACGTGCCGATTAATCCCTCGTCCCAGTTGGCATCTCCAGTCATGGATATTCGGTTGTCGGTAACGCGATCCGTATTGGCCAATACCATATCCGACTTCAGCAACCTGAGATTCCTTTCGGCGACGGCAACCGAAAGATTCAGTTCGAGAGAAACGGGAGCTAAAGTTTTACCGAATCCAGCTTCGGCTGGAATCAATTGATTTAATTCCAGATTAAGCTCCGACTGTATTTCAACGATCGACTTGGGGAAATTGTATTGAATCGATCCAACCATATCAATGGATGGTTTTCCATTATCGAGAAGCAATCCTTCCAATTCGACCTGCACACTTTCCCCATCCGGAGTTGAGTGAATCTCAAGTTCTAAATCCAGTTCTCCTCCCGGATAAAGATCACCGGTCAACAAAGCCCACTCATCCAGCTTCAATTTATTTAAATTAAGATGAAATAAAGCCTCCTTTGAGAGTGACTCATTACCACTCCACGAAAAGGTCATGGCTTGATCAAGACGGGATTCAAGCAATTCCCTATTATCTTGTCGTCCATTAATTTTCAGATCCTTAACCGTTGCAATCCCATTTAAGAAATCGCTTTCAAATTGATACTGAAGATCGAGATTCAGCATCGGAGTTTTTTCAACATCAAGGGAAACACTGAAATCACGAACAGCGGCCTGCCCGTCTATTGAAAGCAGAGATTGAGAATGCTTCCAGTGAAGTCGGCACTTTCCATTGAGTGCGGTCGAACCAAAATCGAACTCTAAAGAACTGAAGAGGGCTTCCAGTAACCCCGATCCAATGGTTTGAAATGAAAGATTGAAATCTGCATCCAGGTTTGAAGCATCAATCATTCCCTGAGTTCGGATTTCTCCCAACCGATTACCTTCCTGCTCAAAATAGAAGATGAGTTCGGATAATTCACCCATCTTGATTCGCGCATCGGCCATCATCGAAAAACCCTGAAGTCGTTGATAAACCCCAGCCCCCTCCGTAAAAACAAGGGTCGACTTACCCTCCATGGATTCGGGAATAAGGTCTGCCGCCAAACCCAAACTGAGCGTCGACGAAATGTCAGCGCTGATTCTATCCATCTGACTACTCTCTTGATCTGGATCGGGATTGTCGTAATTCAGAAGGGCTTCAACCGTCAAGCGTCCGATACGATTGTTGCCGAGTTGATCCAGGCGCACATCAAGCTCCGAAATTTCCAAAATCCGGCTACCACCTTCAACCAACCTGTCTTCAATATAAAGCCGACAGTGCTTGAACTCGATGTCCTTTACAAGAATCTGAGGAATCTCACTGGAGGTAGAGTTGTCCTCGGTTTTCAACAACGCGGCCAGTAGCGAATCGTAATTTGTGGTCCCATCCGCATTCCTGATCACTCGTATTTCCCCTGAATTCAGGGTGAAACCATTGACCTTGAAATTTCCTTTGAGGCATTCGAAAAAATCGTAATGGGCCGCAAGTGATTTTACTTTTAGCAATGGATCTTGTTCCCCTGACACCAAAACCAAATTCTGCACCTCAATGAACCCGATTGATCGGGCATCAATCGGGCCACTTGAAATATCCACATTCAGCACTGCGCCAATATTTGGCAGTAAAAACCGGTTGATGAAAGTATGACTCGTTACGATGAATAAGGAGCCAATCCCGATTAAAAACACCAATCCAACTCCAACCAGAATACGTATTCTCCAGTTTTTCTTTCTGATGGACCCTGATGCCGACCTTCGGTTTCCGGAGGTCGATTCGGAGGATTTAGATTCAGAAGGATCGATATGACTCATGGTCAATAATTGCAGATAACATTGAAAAACAAGAGTCCTACCTTAACTAAAACTGACCAGGATAACCAGAACGACTTTCCGATTCTTGATCTGATTCAAGTCTTCTGTGACACTTCCATTCAGAAATCCCCATCTACCGTTTCAGTGCTTTTACCGGCCACAAGCGGGTGGTATAGTCATCAGAGACTGTAGCCATCCAGTTCCCGTCCGGACTGAACGCCGTCTGATTGATTTCGCCCTTGTGTCCAGTCAGCACTTGAATCAGTGAACCATCCGACACCTTCCAGACGGAAGCAGTTCGGTCTTCAGAGCCAAGAAGCACAAAGCTTCCATCCGGACTGAAGGAACCATGGGTGACCTTTCGAGTATGATGATCAAGTTTCAGGTAACTCCCTTCTGCTTTTGCGACGAACAGAAACGCCTCTCCACTACTGTTCAGGCATAGAATATGACTTGCATCCGGACTGAGTCGGGCAAAGCTAAGACTGCGCTTCGCTCCTTCCGGTTCCAATCGAAACAGGAGACGTCCAGTTTCCACCGACCAGAATCCAACATCACCAAAAATAGCCATTATTTGTTTTCCATCGGGAGTAAACTCCAAATGCATCGTCCCATGACAATCTTCCAATTTCCGGATTTCCCGACCCGTCTTGGCATCCCAAATATACCCCCCCCCTCCAGTCGCCTGTAACAATCAATAAACCATCCGGGCTAAAACAAGCATCATAGATGATTCCATGATGCCCTCCGAGCGTGGCCAATTCTTTTCCAGATGATAAATCAACCAAAACAGCCGCGCTTTGATCACTATGATCTTGGGAACTGCCATGCCAACCAGAGCGCATCATTCCTGTCAGTTTAACCGACTCTCGAATCTTCCCGCTGGAAGTGATCACAGCAAAACGACCATCTGGACTGACATCGGCACTATAAGCGCCTCCCGTCTTCAATGGATACGCTTGCAGGTGTTTTCCATTTTGAGTATCCCAAAGCCGAGTGGGTCGAAATTTATATTCCTGAACTATTTTATTGCCACTCCCGGTCACCCCCGTAGACATCACTGATCCTTTTATGTCAATAGAGGCGATCAGAACTTGATTCCCGTCGGGGGTGAAAACCGCTTCCTGGACCTCGTCGATAAAATCAGCCCGAAGCTCCTGATCGGAAATTTCTGGATAAGACGTCAAGGTATGCGTCATTTTCCCGGAATCGACAGACCAGATTCTTGAAGTCTTGTCCCTTGACCAGGTAACGACCTTTTGACTGTCGGGACTGAACTTAATACCTTTGACATACCCTGTGTGCCCTTTCAGTTCAACGGATAACTGAGCCATGGTGGCAGCCTCCCAAATCCTCGCCGTATGGTCTTCTGAGGCGGTCACAACTCGGAAACCATCGGAACTGAATCGCGCCCGATACACTTTGCCAACATGCCCTTTCAACAGTGCCCATCCTTTTCCCGTTCCCGAATCCCAAATACGTGCCGTAAAGTCCCCGGATGCGGTGACTATCTTTCGTCCACTCGGATCGAATTCTGCATAAAGAACAGGAGCTTCATGAGCACTCAGCAAGACGGTCTGCCTGCCGGACTCAGCATCATAGACGCGGGCGGTGGCATCTGCAGAGATGCTGTAACGACCTGTGATCCGTCAGGACTGAAAGCCGCCCAGTTCACGCAGTGCTGATGACCTTTCAGTACGGCAATAACCTCACCTGATTCGGCATCCCAAATCGCCGTGTTCTGTAACTCAGCAGAAGCCGTCACTATTTTTTTTCCGTCCGAACTAAACCATGCATTGCATTGACTATTGCTTGCCCCAATTCCAATCAGCTTCTCGAAAACCGACCCAGCCTGGTTTTCCAATCCGAGCACCATTCTTCCCGATTTTACTTCCCAAATACGGACAATGAGAGATTCATGACTGGACCCCACCGAACCGCCTCCTCCATTCGGAGTGAGGCTGATCCTATAGGAATTCCCCGTTGAGGCCGTTAGAATTTTCTTACTATCGGGACTGAATGCTGCGGACTCGATTCCCGCAGTATGCCCACTCAGTGTGTGAAGCAATTTACCATCGAGGGAATCGAAAAGCATAGCCGAATTGTCAAGGGAAGTCAGGAGAACTTGCTTTCCGTCAGGACTGAACAAAGCATCGGATATCTGTTTTCCATGAGTGAGCTTGAGGAGGGATTCAGGACACAACCCTTCCGCAGCGCTTCGGGGCACCTCCACACCACATTCAGGACATATATCTGGTTCATTCATGCTAACCGTCGGATCAATGATTTCTGTCTTCATCACCCGTATCAGAAGCAACTCCAATAAAAGGTTACATTATTTCAGGAGTTATCTTCAAGTCGGACGCTCACCGCAAGATCTGCATCAATTCCTGAATTTCACTTTCGGTATCGCTTACCGTCGCGGTGGTTTGTGAAATAGCTTCCTTTAACATCTTTCGGTATTTTTCACGGAGGCGATGAATACAGACTTTGACACCGGATTCTGAAAGGCCCAAATCATTCGCCATTACCCGGTAAGTCTTTTCTGACCGGTCTCCCTGAAGTGAAAATTTCAACTGGTCAAACAATCCCCCTTGTTTCCGGTTTTCATAATCCTCCTTTAACTTTGCCAGTACCAGCCGAAGTAATTCCATGGCCCAACTCCGATCAAATTGTCGATCCGGTGAAAGGGTTTCAATCTGCTGAGAGTTAAATTGCCTGGACGCCCACTCGTTGTCGAGGGGCACTACTGATTGCCCTCCTCCGCGTTTCAAACCAGTCGCCTTGTCTCGTTCGTTGGATAGAAAGTTTTTAACTGAAGCGAGTAGAAAAGCCCGGAATTTTCCATTGGGTCGACTCAATCCGGCAAAATCATCTCGTCTAAGCAAGTTGGCAAAGAATCCCTGAGTCAGATCCTCCACATCGTGTTCTCCATACCCTCTGCTTCGTACGAAAACATAAACTGGATACCAGTACTGGCAGCATAGAGTCTCCAAAGCCTTCATTGATAGAGACGAATCTTCCTGACCCACCTGACACAGAACACTCCAGTGAGTCGTCGCAAACAGATCCTTTCGATTCTCCGAAAATTCCTGATGAGAGTGTTGATCCATTTGATGAACGATTCGATTTATTTTTATTGATTACGATGACTTTCTGGACAATTCGGCTTTCAATTGTAGCAATTCTTTTTTGGCGACATGGGCGTTTTCTTTCTGTTGGGGCATAAGATCCTCATTCATTTGAAGTAGTTTGATCTGCTCCAGGCCTTTATCCGGTTCTTTGGTTTCTTTGTAAATCGCCGCCATAAGCCATCGATCTTCATAATTGTAGATATCCTTTTTCAATTCCCATTTTAACGCCTTTAAGGCATCGTCCAGCCGGTCATCCTCGATCAGACTTCGGGCAAGTTTGAAATCGGGTCGAATTCCCCCTCCGTCTCGATTGGGAGCGAACAGGAACTCAACCGCTCCCTGTCCCACCAACCAGGCAATGTTGGGTGCCCAGATTCCAGCGAGAATAATGCAACAGGAAACATACTGAAATAAAGTCGAAATGGCCCCGATTTCATCCTGTATCGCAATCCCGATCATGTGTGCCGAATAAACCAGAAATGGAAGGCTCATCGCGATTTTAGTCCGCCTTCCCCGGCGGAGTTCCGGAGGCTGGGAAAAAGCCAGCATCAGTAAAGTGCCGAATAAACCGACACCTACCATAGTTACAATGGAAGTCACCATATCAACTGTAGCACATTTGTATGATTTTACACGGAGTCAAATGACGAACACTGTGTTAATTCCGCTATCCGGATTTATCATCCGATTTCTTTTTCCTGCGCATAACCGCATCTCGCAAAATATATTCGATCTGCCCGTTGACACTGCGGAATTCGGCCTGAGCCCAAACCTCAAGTTCAGCCCAAAGCTCAGGTGAAATACGCAGTAGGAATTTCTTCTTCTCCGCCATTACGATACTTCTGCTTGGTTCCGAATCATGTGTAGAGTGTCCCCGTGTTCACGATGGGACTCGCATCTTTGTCTCCACATAATATAACGAGCAGATTGCTGACCATAGCCGCCTTTCGCTCATCGTCCATTTCAACAATCCTCTCCTCTGCCAGACCTTGCAGCGCCATGTGCACCCTGCTGACGGCACCCTTCACGATTTTCTTGCGCGCCGCGATGATCGCTTCCGCCTGCTGTCGACGCAACATCGCACTGGCAATCTCCGGAGCATAGGCCAAGTGCGTAATTCTAGCCTCCTCCACGCTCACCCCAGCCCTGCCCAAACGCTCCTGCAACTCTACTCTCAATGTCTCTATGACTTCGACCCCACCACTGCGTAACGTGATCTCGGTCTCTTCATGATCTTCACCATGGTCATAGAAATACGACCGAGCCAAATGTCTCACCGCCGATTCACTCTGCACTTTTACATAATCCTGATAATCCTCCACATCGAAACTCGCCTGCGCTGTATCATTTACGCGCCATACGACCACGGCTGCAATTTCGATCGGATTACCCCGCTTGTCATTCACTTTCAGCGTATGACCGTTCAGGTTATGCGCGCGCAGGGATACTTTCTCTTTGGTGAAAAATGGATTCGTCCAATGAAACCCGCTACGCCGTTCTGTTCCCTTGTAACCACCGAAAAGAATCAACACACGAGACTCGTTCGGTTGTATCGTGAAATAACCAAAAAGTGTGATGATACACAAGACAAAGGTAAGAATTGCAAAAACCAACAAGGCAGGTACGAATCCGTCTTTGACCAAAAAAATAAACGAAACAACCCCTCCAATGAGTGCGAGAAAGTGCAGTGGCAATACCACCCACCCACTCATGGCTTCATAAGACTGCTCGTTGTTGCACGTTGCATCTGCTTCGTAGCTCATTTCTTCTCTTTCGTTTCGTGTTGAATAATTGATTAGTATTAACATGATATCACTTTAATATCTATCACACAACTGAAAATTCAGCCCTTACAAACAGGCGTCTAGTTTGTAATGATCGTAAATATATGATCTGAAGATATACTGAGCGCATGACCCCACTCGACTGGAGCTTGGTAATCGGACTGAACCTCTTCACGATTTGTGTTGGAATCGTGATTAGCCGTGGTGCCAAGAACAGTTCAGAATGGTTCCTTGCCGGCCGCACCTTGGGTTGGTGGACGATTGGGCTGTCGCTTTATGCCACAGCCATTGACGCAAGCGATTTAGTCGCTGACTCCGGGGGAGTCTACACTTTGGGTCTCACCTATTTCGTCTACAATTGGGTTGGCAACATCTTCGGCTGGCTTCTAGCAGCTCACGTGGTGACACTTGTCATGTATCGGCAGGGAATGTACACCAACGCCGAATACCTTGAGGCTCGTTTCGGCCCGATGGCTCGAATTATCAGCGCCTTGGTTCAAATTCAATACCGGACAATGGTCTTAGGGATTATTGCCAATACGCTTTACCTCACCCTGACGATCGTCTGCGACTGGGACCAGGGCGCCTGGTTGGCTGTGGGAGTCATCGCCTTTATTGCGACTCTCTATACCATGTGGGGAGGCCTGAAGTCCGTTGTGATTACCGATGCCTTACAATCTGTAGTGATGATTACGGCTGCGGTAATTCTCCTGATTACTGTCTGGCGTGAAGTGGGTGGCTGGGAAGGGGCCGCCCAAAAACTGAAAAACCATGAAGTCGATCTTCCCAATCAAATTCTGCGAGTGGGTCACGATCAAGTGGAAGCCGTCAATGTTTCGCAGCTCTCACACGAAGAGATCGATCGACTCTTATCGATGGGGGGGGAATATGATCCAATGAACAGCAAAATTGTCAAAACGACGCCGGCGTGGTTAGTCTGCCTTGCTTTTATCATTGCCGGAATGTCCTATGCCATTGTGAATCATACTCAATCAATGCGTCTTCTCGGCGCCAAGAGTGAGTGGGATCTCAAAATGGCTGTTGTCTTGGCCTCTGCGATCATTCTGGTGGCCACCTTTCTAAACCTCATGGTTGGAATATTTGGTCGCGCACTTATCCCAGACCCATCACTCATGAACCTTTCGAACCCTGCCCTTCAAACACCGGACTCCATTTACCCACTCCTGGTACGTGATCTCCTTCCCGTCGGATTAAAGGGATTGGTGGTCGCAGGCATCCTGGCCGCGTCGTTTTCCACATTCGATTCCATTGGCTCCACCCTTTCAGCACTCATTACGCGCGACCTTTACGCCCGCCTCATTTATCAGAACGGATCAGATCGCCATTATCTAAAGTTTGGGCGATGGCTGACGCCGGTAATCATCTTCGGCTCTCTAGGCTATATCCCCTTTCTTCAAGGGGGAGGCATGCTTCTGTTCTATCTGGATCTTGTGGGAGCTATCGTGGTGCCCTTGCTCACCGTATATCTGATGGGCACAATGACCTGCGTTCACCGCAGAACCGGGACCATGGGACTGATCATCGGGGTCAGCTACGGGGTCCTCCGCCTGGTCACCCCGGTTCTCGTTGCTCGCTGGGGTTGGAGCCCGCTGCCCCCCATCATGCTGAACGGGTTCGCTGCCTATCCTTTCAGCCTGCTCGCCACCGCTATTCCAATGCTCATTGCATCCTCTGTTTGGGGCTGGCAGTCTCCTCAAGAAC
The DNA here is from genome assembly GCA_012959985.1 of Verrucomicrobiales bacterium. Classification (GTDB taxonomy): domain Bacteria; phylum Verrucomicrobiota; class Verrucomicrobiia; order Limisphaerales; family DUCD01; genus DUCD01. The sequence goes on along the minus strand of DUCD01000093.1, from coordinate 6,133 downwards.
TTAGAATTCACGAGTCGAAAGGTTGGTTGGCCAAAAGCAGTGAACAGATTTCAACAGCGATCAAATTACAAACGACACAGAAATCCCATCCGTTGCCTTTATATTTGGGAATGGGGCTTCTCTGCATTGGAATCTTTCTAAGCTTTTATGTCTTCTGGTAGTTTCCACGCACTATGAAAATCGATTCCGTAGATTTATTTTACCTCAAGATACCTCGGGTTAAAAACATTGGCGATGGCAGTCAGGACGCACTGCTGGTCCGTGTCCGGGCCGGAAACTTTGAAGGTTGGGGCGAATGCGAGGCATCTCCCCTTGTAACCATCGCGGCATGGAATTGCCCCACCTCACACAGCGCCTGTCAACCGGTCAGTGCCTCCGTTCTAGGGCAGTCAATCGACACACCTGCCGACATCAAACGAATCCATACCAACGTAAAAGCAAACTCACTCGACCTCCTGCAAACCGATCATCTGTTATCGGGCATCGACATCGCGCTTTGGGATCTGCTTGGACGAAAGCTCGAAGAACCGGTCTATCAACTTTTGGGTTATCCAACCGCCCACCCGAAAACCGCATACGCTTCGGTCCTTTTCGGCGACAGTCCCGCGGAAACCTTCCAAAAAGCCGAAAACGCGCAACAGCAAGGCTACCGCGCCGTGAAATTCGGCTGGGGTTGCTACGGACGACAGTCTCCGGCAGCGGATGCCGACCAGGTGGCTGCTGCGCGGGAAGGGCTTGGCAAGGATCGCTGCCTCTTGATCGATGCGGGAACCCTATGGGTCGACGATCCGACGGAAGCAGAAAAGCGCCTCTCAAGCCTGGAAACCCAGAGGGTCCTATGGCTGGAAGAACCTTTTGTCTCCGGAGCTCTCAATGCCTATCGGAAGCTCTCTTCAATGACAACGGTCAAACTCGCCGGAGGGGAAGGTTGCCACGATTTCCATCAAGCCAGGCACATGATCGACCACGGGGGTATTGGATTCATCCAAATAGACGCAGGCCGAATCGGAGGGCTAAGTATCGCAAAACAAGTCGCCGACTACGCCGCAACCAGGAAAGTGAAATACGTCAATCACACCTTCACAACCCAGCTGGCATTAAGCGCATCCCTGCAACCCTACGCGGGATTATCCGAGCACGATCTCTGTGAATATCCAGTCGAAGCATCTGCACTGGCTCAATCTCTCACACCCCTTCTGATCAAATTGGATGCAGAAGGTCATGTGCACTTACCGGAAACACCGGGACTGGGCATCACACCTATTTCCGAGACGATCAGGAAGTATCTGACGGAAACAGAGATCGTCGTGAACGGTAAGGTCATATACCAAACTCCAACAATCTGATAATCAAAGGAATCCCGACGAAGAGAGAGTAAATACCGTCAGGTAAAATCCTCCGACTTGATAGAGAAACATTATCTGCGATAATTTGAATATATCTGCGATTTTAAGATGACTCCCGAGAACACCCCTAAGCAACTTCCTCTGAATCGACGTCTTCGTAAATTTGTCTTACTCGCCCTTGGTGCTTGGTTACTGTTAATCATATGGGGAATTATCTTCTCTTGGCGACGCCTTCCTGAGTACGTAGTTACATCACCGGTCGAATTGCCTGTCCGTATCCTTGACAACAACGACTATGGCGAATTGATTAATACACGCGCGCGCCCTTACATTGTCAAAATCGAGAATGAGAACCGAAAAGGCGCAATGTATCCGATGAGTTTGAATTGCCGGGGTTCTTATCGAAAATGGACCTGAATATCCACCGCGACGAGCACTTCATTCAAATCATCGCAGAACTTGTGCGCAAGGGCGAACGTGTCTTCGCTATTGCAGGATCGAGTCACGCGGTCAAACTGGATGCGGCTCTTCACGCCGTCATCAACGGTGCCCCTGACGAAACAGGGCGGTAGGGCTTGCTGCACTGCCATTAGGTTAAGGAATTGATAATTGTATACGGTCATCCCTGAAGCCCGGCGCGCTGAGCCGGGATCGTTGAAATCTGCATACAATCTGACCTTTTTCCGGCCTCGGCGCGGCCAGCTTCAGGAATGCAGGTCTCAATATGTGCGGGAGAAACCCTTAACCTACTGGCAGTGTGGATCGCTGTCCTCAGCGGGCCGTCGTATTTTAGTCAACTTCTACAGCACGCTGTGTCAACAGGCCCCACTCTCCCGAGTTCACCTGAGAGAAAGAACCTAAATCGCTTGACGCCGTGTTTTGACTCGGAGACAGTCCTGCAACGACACAAAAACATGGTAGATGCAACCACTTACCCGATGCTTTGGTTTAATGATCCATTCAGTTCATTAAGTCATTTGATTGGAGCAGGGAACTTCCTTGTTTTGGCGTTTTTCCTACTCCGATTGTCCTGGGGGAACTTCAGTCGGTTCATCGCTTTTGGAACCTATGCCTTTTCTTGTATTTTCATGCTAACGATGAGTGGGGTTTACCATTTATTGCCTGATGGCAGCCTAAGCCGAGAAGTTTTTCATCGATTGGATCACGCCTCGATATATTTGCTTATTGTAGGGACAATGACCCCCATTCACCGAATGCTATTCACTGGTTTTTTCAGGTGGGGATGGCTCTTCTTGGTTTGGTCCGTTGCGATTGCTGCCATCCTGTTGAAAACGATTTTTTTCAACGATTTTCCCGAGTGGTTGGGTTTGATGTCTTACCTGGGACTTGGGTGGATGGGGGTCGTAACAGGCATTCTGTTGTGTCACCACAAAGGCACCGAATACGCCAAGCCTTTATTGTGGGGAGGATTGGCTTACAGTATTGGGGCCATTCTCGAGTTCCTTAGACAGCCAACCCTTATCAAGGGCGTCATCGGTCCGCATGAACTTTTCCATGTCGCGGTATTGATCGGGCTATCATTTCACTGGCGTTTCGTTTTCAACATGGCACATTTGCGAGAGGATTATCCGCCTGCATGATTCGACAAACCCGCCTCGTAAAAATCATTTAAATTCAGACGGAAGTGAAATAACAAAACCGAGAGAATCTTCATGAATTTTGCAACCCGGATCAGACCCACTTGGCATAATATTACGCATCAATATGCACTGAGCCTGGCTATTCTTGCTACTTGCTCAATTGAATTATCCGCAACAAATCAGTGGCAAAAGGATTTCGAAATACAACGTCCGGCAAACCGCCCTCTCCTCGAAGCACGTTACACATCAGCCCAACGGGATGGTTTTATTATTGAAGCGGAACGATACACCGTTGAGTTGGATTTGAACAGAAATCACCGACACTCTCTAAACAAAATCAAGGCGTTTGATCAAACGATTTTAAAATCGGGTTTCACGTCCATTGAAGACAGCGGCGGTCGCGTATGGACATCGCTGAATACGAAAAAACCGTCTCGAGTGAACCTTTATCGACGAGGGCCTTATTACAACGAAATCCATTGGCTCGATGTCACCTGGACAAACGATCAAGGAGAAATTTTTCCGGCACGGGGCGAAATCATTTTCTACAGTTATGCGGAGTCATGTCGAATCGGAATTGTGCTTCACGCACTCGAAAACATTCAAATCAACAATGTCTCCCTGGTTTTGAATTTGGCTGCCGGTATCAAACAGCTTTTCCCCGCTGTTCCTGAAACAAAAAAAACGATTGTATTTTCAGGGCACGATACAAATCCTCTGGCTTGGTTTTCCAGTACGGCTCCACACCCTTCATTCAATGTGTTTCCAAACGATCAACTCAGAATTACATGGAACAGCGATTCCCACAACATTCCTCTCAAGTCGCGAGATAAAAAGCAGTTTGACGTCGGTTTCATCGTCATGAAACAAAAAGAGAATTGGGATGATTTAAGCGCTGAAATCACCCCATTAAGCGGAGATCAATTAACACTGCTTTCCGGTCTCCAACTCAAATTCGATGCCCGTCGTGGAGATTACGCGGTTTCCTCCCACAATCCAGGTGGCTTCAGTTATCATTATTATAAAGACCCAAACGGGTATGTCCCCGCAAATATCCGACTTCAAAACGGAAGGACTCCAAGGAAAATCTATGTCCGCCATGAAATCGGAACAGGCAGCGCAGGCCAGGTTGAATGCGGTGTGGTACTGGATTCAAACCATGAACTTCTTCCTGTCCTTGTTCAAATCAGCAAAAATTTCGGCGGTGAAAAAGAGGAGAAATTTTACAATCCTGCGGATACTCCGTTCAGTGAGTTATTGTATCCTTTAATACTGGATGAGAATGAAACCTGTGAATTGACCAGTCTGCAGTTGTATCAAAATTGGGGAAACCATCCGCTGAAACAATTCTCCTCGCTAGGTGCATGGATGGATTATTTTCACATGTCCACAGGCGTGACAGAGACCACTTGTTATGTCCCATTCCGGTTTTACACCGGAATCAGCATTGCGGACTTAAGGGGAATGAGCGGACGCTTATGGGACAGTCAGCCGCAACATGATAATGTCGGCGGGCATACTTTCATGGAGTATTTCCCTGCCGATAATCCTGAGCAAAAGGAGGTCATGAGATATCTGGGGACTTCCTACCACTCAACTGGCCCGGATTGGGCCCATGTGACCTTCAACTATCAGTCGAGCGATGGACGCATTCTGACCGAAATTGAAACCTTTGAATATCCGCAGTTGGATGAATTACGCAATTTCATCCGTCTAAAAATCAAAGCCCTGGAGGACGTTCCGATTCGAGACTGGTCGAGAGATTTTCGAATCATTCAGATCGATACCCATACCCAGCACTTGAACTACCAAAATGTCACCTACATCGATCCGGGAGGACGGACGGTTACCAAACCAATCGCATTTAATGATTCCTGGACATTAGATGGAGCGCCCATGACCAAAGACTCCCCAGTCGCCGTGCTCTGGAATTCACCCAAAGGGAATAATGCGTTTATTGTCCAGGATTGGCGTGGAACCATTGGGGGCAAAACATTAAACGGCTTATCGGTTTCATGTGAAGGACGCAAGAATGGTGAGAGCAATCTTATATTGGTTCCCGATACAACCACAAACGGTTTCGTTAAAGGCGATCAATTTGAGATTGATCTGTTTATCATGCCCTTCGGTAAAGTGGGGGATGACTTTGAAGCCGCCATCAAGGAACGTCATCGCTACGGGCTAAACCCAATCCGCATCACCTCGATTCAATCGGGGGAAGTATTGAGCCATTTTCCTCCGCGGATTAAGGCGGATGGCGATGGAACTGCGTTTACAATCAAAGGCGGCTACGCGACGGTCTGTGTTTTAGTCGAGGGTCTGCAATCCTATTCAGGCTGGAGGATCCAGCAAAACAAAAACGGGGATTGGAAGGATGTGGTTCATAAACATTTCGATGGAGACAAATCCATTACAGGAGAAGGGCAACAACGATTTGTAGGCGACGATGGAACTTACGGTATCGGTTTTCGGCTCAAATTAGATGGTAAAGAAAACATATTCCGTTTGGTCAAAACAATTTTTGAAGGAACTATTGGAGAATAATCCATGAACATTCAATCTCTCATCGCGTAACAATCATGCTCGCTCTGTCCTTGCTGCCATGGCCAGTTCTCTCGGCATCATCTCCAAGACAGGACTTGAAACCAGTTAAGATCATCGCACTCGATATCCCCACCCCAAGCGACTCCGCGGGAGGAATGATCGTCGCAGACGTAAACAACGACAACAAGATGGATTTCCTCGTCACTGTCCCGGGGCACCTTGCTGTCTACAACAATCTCGGCCAGAAACTCTGGGTCAAGAATACCGACATAGTGGTTGCTGGAATTACTGAACGGGGACAAACCCCTCTGGCAAACAGATGAACTCGAAAGCTGCACTCACAATGGAGCTCGCCCAGCCGATCTATATGGTAACGGAAAAGACGAAATCCTGGGGACAACGATATTCTCTCACGATGGTAAACTCCTTACCCAGACCATTCCCGGTCGATACCACATGGACAGTATCGAATGGCACTAAGTTAAGACGGGGTTTCGATGGAATTTCCGGGCAATTGGGTCTGGGATTGATATGATCGGAACGATGTCAAATCCGGCCTCACCGCGGCCCGCTTCAAGTTTGAAAAGGCCCTGGACATGACCATTGGGTCTGGGATTGATATGACTGGAACGATGTCAAATC
>DUCD01000092.1 GCA_012959985.1 Verrucomicrobiales bacterium | reverse complement strand
TGGTCGACGAACTTGGTTGCGAGGGTTGGAGAACATTACCAAGGGTTACTTGATTCGGGTAGCCGGGTACAATTTGGGAGTTCTGCTGAGAAAAGCATTCGGAATGCGAAAACCCCGCACATTGGGGAAACCCTTTGTCTGTTTTTACCCGTATTACGAGTGGATGGTGATTATCGACCGCCTCCAGGTTGTGAATGTCCGCTTTTTAACTTTCATTACAAAATACGTTACGCCTTAGGTGCGGAACGAATCGAAAATTTGGAAAGTACACTTCTGCTGAAAAGGGGGTTATTCAACGGGCTGCTAACCGTCCTGGGTATGGGGGGGGCATTCTTGAGACTGAAAGATCTAAAAATGAATCCGGATAATGGTGGATTGACATTGATCGTTTAAGATTTGTGAGGGTAGAATCAAGTGAACCATGCACACTAAACTGCGAATACTTGCTTGTATCGGAGCGCTGGGGCATCTGGCCTCAGGTTTGTTTCTTTCTTATCCATTTACACCGAAACAGGCGTGGAGTCTTGTGCTACTGATTTTTATGATCCTGGCCTGCGCTGCTCTTGTGTTCTTCTTCGCTCGAGGAAGCCTGTCGTCGATTTTGCATCATAGGGATTTGCTGGTTCCGGTGGGAATCAATTTTCTGTTTGAGGAAGTCATGCGCCTCCTGACCGCCGCTTCGGTAATTGGATCCCTTTGGGAGGAATCCGCTTCGTTCACCCTTTTCGGGATGGCTTATACGTTTGAATTACAAAGCATCATGTATTCCCTGTTCAATGCGGTTTGGGTAGGTTGGGTGGTTGCCTTGCTGCTTCAGGTCGATCGGGAAAAGACCATAGATCTTTATCAGCCATTCCAATCGATCAAACACTGGGGTTGCAGGGTTCTTGTTGCCCGGTGCCTTGGCGTCGTGTCGATCTACGCATTCATTACAGTCCTTCTGGCCTTTATGATGGCCCTTTTAGGTCTGGGCTGGATTGGAGGAGCATTGGCGGCAATCCTCATTTTCCCTCTGTTGATCCTGTTCAATATAATTGGGTTTTTCGCTATTCCAGCGGTGATTGAACGCCCGCAGTCGTTTTTGAAGGCGTTACCGGCCGGGTTGGTGTTTGGACTTCGATCTTGGCGACGAATCATCATCCCCATTCTTGCGTTCGGCCTATTGGTCGGCAACGTTCCTCGCGTGAATTTTTCGCTACGATCCAACCACAAATCTTTCAATGTTAACTTCAATCTTTACTGGTTGGCTGATTTCCCGCGAGCATGTGTTTGGGAGGAAAGTGTTTCAAAAAAAACGGGGGTCGAAAAGCTACCACTGACAAACCATATATTAGGACTGCTTTTGTTGGGCGTTTCGATCGTAATGACCCTTGACATTTATCGGCGAGTCGAACTGCATCAATGGTTGGAGGGATCGCACTCAGTAAACAACGGGCGTGATCCCCCGGAAACCGAACAGTTCCAACCACCAATAGCGGACCTGGAATAACCAACGTCTACAACTCCATCTTATTCCAACCAAAGTGAGAAATTTCCAGAATCTGATGACATAAGTTCGGGGTGACATATGGTTGTGGTGCCTGCATGCAATCGGCATCTTGATTCACTTTATCCCAGTATAATGCAGAATGAAAAAGTCTCCTGATCAGGGAAACATCGATGACCAAAAGACAATGTCGGCGTTCAACTACAAGCAGGAGTTGCGTCGCACAATACGTTTTTTCGGTTCCTTTGCAATCGCCTTTTCCTTCATTTCGATCACCACGGGAATTTTCGCCAACTACGAACTGGTGCTTGACCGCTCGGGGCCGGCCGGAATTTGGACCTGGCCGATTGTCGTTGTCGGACAATTGCTAGTCGCATTGGTATTTGCCGAACTGGCTTCAAAAATGCCGTTGACCGGTTATTCATATCAATGGGTCACACGTTTGGGCGGAAATGGTTTGGGATGGTTTACCGGTTGGATTTCGGTCTGTTTTCTGATCATCGTCATACCATCGGTCGACCATGGAATTGCCGGCATCGTAGGTCATATTTGGGACATTCCGGACGATTCAATGCAATTGAAGTGGATCGTCTGTAGCGTCATTAGCATACAGGCAGTGATCCACGTATTCGGCGTCCGTTTTGCGGAACGGATCAACTCGGCCGCGGTTATCACTGAAGTTGTTGGCATGGTCGGGCTTGTGCTGATCTTTATTTTCCTGGCAGTCAAAAATCAGCCATCCCTCGGGATACTATTCGAGCGGAGTCCGATGGCGGAGGGACAATCGTATTTTCCGATATGGATCATGGCCTGTTTGATGGGGGCCTATACCATTGTAGGATTTGAATCGGCGGCCAACTTATCTGAGGAAACGATCGACGCGGCTCGAACCGTTCCCAAGGCAGTGATATCATCAGTGATCGTAAGTGGTGGCATCGGAATGCTCTTTCTAACTATAACCGTTCTTGGCATTCGTGATCTCGATGCGGTTATCGCATCCAGTTACCCGTTGCCAATGATCATAGAAAGCAATCTCGGCAAACCGGTTGCTACAGCATTTTTCGTGTTGGTTGTGATTTCTATCTTCGCTTGTGGTTTAATCATCATGGCTTCCGGGTCACGCATGATTTATGCGATGGCGCGAGACAAGGTATTTTTTGGCAACACATTTTTCGGACGCGTTTCAGCGAACACAGCAGCACCCGTTCCAGCCATCCTACTTGTTGCCTCACTGGGAATGGTGGCGGAAATTTTCTCTGAATCATTGGAACAATTACTCGCCGCTGCCGCTGTTCTACCCGCCTTGATTTATTTATTGACCGTGGTGACCTATGCTACGCGTCGAAAGTCACTGGCATCCGGGTCGAGCCACTTCTCGTTGGGACGATGGGGAGGTTTAATCTCAGGCTTGGCCATCTTGTGGTTAATCTCAATCATCGCAATTCTTACAATTCCAAGAGAATTCCACAGCGCGACCAAGGTTTCGATGAGTGTCAGTTTTGTAGGAGTGGCCCTCTATTGGGGATTGATCCGAAACCGAATCATGAAAGGCACGGCCGGGGTACACTCTGCGAACCTGACCGAAATCAATTTGAAAAAGTAAAGAAGGTCTATAAGCAAGTCATTGATTGGGATATACCCATTTCGCCTTACTTCACCAACACCTTGCGAAGTTTCCCCCGCAGTTCGGACATTTTATATGGTTTCTGAAGAAAACCGGCCAACCCCTTGCCCACGAAGCGTTGAGTAGTGTCTTGCTCGTTATAGCCACTGCAAATGATGACTTTGGAATCGGGTCGGATGCGCCGTATCTCAAGAAAGGTCTGTTCACCGTTGGCGTGGGGCATGGTCAAATCCAGGAGAACGCAGACGATCTTGTCGACATTTTCTTTATAAACCTTCAGTCCTTCGCGTCCGTCCGGAGCTGTCAATACACTGAACCCCATTCGCACAAGCATCTGCTTGCCTACAGTGCAAACTGACTCCTCGTCATCGACAATCAAAATGGTCCCGCTGCCGCGCCACCCCTTCCCTTCTTCCTGTCCCTTTTTCCGAACTTCAAATTCGTTATCCACGGGTGCATTTGCAGGAAAGAGCACCTTGAAAGTAGTGCCCTTGCCGACCTCACTATAGATCTTAATCGAGCCATTATGGCCACGCACGATACCCAGGACGGCGGACATGCCCAAGCCACGCCCCGTGAATTTGGTCGTAAAGAAAGGATCGAAGACTTTTTCGAGGACCTCAGGGTTCATTCCGCAGCCGGTGTCGGCCACTTCGAAGTAAACAAAGACACCCTCTGGCAATGGTTCGTCGCGACTGGCGAGAAGGGTCTCGTTGACAGTATTGAGATAGTCGGGGCAGCAATCCATCGCACCGGTGGAAAGACTGATAACACCACTTTTGTCGCCAATCGCTTCGGAGGCGTTGGTAATCAGGTTCATGACAACCTGCCGAATCTGAGTCGGGTCTCCATCGAAAGAAGGCAGATACTCAGCAAAATCGAGCTTCAGAACCACCCCCTTTGAAATCGAAACTTCTAGCAGATGAGCCATCTCCTCAATGATTTCTTCAGCATGGATCGGCTCGATGACGAAGCGGCCTTTGCCTGAATAGGCAAGCCCGATAGCGCTGAGGTAAATGGACCCGTCTGTGCTGAGATAAATTGACCCGCCCTGTAATTGGTTGGGAAAGATCGATGCTCTGTCGGGGAAAGGATTCAGAGGCAGATGAAATTCTTCGAATGTCACATGCCAATAAAAAGACCCCGCCCTACCTTCTCGACACTTTCGTGACGATTGGATAAAACGAGGTTGTTCAACAACAAGTAAGCATCCTAAGCGAGAGTCTTGTTTTTTTGCAATCAGGATCGCTGAGCATTTCGAGTTCCGCCCGGACTGGTATCGAGAGGGTGAAGTGGCCGGGCTGGTCGGTGAGTATTACGTGCTACTGCGATCACTTCGGAGAATCAAACCTCACCTGCGGGAATGCCTGACTCGATGTAGGCATTGCCGCATTTTTCTGTTCACCCATCCACGCAATGCCGGTCGTCACGATTTGCGATGTGCCTTCGGGTGTCGCCAGGCCCATCGGAAGCAGGAGTCCACCCGGCGAAGCGTCGCATACTATCGTGATCCCGAGGGCAGGAAAAAGAAGGCCGCCCTGAACAACAGACGTCGCTCACCTGCAACTTCTCCAGCCGGAACTGAGAAAGTCGGCAGTTCCAACCAGGCCCCATCCCGATTGAGTGAAATCATGGTCCAGTACGTGCGCGTGGTCTGTAGCCTGATCGAGGGACGGAGAGTGAGCCGCAGCGAGGTTCTGGAGATGCTCCGGAAAGTTTTGAGACAACACAGCATAGGTCGCCTATCGAAGATCGATTATATTGTGAGGCAGTTGAATCAAAACCCTCCTTAGAGGGCCGAAGCATGACACAAGAGATTGAAATTTCAAAATTGGACCTGCGTTATGAGAGCCACCGGATGAAAAATCCGGAGGGGGAAGCTGAACTGTTGTCTTCGATCTCCCAACGGGGCATTGAGGAACCTCTGGAAGGGATGAATGTGCAGAAGTCCAGGGTGTTGCTCAACGGGTTCAAACGGTACCGATGTGCACGCAGGTTGCACACCCACACAGTGCCCTATCTTTCTCTGGGGGATGACGAAGTCACCGGGATCGTGAACCTGCTGCGCATTCCCCAGAGCAAAGCCCTGAACATTCTTGAGCAGGCCCGCTTCGTCGATGAACTGGCAGAGGTGTATGGAATGTGCGTCGCGGAGATTGCGGTCGAACTTTCCCGGAGTAAAGCCTGGGTGAGTATGCGCCTGGGACTGATCGCTCAGATGAGTTCGGCGGTAAGTAAGGAACTTTTCGACGGACGCTTTCCTGTCTACTCCTATAGGTAGAGCCTGCGCCCGTTTATGCGCATGAACGGGGTGAAAACGGAGCAGATCGACCAGTTTGCCGCAGCGGTGAGCGGCAGGAAACTGAGTGTCCGGGAGATTGAACAACGGGCCAACGGTTTTTTTCGGGGACCGGAGTCTTTTCGTCAGGAAATCCTGAAAGGAAATCTGGCTCTGTCATTGAAACAAGTCAGAGAGGCGGTTGTCGCTTCGCAGCAATGCAGCGATTTCGAAGGGATTCTGCTCAAGGATCTGGAACTTACCCAGAGTTATATGCAGCGGGTCATGGGCAAAAGCCAGGACTCACGGGTTAAAAGTCGTGCCTTTCATGCTCAATCCCATCTTTTGACGGCGGGGATTCTGAGTCGGACCACTGTCTTCACCCAAAGTCTGAAAGAACTCCATGATCGAAACGGACAAGCGTAAAGCAGTCTTCCTGCTCCACCAGGAAGGCATGAGCGTGCGGGAGATTACCCGTCGACTGGGACTCAGCCGGAACACCGTCCGGGCCATCATTGCCGGCAAAGGCGTGATGCCTGTGCGACCCCGCAGGGACAAACAGCAGATCGATCCGCAGCTGCTGCGCAGTCTCCATGAGCAATGCCGGGGTCGCATTCAGCGGATGCACGAGAAACTGGTTGAGGAGGAAGGTATTGATCTGGTCATTCACTTGAACCACTGCAGTTTTAGAGAAGCTCTGGACTGGCTGCAGAGACATTATACTCTTAC
>DUCD01000091.1:22298-35985 GCA_012959985.1 Verrucomicrobiales bacterium | reverse complement strand
CCCCCCCGCGGCAATGGCAACCTGGCTGATGAATGTTCGACGATTGACGATCATCCCCCACTGTGAAAAATTTCGCCCGGATGATCAACGGGTTTTTCAATGAATTCTTTACAGACACGCTGAATCGCAACTTACGAACTCTCGGAGAACACAGCCCTGCCCTTGACACAATCCCGATCTTTCGTGAGTCTTGAGGCACCCATGAACGAAAACGAGACAGAGAACAACATGGCCCCGGTGCCGGCTTTCAATCATCCCCTCGATTGGATTAGAATTTTTGGGCCCGGAGCTGTGATAGCGAGTCTGACGATTGGTTCCGGTGAGCTGATATTCTCGACACGTGGCGGTGCCTTGTTCGGCTATCCACTTCTTTGGATATTTCTGGTCGTTTGCATCTTGAAGTGGATTCTTGTCTATTCCGGATCACGTCACCTGATTCTCAGTGGAGTACATCCTATCCAGCGTTGGATGGACCTTCCCGGGCCGAGAGGATGGCTCCCCTTGACCTTTCTGATCCTGGCCATCATCAGTTTTCCGATCTGGGTGAGTTTTCATGCCGGCACTTTGGGAACGCTGCTGAACGCACTAACCCCCAGTGCAGACGGCCAGGATTCCTATGCCTATTATCTATGGGGCGCACTTCTGTCGGGGGGAGTGTTGGCATTGATTCTTTCAGGGAGTTACCAACGACTGGAACGTATTCAATTGATATTGGTGTGTACCATGCTGGCCGGTGTCACTCTTTCACTTTTCATGTTGGGTCCGGTCTGGCTGGATCTGTTGAGTGGGCTTATCCCACAGAAGATAGCTTACCCGAATTGGATTGATTCTCTGGAAGCTTTCCGAAATCGTCCATTGGCGGTTGAGATAGGAACTTATGTCGGGGTCATCGGTGGAGGGGCTTATGATTATCTCGCGTATATGTCTTACCTCAGGGAAAAGAAATGGGGACAAGCAGGAAAACCTCCGGCGAACAACGCGGAATTGATCGAGATAGAAAAGCACATCGATCACCCGAATCGACGATGGCTTCGAGCCCCGATGATCGATTGCGCCATCAGCTTTCTCCTGATCTTCATTTTCAGCACTGTATTTCTGGCGTGCGGAAAAATCGTATTGGGAAGTCAACAGATGGTCCCTTCAGGAACCAATCTGCTCACGTTTCAGGCAGCCATTGTCAATTCCTCCTTTCCCTGGATGAAGTCGTTTTATTTTGTCGGGGCCTTTCTGGCCATGTTCGGAACGCTTTATGGTACCATTGAAGTCGCACCGGCGATACTCAAGGAGATTCAGATTGCTTTGGGAAACCCATTCCCCGACATGAATACGAGGAAGACAGCTGTTTTATGGACCGGAATTCCTGCGATTGGAATACTGGTCGGGAATTTCCTCTGGGGAACGTTTATAGAGGGAAGCAATCCACCCAGCCTGGTGGCTGTTCTCACACCGGCGAACCTCTTCACTGGTGTCCTGGCATGCGGCATTATCTGTTTGCTGAATCCATGGATGGATCGCAAATACCTTAGGCGCGAGCTGCGAATGAAACCTGCTCTTGTCCTGGCAAATTATGGAGCCGGAATACTGTTTTTGATCATCGGCCTGACGGCTGGATGGAGAGGGCACGGTTGGCTATCTCTGGTTATTCTAATCGGAACACTCGGGACCGGATGGCTCGCCGCAATAATCTTTGAACGGAAATTCTGACGCTAAGAGAATGGGATCGCCATTTCCTCCGACAGCAACTCCATCTCTTTTTGAACCGCCTCCGGAAACTCGATTCCATCCCGGATTGATCTTTCGCGATAATTCCATTCCCGATCTCCCGGCATGCCGAGTTGTTCGGAGCCTTCAGCTACGGGCACAGATCGGATTTCGGCGATCAAGCTGTGAATGCGTGTCTGAAATAATCCCGATCCCATGAATAGATCGGGACGGATCGCAATGAAGGCGGCCCCATGGTTGGTAGGGAGCGAGGCATCCTCGAAGGCAAAGCTCAAAACCTGATTGGTGACGGCAGCGCCGGTAATGACAGCAGAAAGCACTTCAATGAAAAGTGCCAAACCATAGCCTTTATGGCCTGCCATCGGTGTGAGGGAGGCCTCATTTGGAAACTTTCCTGGATCCTGTGTCGGTTTGCCATCCTGATCCACAATCCAGCCCTCGGGAATCGACTCTCCCCTGGCAGCGGCGGCGAACACTTTACCACCGGCAACTGTACTGGTGGCAAAATCCATCAGAATGGGACGATCATCACCGGTCGGGATGCAATAGGAAAATGGATTACTACCCAGGACCGGACCACGGGAACCAGGCCCGGAAACGGTAGGAATATCGTTGCTCATTGAGACACCAATACACCCCTTCCGAGCTGCAATCCATGAATAATATCCCGCAGCGCCAAAATGACAACTGTTCCGAAGCCCCACAAATCCAATGCCGCATTGCTCCGCTTTTTGAACAGCCTGACGAATGGAAAAATCGGCCGCAACCATTCCAAGCGCAGCATCTCCGTCGACTTTCACCCAGGACGAAGACTGATCTTCGATCCTTGGAACACCGTTGGGCCGAATCCCTCCTGCCTGAACACGCCTAATATACCCCCTGAGATTCTTGACACCATGGGTATGAATCCCCCAACTGTCTGTCACGGACAGCACGTCTGCACCGGTTTCTGCAGCTTCAATCGACAGACCGGATTTCATGAGGCAATCTGTGCAGAAGGACTTTAGTTGTTGGATGGACAGTCGCATATCCAGACAACCCTACAAAAACAGAAGGTAATTCGCGAAGTTTTTGATTATTCCTCGGACAATTCCCTGACTCGGAAAAACTCATTGAGACCGACAGAGGAACGGCTGATCCATTCGGATTCGGGAAACCTACCGGGAACCGTTGCAATGACTTCCATGGGCTCTCCAACATGTTCTCCTGCCAGGATTTCGTAGTGACGCCCTTCGTTGGAAGGCCAGGATAGACGGATGTGTTCATCATTCCATCGACTCAAGTTCAACTCAATGATTCCATCCGAATTTGAAGGATCGGTCAGCATGATCTGCTCGACCATATTATTGAAACCATCCTCATCGGGATCACCGGGAGCAATCGACGATAACCCATTGAAATGGGATCGCTCCCAATTATCGTCCAGACCATCTGCATCAGTATCAATAATGGTAACACCATGAAGGATCAGCGAACATTCCTCAACACTCCCCACCTGTCCGGGACTTTCATCACTCACCGTCAATGTCCATCTACCCGCAGAACTTTCAAAAAAATGCTGCGTGGAAAAATAGGTCCAACCCTCTCCACTCGGGAATGAGTTTTCATCGCCATTCAGATGCTGCAGGACACTTCGTGTTCCCTGAGGGGAAACCAGAGTGATCCGCAAATGCCCGCGGGCTTTGTGATCTGCTTTCAGCTGTATTCCGACATGCTCGCAAATCATCGTGTCAGACACATCAAATGTGTAAAAGGTCCCGGTGAGAACAAGCTGCCCGCGTATTGTTGGAGCGTTGATGGGGTCCTCCAACAGTTCTTCCAATGCTTCGCCATCATTTTGGCTGATCATCACGGCAGGAATGGGCGTATAGTCGGTGTCCTGCATAACAAATCGTTCGCCTCCATCCAGATTGTTGTAGATAACGGCCAGTTCGGCTCCGGCATCCGCCGCATGCTGGATTTTTTGGTAAAAGAAATTCTCTCCCCGTTGAACCAGCGCGGCCTTGCCTTGAAGATCGTCGGTCAATGGTTCAAGCGCCTTCCCGACAGACACCAGCGGCAGAACTGCTGTCGATTCATCCGCATGCGGACCTTGCCCTGGTATTACCTGAATGGAAGTCAGTGAATCAGGAATGCGGCCGCCGGTGATGTTGAGTCGAAGGCCGTCGTCGGGAATCACTTTTCGCTGGGCATTAAGATAGGTTTTTTTGATGAGCACCGGTCGGGGATTCCACTGTTGTGCGAATTGAACAGCGACTGAGGCACGAGGAAGACCAAACCCGGTATTATGGCTGACTCGAAATCCTGCGCCGTTGACGATTACATCGACATCTCCGGGATCGACCTGCCGCGAGGACAGCGCCAGGATTTGCTGCACGTCTCGATAGGAAAGGCTCGGATTGACCGAGAGCAGCAAAGCGGCTAGCCCTGAAATCAGCGGAGTCGCCGCTGAAGTGCCACTGAAGCTGTTTGGATGAAAGGTATAGTCTCCTTCCGGATCCCCCTCCGCTCCGCGATTCCATCCCAGCACCCCGGCCCGATCCGTGGTAAGGAGTCCCCGATACTTCTGTTCCAACCCACCACTCGGCGCTGCCACTAAAATACAAGCGCCCCGACTGCTGTATCCGGCGATCTGACCATCTGAACGAACGGCGGAAACGGTAATCACCCTCGGGTCCGAGGCATAAGCGTCATCATTCACATCGCCGTCTCCAGGAAAATCATTACTCGTTCCACCGGAATTCTCAGGTTGGCGATAATTTCCAGCCGCCCTCACCATGATGACACCCAATCCGTTTCGCCCGTCCTTAATCGCCGTCCGTATACCGATCTGCTCGAGAGGAGTTGGTAGCCCGAGAAAGGGTTGAATCGTCCCCCAACTGTGATTCTGAATATCAATAATATCCAAGCGGTATTGAAACATGTCCATCATGCGTTCATCACTGACCAAGTTGTCATCTCGCCTCCAGATCCCCAAACTGGTCAACCGGGACTTAGGGGCAACACCGGAAATACCAAGCTGGTTGTTGAGATCTGCAGCAATCAATCCAGCGACTACGGTTCCGTGATCATGACTTCCAATCAGGGGGGTTCCCTGGGCAATATTCAGGACGAAGTTGAAATGCGGTTGAAACCTGGTTGCGGTGACCAGTTCGGGATGGTCCAGTTCAATCCCGTCGTCCACGACGGCAATCGTAACATGCTCCCCTTTGGATAGGGGCCAGGCAGACCGAATGTTCAAATCAATTCCAAGTCGGCTACCCGCCGGAGACCGGTTTTCGAGATGCCATTGATTTTTGAATAATGGATCATCCGGATAGGGCTCAAAGGATCCGGAACGCCTCAGTTTCCGACGCATCACCGGATAGCAGATATCAGCCAATCCAAGTTGACCTATTTCATGAGCTTCACGACAGGCTGTCCTTGCATTCTTCGCCTGAAGAATATACCAACCGACCGCAGGTGAACGATACTTTCGCAGGGGGCGATCCGAAATGATCGCATCCAGATCAACACCGTCAGCAGGTTTTAAAACGATTCGGGAACCGAATTCCACTGCATTTCCAGATCTGCCAGTGGGAGAGGCCCGAATCCAGTCCTGTGAATCCAGCGGGGTTTTCAGATTTCTAGCCTCGATTGAACCAGGGATCTCAAACGATTGACGACCGTGAATCAAGAACTGGAAAGATTCCATCGAAATAATTGAACCAGGGTCCTGACTGTCGCCGGCAGCTTGAAGCAACAAGGAACCCTGAATCAGAGTCAAAAACACCACGATTCTAAAGAATCGAGTTGAAGAGACATCTGAATCCCTACGCTTTCTCTGTGAAACTATGATCAAAACTGAATTTTCCCAGATATCTCACCAAAACAGGATCCCACTAGATGCAGTGAACTCCCGAATACTCGGTTAAAGCCCGTATTGATGAATCCTGACAGAAAAGGTTAAAAGCAAATACCATGCCTGAAACAAGAAGATTTTCGAGAACCTACAATTACATGACGAGGTTTTTGACTTTGCCAATGCCATTTCCAATCCTCATAATCAAGTTTTTCCATAACTTAAATCACCATGAAAAAAACGAATCCCTTCCCATTGGCTACTACCATGATTATGGTGAGCGGCCTTATTTTCTCAAACGGAACCTCAGTAGCCCAGAATCATGAAGCTCCCGGGCTGATCAAGTCCGAGTTCATTTATGACTCGGCACCTTTCCCGAAATGTCATGCCTCGACAATCGAAGAAATACCCGGTGGTCTGATCGCTGCCTGGTTTGGAGGAACCGACGAAAAGGATCCGGATGTCGGCATATGGTATTCCCGAAAATTCAATGGCAAATGGTCCCCTCCTGTCTTGGCAGCCGATGGAATCCAATATACCGGAATCGATGGTATCCAACATCGTCACCCAACGTGGAATCCTGTCCTCTTCAAACCCAAAACTGGCCCACTGATGCTCTTCTATAAATGTGGCCCCACCCCGGACGCATGGTGGGGGATGCTCATGACTTCGGTTGACAACGGATCAAACTGGTCTTTACCACGGAGACTGCCGGAAGGCATCGATGGACCGGTAAAAAACAAACCCATTCAATTGGAAGACGGAAGGATACTGTGTGGATCGAGTACAGAACACGATGGATGGCGACTCCACATGGAATTGACCGGAGATTTCGGAATAACCTGGCAACGTATCGGTCCCCTGAATCCGGGAAAAGCTCAGGCGATTCAACCGAGCCTACTGACCTACAGAGACGGGCGCATGCAGTTACTGGCCAGAAACAAGAATGGAAACGGAGACTTGTGGCAGGCATGGTCAACCGACAATGGGGCCTCGTGGAGCAAATTGAAATCCACAGGTCTGCCCAATCCGAATTCCGGAACCGATGCTGTTACTTTGAAAGATGGGAGACAACTTCTCGTCTACAACCACACCCATCGAAGAGGGCCCTCTCCCAGAGGCCGTGAAATGCTGAATGTTGCTGTTTCTGAAGATGGAAAGATCTGGAAATCAGCAATGGTATTGGAAAACACACCGCATTCCGAATTCTCCTATCCGGCTGTCATTCAAACACAGGATGATAAAGTCCATATCACCTATACTTGGAATAGAACTCATATTAAACACGCCGTAATTGACCCTGAAAAACTGGTCCTGAAAAAAATCACCGATAGACGAATCGTCCAATAGATCTTCTTATTCATTAACCCTGAAAAAAGGATCTCAACAGATTGAAAAAATCATGTATGCACAAAAAAAGCACTGCTCGAGCATAATTCCCCAATCGTTTGGAAAGGGATTCACTTTGATCGAACTTCTGGTCGTCATCGCCATCATTGCCATTCTGGCCGGAATGCTTCTTCCCGCATTGGGAAAGGCCAAACAAAAAGGACAAGGAATTAGCTGCCTCAATAACCACAAGCAATTACTGCTCGGCTGGACCATGTATGCCGACGACAATCAGGACTGGGTTCCTTTGGGACACGGTTGGACCGCTCAATCTAAGCGTCCGGTCTGGACCACCGGACCTGAAGATGACAAAGTAGGCAACGTAGTGGGAGAGTGTCTAAGGCTACCAGTCACTAATCCAGACAACCTGGATCCGAATCTTTCCATCAAAGGACATAACCGTATGTGGCCCTATGTGAAATCGGTAACCGTGTTCCGATGTCCCGCCGACAAGAGCACCGGCAAACATAGATCCTACAACGGAGGGGCTATCAGCCCCCGGGTAAGAAGCATGTCGATGAATCGTTTTTTTGGAAGCGATCGCGTTCCGGAAATCACCCCTAATTTGAGAATTTACACTAAAACGGCCGACATCATCGCCCCACAACCCTCAAACTTGTGGGTCTTCCTGGACGAACGGGAAGACAGCATCGACTGTGGGGGATTTCGAGTCAACATGGCGGGTTGGACCGGCAATCAGAGATCCACACGTCTCCAGGATTATCCGGCGGCCTACCATAATCGAGCGGGAGGGTTTTCATTTGCGGACGGTCACTCCGAAATCCATCGTTGGCAAGATCCCAGAACAACACCCATTCTTCAAAAGGGACGTTCTCTGCCGCTAAACATTTCATCTCCCAACAACCCCGACATGATGTGGCTCTTGTCAAAATCCTCTCGAAAAAAAGTAAATCCGAAGCCCTGAACGGAGCATAGACTATTTCCGTATTCAGGATTCGGTTCAGGCCAACAGTTTATGAACGACATTGCCATGCACGTCGGTCAGGCGAAAATCCCTTCCCTGAAATCGATAGGTCAATTGTTTATGATTAAAACCCAGTAGGTGGAGAATGGTTGCATGAAGATCATGCACATGAACAGGATCCTCGGTGGCATTGAATCCAAACTCATCGGTCTGACCTAAGGTCAGACCCGGTTTGATACCTCCACCAGCCAACCACATGGAAAAAGCATTGGGGTGATGATCCCGTCCATCATTACCTCCTCCCTGAACCATGGGCGTCCGGCCGAACTCTCCGCCCCAGATCACCAGGGTATCCTCCAGAAGCCCTCTTTGTTTCAAATCCTTAACCAATGCAGCCGACGCGCGATCGGTATCGTGGCAATTCTTGGCAAGATCCTTTTTCAGATTACCATGCTGATCCCATGATTCATGAAACAATTCAACAAAGCGCACCCCCCGTTCAATCATTCGGCGGGCCAGAAGACAGTTATTCGCAAAGGATGGTTTGCCCGGCTCCGCTCCATAGGATTCCAGTATGTGTCGCGGTTCACGTGACAGATCCATCAATTCAGGCGCCCCGGTCTGCATGCGGAATGCCATTTCATAGGACCGAATCCGCGTGATGATCTCCGGATCCCCGACGGAATTATGATGGAGCTGATTCAAACGGTTCAGCGAATTCAGAGAATCGCGCTGAAGCACGGGATCCACTCCCTGAGGATTGGTGAGATACAGCACCGGCTCGCCACTACCCCGGAATTGGACTCCCTGGTAGTGAGTTGGCAGAAACCCACTACCCCAATTGGAATTCCCTCCGCTCGGCCCTTTCTTACCGGAGTTCATCACGACAAAGCCGGGAAGATCCCTTGCCTCACTTCCCAAACCATACAACAACCAGGATCCCATGCTGGGACGACCGAACTGCGGACTCCCTGTGTTCATCATGATTTGAGCGGGTGCATGATTGAAAGCATCCGTGCTCAGAGATTTAACTATGGCTATATCATCCACCACCTCACTTAGATGAGGTAGTAACTCAGATATTTCGGCCCCGCATCGACCGTGTTTAGCAAATTTAAACTTGGGTCCAAGGAAGGTGGCATTGGGATCGATGAATGCAGCCCGGTATCCTTTCACCAATTCTTCCGGTGGACGGGTTCCATCATACTTTGCCAATTCCGGTTTATAATCAAACATCTCCAGATGGCTGGGAGCCCCCGCCATAAAGAGAAAGATCACCTTCTTGGCTTTTGGGCGATAATGTGGAGACGGGGATGAATTCAAATTCTGCACATCCGAAGGAAGCCCTGCCCCATATCCCGACTGGGAAAACAATGAACCAAGGGCGATGGTCCCCAGCCCGATCCCGCAATCCTTAAGGAACCATCGACGGGAAACCTTTTGAGGATCCGGCAGTTTTGAGGGCAACCAATTCATATTCATAATCTTCCACCTTCCAACATTCATTCCTTGGTAATGGTTTCATCCAGATTCAACAAGACCCTGGAGACGACTGTCCAGGCGGCCAGCTGTGTCGGAGTCGAACCGGGAGGCAAGTTTGTTTCGGAAAGTTTTTCCGCTCCGATTAAATCACGGGCACTCAACCATCCATCACTGATACGTTGCTTCTGCTCGTCAAGCAACCTGGATACTTCGACTACTTCTTCAGCGGTCGGCAACCGGCTCAGACAGCGACGATACGCATAGTGAATCCGGTCAGTCCGGTCACCGCCTCCAACCCGGATCACATGCGCAGCAAACGCTCGGGCACATTCCATTAAAACCGGTTCGTTGAGCATGACCAAAGCTTGCAGCGGGGTATTGGATCGCTCCC
Organism: Verrucomicrobiales bacterium; assembly: GCA_012959985.1. Taxonomy (GTDB): domain Bacteria; phylum Verrucomicrobiota; class Verrucomicrobiia; order Limisphaerales; family DUCD01; genus DUCD01. The sequence continues at coordinate 26,235 of DUCD01000091.1, read as the reverse complement.
GCCTGACACACGAAAAATCCCCATTGGGAACATCAAAAGTCTGGAGCATAGGATAAGGAACCGACCGGTAGGCGAAAGTGTAGAGACCACGACGGTATCGCCCTTCACGTTTATCATCATTCCAGTTTTTAGGGCCGTAACTCACAGGAGGCAAATAGAGAAATCCCGGAGCGGGCGGGTAAACACTGGGACCACCAATGGTAGGATCCAACAAACCAGAAACGGCCAGTGCAATATCCCTAACAATCTCACCATCGACACGAAACCGGGGTCCCCTGGCAAACAAACGATTCGCCGGATCCCGAACGACCAACCCCGAAGTCATCATGGAGGATTGACGATAGGTCGATGAATGAACGATCAAGCGATGCAGCTTCTTGAAACTCCATCCGTGTTCCATGAACTCAACCGCAAGCCAATCCAGCAATTCCGGATGGGAAGGCTGAGGACTCTGTGTCCCCAAGTCCTCACTGGTCTCGACCAAGCCTATTCCAAAATAACTCTGCCAGACGCGGTTCACTATAGCCCTTGCAGTAGTGGGTGATTTCCGATCCACCAGCCACCGGGCAAAAGTCAATCGATTCAATGGCGCATCTTCCGGAAGATCATGCAGAAACCCCGGAACTCCACCGACAACCGATTGATCCGGTGTCAGAAAACTACCCCGTTTCAAAACCCGCGTATCTCTCATGCCTTTCATGGGGGATAAAACAAGCTGAGTCGTCCCTTCCGGATGAGTTTTCAAAAGAGCATTGATCTCATCATTAACCGCTTTCCATTCTTTGACCGTTGTCCTCCAATAACTGAAAAACGCCGGCATATCGAGTGCTCCTGAGTCGTCTCGCTGAGATTCCAATGCATCGCGAAGCACCTTGGGAAGTGGATCCGCTTCGGGATTCACGGAAGTTGTTACTGATATGCGGAACCGTCCCAGATTTTGATTCTGATTGTCATCGCTGTTCCAACCGCCATGTGCTTGATTAATACGAAACGTCAGCAAAATATCCGCTTCGGACTCGATCGCCTGTTCCACGACAAAGACCGCCTTGCGCGCCTGATTTCGAGTCGCCGGGTTTGAATCGATTCCCCAGGCGGTGTCGCCATTGCCATCCAAAGCGTAGCTGACAGGACCCGTGCTACGTCGACGCCCACTACGATCATCGTAAATGGGATCCAATGGCCGATCTGGAAGATTTATATCGGAAGTTGCACCAGAGAATTTGATTTTAATTTTCTGATCCGGAGAGACGGCTGGAGCGACATCGACCTCAAATTCGGTCAAGGCGCCGGTTCCTTTAATCGATCTGCCGGGACCCTTCGCTGGAAGATTTGCATGCATCAGAAGTTCCAGACGAAATCCGGTGATATTCCGAATATCCGTTTTCACGGTCATCATGACTGTATGCTTGGTGGGCGCATATCCTTCGGCCAAAAAGGACCCATCCTCCAAATTCTGATACTTTTGACCTCCGGTTGAAATCTCATCCACATGGGGGCGCAATACAATCCATTCAGGTTGATTGCCTCTATTGGCATGCATCCACGATTTCAGTTCTTTTTCCCAATCGGGATTTCGATGTTTCAGGTCCTGCTCCAACTCATTGATCCTCTGAAAAACCCCGGCACGCACCTGATGTTCAGCCGGGGTATACACCGCAAGAAGCGCTTCATGATCATTGTTTAAAAATGAAAAGATTTTGTAATAGTCTTCCTGAGACATCGGATCGTATTTATGATCGTGGCACTGGGCACATTGAATTGTCAGTCCCAGAATGCTCTTTCCGATCGCATCCATTCGGTCAAACATGGCCTCCATACGGAACTGCTCTGGGTCAATCCCCCCTTCTTCGTTGATCATTGAGTTCCGAAGAAACCCGGTGGCAACATGTTCTTCCTGGCCGGCTCCGGGAAGAAGATCCCCCGCCAACTGTTGAATAATAAATTGATCATACGGCAAATCCCGATTGAACGCCTGTATCACCCAGTCCCGGTAAAACCACACCTCTCGGGATTTGTCTTTCTCAAATCCATCGGAGTCGGAATATCGTGCGGCATCCAGCCAATGTCTGCCCCATTTTTCACCGTAGTGAGCAGATTGTAGAAGCTTCTCAACCAGCTTCGTATAGGCACCCTCACCTTTATCTTCAAGAAATGCATCCAATTGATCCAGCCCCGGAGGCAGACCGATCAGATCAAGAGAGACCCGTCGGATCAACTGAGATCTCTCCGCTTGAGGAGCAGGCTGCAATCCTTCCTTTTCGAGTCTTGAAAGAATAAAATGATCGATCGGATTACGAACCCAACTGGCGTTTCCAACCGAAGGAGGATCGGGGCGAACGGGAGGATCAAACGCCCAATGTTTTGCTTTCTGCAGGGAACCGGCAGAACATTCAACTTCCGAAAAGCAGCTGAAGGAAACAACCAGGCCGGCAATGACAAGATGAATTCTGTTCATAGTCCTGTATTAACAAAGACTAGGCTTATTAGGGATCGTTTTCAAGGTTGAAACATCAGTCCCAAATTGTGCACAGATCCGATTTCAACCAAATCCACTGGGTTTGACTTTATCAAAGCTCTTACGTAATTTAATTTATTTTGAATCTCAGGAGTAGGGATTAACAACTTCATGCACAGTATCTCGCCAACCAGCAAAATAACCAGATCGACTCAACGTTGACAAAGGTGAACTTTCTGTGGATGAGAATCTAAAGCAAACGCGCCTTGATAGGGGGCGTATTATCGACGTCGGCATTAGGTCTGATCATCAGTGGTTGCTCTGGAATTCACTTGCCGGAAAGTTTTCCTGAAAATAGGGTAACTGCCATGGACAAAATGATAAACGGGATTCTTTGGACGATGTTGGCTCTCATGCCTTTGCCTCCGCTAGCCGCCCAATCTCTGGAATCGGAACTGAAAAGCGAAAGCGTGACAACCTTGGCGGAAGACGCCCGACAATTCGGGAATGCTTCCAGAGGAGCCATTGTTTTCCATCAACCGCAACTTGCCTGTATCCGATGCCACGTTGCCGATAAACAGAACCATCAACTGGGTCCGGATTTGACCTCATTTACAGCACCGGTATCGGATCAGCATCTGATTGATTCTGTTCTGAATCCATCCAGTGTCATTCGCGATGGATATAGCCCCATCTTCCTCACAACAAACGACGAGGAGGAAATCAGTGGCCTGTTCGTTTCCCAGTCGAACACGGAAGTCACCATTCGGAACATGGCTCAAAACTATCGAAGATCAACTTATTCAAAATCGGATTTAACTCAGACCGAAATGGGAACGGAATCCTTTATGCCAACCGGGTTAGTGAATGCCCTGGCCAATCGGCAGCAGTTTCTCGATCTGATTCTTTACCTGATGGAAATCCGTGATGGTGGAAAAGCACGGGCATTACAACTTGCCCCGCCTCCATCTCTCTTCGCGGAACGCCCTTTACCAGATTACGAAAATGAGCTCGATCATGCAGGTATCATCGGCGATCTCGGTTCCGAAGCTTTTCAACGTGGAAAACGAATATACAATAGACTCTGCATCAATTGTCACGGCACCCACAAGGACGCGGGGTCGCTCCCCACTTCATTGAAGTTTGCCGGCGGGGTCTTCAAAAGCGGCAATGATCCTTTTTCCATGTATCAGACTCTGACTCAAGGATTCGGTATGATGGCGGCCCAGACCTGGATGGTCCCAGCCCAGAAATACGACGTGATTCACTATATACGGGAAGCTTACCTGAAAGAACATAACCCTTCCCAATATTCCCCTATCAATACAGCCTATCTGGATCAACTGCCAAAAGGAGATCAGCGTGGTCCGGAACCTTCGGAGATCACTCCATGGAAACAGATGAACTACGGCCCGAATTTGGTCATGACCCTGGAGATTGGTGATGATGGCAGCAACTTTGCCTACAAAGGGAATGTGGTTC
>DUCD01000091.1:0-22288 GCA_012959985.1 Verrucomicrobiales bacterium | reverse complement strand
AGATACTGGATGGTTTATGACTATGATACCCTGAGAGTTGCCGCTGCCTGGAGCGGAGATCAGTTCTGCGATTGGAACGGTATCAACTTCAATGGCCGACATGCCATTCACCCTAGACTCGTTGGCGATCTGCACCTTAAAAACTCGACCGGTCCTGGTTGGGGACGCCCCAGTGATGGTAGTTTTGAAGATATCCGCCTAGTGGGCCGTGATCAACGCATTTACGGACCTCTTCCTCGAGACTGGGCTCATTACAAAGGTATGTATTATTACGGACCTCATACAATTATCCAGTACACTGTCGGTAAAACGGAAATTCTGGAAATGCCTGATGTTCTCACCGACACACCACAACCCGTTTTCATCCGTAGTTTCAACATAGGCAAACGGGATCGACAGATGAAACTTCAAGTCGCACAACACCCACCGAATTCTTCAATTCTTTCCTTGAGGAACGGAATGGTGATTCTCAGCCACTCCAATGACAACGATATGAAGACAGTCGCCGGTATCATTGGAAAAGCACCCGGAGCCCAATGGTCTGCAGAAAACGGCAACTTGAGACTAGCCATACCGGCAGGAAACCGGGAATTACGTTTCAAACTATGGTTTGCCTCGATCCAAAAAATGGAGGACGCCTTGCCCCTTAAGGAATCGATCGTAATCGATGATCCGGAGGAAGACCTCAATGTTTATACTCATGGGGGTCCTTCCCGCTGGCCGGAAACTCTGAAAACAGAAGCGGAAGTTGGAAAAGCCGTTGGGCCTTTCGCTGTTGATGTCATCAAACGCCCCACCGATAATCCCTGGTTCTGCCGAATGCGACTAACGGGGTTTGATTTTCTTCCCGGCGGAGACCAGATGATCGTCAGCGCCTGGGAAGGCAGCATCTGGTTAGTTTCCGGTTTGAAACAATTAGAGAATGTAGCCGAAAAAAACGGAACGGTTCCGATTACCTGGCGTCGGATTGCGTCAGGGCTTTTCCAACCACTCGGGGTGAAATACCTGAACGGAAAAGTCTATGTGACATGCCGGGATCAACTCGCAGTTCTCCACGATCTGAATGGGGATGATGAAATCGATTATTTTGAGAGCTTCAACAACGACCATCAGGTTACGGATCATTTCCATGAGTTTGCTATGGGACTTCAGGCCGATAAGGAAGGCAATTTCTATTATGCCAAGTCGGCACGCCACGCCAAAACAGCCTTGGTCCCCCATCACGGCACACTGCTTCGAATCAGCAGGGACGGAGCCCGAACCGACATTCTGGCCAAAGGATTTCGAGCCGCCAACGGGGTTTGCCTGAATCCGGACGGTACCTTCATCGTGACCGATCAAGAAGGACATTGGAATCCCAAGAACCGCATCAACTGGGTCAAGGAAGGTGGGTTTTATGGTAACATGTACGGATACCACGACATCACCGATAGTTCCGATGAAGCCATGGAGCAACCTCTCAGCTGGATCACCAACGCTTTCGATCGATCTCCGGGTGAACTGCTTTGGGTCGACAGTAATCGATGGGGCCCTCTTGACGGCAAACTTTTGAATCTCTCCTATGGCTACGGTAAGGTTTATATCGTTCCCTATGAAGAGATTAACGGACAGAAACAAGGCGGCATGTGCGCCTTTCCCATCGAACGGTTTCCAACCGGAGTCATGCGGGGAAGGTTTCATCCCGATGATGGCCAACTCTACCTTTGCGGCATGTTCGCATGGGCTGGAAATCAAACTCAGCCGGGTGGATTATACCGCTTACGCTACACCGGCAAGCCGGTACATTTGCCCACCGAACTGAAAGCCACCCGAAAAGGAATGACCCTGAAATTCAGTGGAGAATTGGACCGGAATTCCGCAATCGACCCTGAGAATTACCAGGTGAAAACATGGGATTTAAAGCGAACCCGGAACTACGGCTCCAAACATTACAACGAAAAGGACCTCGTGGTGGCTTCTGTCGCACTGGACGACGACAGCAAAACAGTACATCTTAACATACCCGGAATCAGCCCGACCTGGAGCATGGAAATCAATTACGACATCCTCTCTAACCAGGGACTCCCGATTGAAGGAAGCATTCATAATACCATCCACAATCTGAGTGAATAAAAAGGTGAGAAAATCCCTGCTTTGGACACTTTGAAGATGCAGAAAGCAAGCAAACAAATCATCATTGATCGAATCAATCAAATGGCCCGTCGATTTAGTTCGACCAATATTCGAAACGGTCAATCCAGTTACCGTCGCGGAGATGCCGAAGTCTCTTTCATCTCGGACAGATTGATCAGCGGCCTCGTATATGAAACCAATTCCAATCCTTATAATACAAAGCTCTACGCAAAAGCCGGCAAAGGCTTTTTGAGTATCTGTTCCTGCCCGGTCACTTTAGACTGTAAACACGCCTATGCCTTGGCTTTGGAGGTTTTGGATGATGATTACGAGGACGATTTCGAAGATCAGGATGAAACTGACGGCGATTCCCTCGCGTATCTTCAATCGGATGAAACCGTTTATGCGAATTTATTAACCGCGCTTGAAAAGAGGTTGAATAAAAAACCGAACCCGTCCATCGCCCGAACTGCAAAAAAGATTCAGAAAATATGGAGTGATTATCAGGATTCAGGATACTTGACCCTGCAGGATATCGAATGCTTGAACACCAACAAGCGAAATACTTATCGATATTTCCAGCCATTGAGCGCACTTGCGAAACTGTGGAACGGCATGGAACCGCAGTCTCCTCTGGAACTGTTAGATTATATCGTGCTTTACTGTGTTCGCACGGGCAAGACCTTAAAGGATGCATTGGTGAAATTAAGCAACATCGATGATCTGCAATTACGCGTCGCCGCTCAGCTGAGAAAGGACGAAACAACGGAATGGCGTTCAATATTCATGAAGGAATCCAGCAGGCAATCCCTGGAGTGCCCGCTCGAAGAAGGTTGCCCTACTCTTTGTTTCAAGCTTGGAAAACGCGCATGGCAAATCGAACGAATTGATCTAAAAGATGCGAAGACCTCTTTCTCCACAATAAAGATCCTGACAGGAGTTGATATTCAGCATATTGCGTCAAAGAAGCATCTACAGTCCACGATGTTCATGTTCCTCTCGTTAGTATCTCCTTTGTTTGAAAGATCCCCCCGAAAGGGGATTTCTAAAAAAGATCATGAAGTGCAGAGAGTCCTGAATACGCTGATCAGTCATCCGGAATTGTCAAAGCTAGTGGTGGATGATCAAAATAAACCAGTGATTATCAGTAAAGATCCCCTGATCTGGTCGGTCTCGAAAGAGAGCGATGAGGTCACCGGCTCAAACGCACGCCTTCGACTATGCCTGCCTGACGGCCACCCGGCGCCGACTGATACCCTCTGCCTTCCTGCGAGCACAGCGGAAGGAATTCTCACAAAATATCTGATTGATAACATCTTTTATCCAGGACCTGAATCACTGATAAACCCGAATTCAAATGCCAGTCAAAAAAAACCATTGGAGTTGATTGTCCCTTGGGAAAGTCTCTCGTCTTCAGAAGGGCTTTCCTACCTCAAAAAGACCCAAAGTTCATTACCCGATCAATTAGAAATCAAGACCATCAATGAATCTCTGGAACCTATATTGATGATCGAATGCACCCACCCACAGGCAGAATGGTTCGAACTGCAACTTGAGTTGACCGCCGTGAATTCCAAAGGCGAGAGGCACTGCATGTTTCTTCGTAACGGTTGGCAACCCCTTTCACTACCTGAGTCCGAAAAAGAAGGGCGAACTACTGTTTACGACTGGTCCAATCCGTCGCAGATTGTGACGCATTTCAGATCGAAACCCTCCTTCTGGAATGATTCTTCCTCAAAATGGTCGATGCAGACATCGCGTCACGAGATCGAATCCATAGCCGACTGGTTGCGGGGATTTCCCTCCTTCACTACCATCCGGCTGCCACAACCTCTTGCCACTTTACTCCAAAACCCGACCAAAGCAGTTTTCGATATTGACATCGAAGAGGGACCGGACCGGGATTGGTTTGAACTTTCGTCGGTCTTAAAGGTGGAAGACACCGAACTCAGCAAAGAAGAAATCAGTCTCTTACTCGGAGCACAGGGGCGATTCGTCTACCTCAAGGGAAAAGGATGGAGGCAATTGGACGTAACCAACGATGAGGCATCCATGGACGCTATTCGCGGAATAGGACTGGAAGACTGATTTGATTCCACCAAACCGCTCCGACAACGATTTCATACGCTTCAATTGGAGGGATTCGCGAAATCGTCCGTCCTGAATGAAGAAGCCCGCAGGCAGATACATTCGAGACTGAAAGCCATGAAGAAGATCAAGCTTCCCTCCCCTCCTGCTGTGTTGAAAACCGTTCTTCGGCCTTACCAGAAAGATGGATTTACGTTTCTCGCACACCTGGCTCTCCGAGGACTCGGCGGCATCCTTGCCGATGACATGGGGCTGGGAAAAACACTGCAGACTCTGGCTTGGTTGATGTGGTTGAAGAAACGCGCAAAAACCAAAAAGGGAGAGAAAACCAAAAATGAATTCCGAGTTCTTGTCGTTTGTCCCAAGTCTGTCGTCGACAACTGGATCGTCGAACCCGAAAAGTTTAAAACCGGTTTAACTGTCGTCCGATTTAACCCGAAGCTAATCGATTCAGAAAATGAAAAGGCAGACATCCTAGTGGCGAATTATGCTCAATTCAGAATCAATGCAGACTTTTTTCAATCTCGAAAATGGAATGTGGCCATTCTGGATGAAGGACAGAACATCAAGAACCCGACTTCCAAAACTACAAAAACGGCATACGGACTCCGGGCAACCCATCGTTTGATTCTGACGGGAACGCCCATTGAAAACCGTGTTCTGGATTTATGGAGTCTGATTACGTTTGCCATGCCCGGCTTACTTGGCTCGCAGGCAGGATTCAAAAGGCTTTATAATGAAAAAAAGGATCCAAAATCCCTGCAATATCTTTCCCTAAGAACGAAACCTTTCATTCTTCGCCGATCCAAGTCCGTCGTCGCCAAAGATCTTCCTGACCGGATCGAGGAAGATATCCATTGTGAATTGGAAGGCCATCAAAAGAAGCTTTACCACGCGGAACTGAAACGCACACAACAGGCCTTACTGAAAGTAAAAACGGACCGTCAATTTGACAAACAACGATTCAATTTCCTCCAATCCCTAATGCGCCTGCGTCAGATTTGCTGTGATCCCAGGCTGGTCGGAAGCGAGATCAAAAACATGGCTTCCTCCGCCAAACTTCAAGCCCTGCTCGATCTGGTTGTTCCTTTAGTCGAGGAGGGACACAAAATTCTAGTTTTCAGTCAATTCGTTTCCATGCTCGAATTGATTGAACCCGCTCTGGTAAATGCGAAGATCTCTTACCTGATGCTAACCGGAAAAACCGAAAACAGGCGCGAACTGATCGAGCGCTTTCATTCCAAATCAGGAGAACCGGTTTTCCTCCTTTCACTAAAGGCCGCCGGAGCCGGACTGAATCTGACCGCAGCTTCCTACGTAGTCTTGTACGACCCCTGGTGGAATCCGGCGGTCGAAGCCCAAGCCATCGATCGCACTCACCGTATCGGTCAATTGAACAAGGTCATCGCCTACCGACTCATCGCCAAAAACACCATCGAAGAAAAAATTCGTTTACTTCAGAAAGAGAAATCCAGAATTTCTGAAACCGTATTGAAAGAGGAAGCGCTGAGCGATCTCCTGGATCTGGATACCCTCCGGAAGCTTTTCTCGTCCGAATTACCATAACCCCCAAATGATTGCACTTCATCGAAAGGACAATGTCCTGAAACAAGAATCGAGAACAAGATGAGATTCACCGTCCTACTCTTCCTGACGATCTTTGGTCATTCCCTGCTGATTGCAGATGAACGTCCGAATATTGTGTTCTTTTTAGCAGATGACCTGGGCATCGGGGATGTCAGATGTTACGGCAAGGAACTCTGCCGAATTGAAACTCCGAATTTTGATTCTCTGGCCACAGAAGGAATCCAATTCACCGACATGCATTCCATTGCGTCGGTTTGTGTCCCCTCACGAATGGCCATGATGACAGGTCGTTATCCCTGGCGGTTTGGAGCCCCGGAACCAGGTGGCCCATGGGGTTTTCTCGGGGCTCGATTCAACCCGAATACTTTTACACTTGGTGATATGCTCGAACAGTCCGGTTACCATACTGGTTACATCGGCAAATGGCATCTCGGAACAAGGATGACTACAACAGATGGGAAAACACAGGGACTCACCAATGTGGATTACACCCGACCGCTCAAACTTGGACCGGTTCAATATGGATTTGCCGAAAGTTTCATTCTGCCCGGATCACTTGATATGTATCCTTATGCATTCATCAGGAACAACATGTGGCAGGGCAAGGTTACCGCTCAGAAAGGTTGGAGCGCTTTTAACCGTTTGGGACCTGCCGAAGAGAACTTTGAAGACTATGAGGTCCTCCAAACCCTTACCAAGGAATCGGAAACTTTTATCGAGAAAAACGCCGGCACAGCCCGGTCCGGAAAACCGTTTTTTCTCTATGTTGCCCTGACCGCGCCTCATACCCCAACCAGCCCGCATCCCAAGTTCCAAGGAAAGAGCGATCTGGGACTTTACGGAGATTTTGTGATGGAAGTCGATGATTGCCTTGGCAGAATCATGAAAGCGCTGGAGACTCACGGTTTAAGCGAGAACACATTAATCCTTGCGACATCCGATCATGGTCCGGCAAGTTATGCAGGCAACGAGAAGAAGTCGCGAAAATCACAGTTCAAGGCAATGCAGGCCTTAGGCCATTACTCCAACGCCATGTATCGCGGCTTTAAGTTCTCGATCTACGAAGGAGCCAACCGCGTACCCTTTATTGCCCGGTGGCCTAAAGGAATCCGCAATCCCGGCAGAGAGTGCGACCATCTCCTGGGACTACAAGACCTGTTCCAAACTTTAGCCGAGGTTTCCGGGTTCAAATCATCACCGGTTCAAGCTCCCGATTCACAAAGTTTTGCCAGTATATTCAATGATGGATCCAACCCCTCTTCAAGAAATAATCTGGTCATACAATCCACCCGAAGCTGGGCAATTCGAGATGATAATTGGAAACTGTGTTTGTGCCCCGGAAGCGGATGTCCAGGCAATTATGGAAACGAACCGGCAGATCTTGTTGCCTGGAAAGCGGCCATTGCTGACTTCGGTCGAAATCCGACCGTCGAAGACTTCGGCAAGGCACCATTCGTCCAATTGTTCGATTTGAAAACCGATCCCGGTGAATCATTAAACCTCGCGATGGAACATCCAAAACGAGTGGAAAAAATGCTTGAATTACTCAAAGAAAAAATCCACGAATCACCCAATGATCGAAATATCAATCTCTATTCAGGTGTCCCGAAATTCGTTCTCCAATGAAGACCATCCTGCTAACCGGAGCCGCTGGAATCGTCGGCAGAGCCCTTCGCCCGGAACTCACCAAGCATCATGCCCAAATTATCCTGACTGATCTCAAGGAAATTCACGACCTGGTCGAGAATGAATCGTTCGAACAGGGTGATCTGGCGGACTTTGAATTCGTCCGCTCTGTAACCTCTAAGGTTGATGGGGTGGTTCACCTTGGAGGACGGGTCGGTCCGGACGTCACTTTCGATGAAGCCCTTCGACCGAACATTATCGGTGTCCATAATATTCACGAAGCCGCACGCGTCTGTGGTGTTTCGCGAATTGTATATGCCGGCAGCGCCCACACAATGGGTTTCATAAAACGCGGCAAGAAGATTGATCACTTGACTCTCCCCCGCCCCAATGGCCAATACGCACTTAGCAAGACATATGGGGAATTCACTGGTTCCTATTATGTCGATAATTACAATCTCAATGTGTTTGCCATCCGAATCGGTTACCTCGGTAACGATCTCTCGAAGGAGCACCGTCTTCGAACTTGGGTCAGTGCACGCGATTTGGTGCAGTTAATTGAAATCGGATTGAGCAAGGATCTGGGGTTCCAGATCACCTACGGTGTTTCAGATAATCCAGAACCCTTCTTCGATAACTCCAATGCTTTTCATTTGGGATATCAACCGAAGGATTGTTCCACCGACTTCATCGAAGACACTTCCTTGCTGGAAGCAATACCTGATCTGAACAGTATCGAAGGAGGTGTCGTCGGAGGACGATTTTCAGCCACCGGATTCGAAGGTGACTCAATCAAAATTTTGAAATAGTTAAACTACCAATTTAGAATTGAAAATGAAGGTTGAACCAATTGGAAGAATTCAGGCACAGTGGGGTGAAGGTCCCATTTGGTCAAATGGCCGCCTGTTATGGGTTGATATTGAGGGCAAGAAGGTCTTTGTTTCTGATCCTGAAAAGAATGAAGACAGAATCCTGGAAATCGGCGAACGCGTCGGCACCGTTGTTCCCAGAAAAAGCGGAGGTTTAGTCATCGCCGGAGACAATGGTTTTTCATTCGTCGATCTCGAAACGGAAACCGTCATTCCGATCGCGGATCCTGAACCAGAAAAGAAACCCGATAATCGATTCAACGATGGCAAGTGCGATCCCGCCGGTCGATTCTGGGCCGGCACCATCAGCACGGTAAGGAAAACAGGGGACGCGGCTCTTTATATGATGGATACAGGGCACAAGGTCCACCTCAAGTATGCCAACATCACCAACTCCAATGGTCTCTGCTGGTCCACCGATACCCAAACCTTTTACTACATCGATACTCCATCAAAAAAAGTCCGCAAGTTCGACTTTGATAATACCACCGGGCAAATCTCCAACGAGTGTATTGCCATTGATACCCGAGAGATCGCCGGCAGCCCGGATGGTATGACCATCGACTCTCAGGACAATTTATGGATCGCTTTCTGCCGCGGCAGCATGGTTCTGTGTTTCGATCCAACCACAGGAAAGGTCCTTGAAAATATCACCCTTCCGGTAACTGGTGTCACCGCCTGTGCCTTTGGAGGAAAATCCCTGGACACACTCTACATCACAACCGGACAGTTCAAAGGCTTGGAGGAAAAGGACGCAGGCAAACTGTTTACCGTCCAACCGGGAATTGCAGGTGTGCCATCCTTCTGCTATGCCGGTTAACTGAATCCTTTGGGAAGAGCTTCTTGGTTGTTTCATCAAGACTGCTGAAACAGAAAGAAAATAGAAAAATGACTAAACCAACTCTTAGCACATTTCTGGCTGCAGGTGGGATTCTGATGAGCGGATTAATCACCAATGGTGAAGCTCCATTGAACCTTTTGCTGATCATCGCAGACGACTGCACCTTCACGGACACCGAAGTCTACGGAGGACAGGCAAAGACTCCCAACATGGTCAAACTGGCTTCCGAAGGGATGAAGTTCAACAAGTGTTTTCAATCAGCACCGATGTGTTCACCGACTCGCCATTCCCTTTACACTAGCCTGTATCCGATTAAATCAGGAGCCTGGCCCAATCATACTTACGTCTACGACGGGGTAAAGAGTGTGGCCCACTATCTCTCTAAAGCCGGTTACCGCGTGGCTCTCTCTGGAAAAACCCACATCAATCCGCCGGAAGCATTTCCCTTCGAATACTCCAAAGTCAAAGAGAACCGAAGCACCAATCCTGATTTCCAGGCGGTTGAAGAACTGATGAGTGAATGCCGTCAATCAGAAACCCCATTCGGGTTGATTCTCTGTTCCAATGAACCCCACGGCCCATGGAACCAAGGAGACCCATCAGCCTATGACGCAAAGAATCTGAAACTGCCTCCTATTTATATCGACACTCCTGAGTTGAGAGAAGCGTTCCCGAAATACCTGGCCGAAATCACTTACTTTGACAGTCAAGTTGGCAAAGCCATGGATCTTCTTGATCGACTCGGTATACGGGACAACACTCTGGTGGTAGTTCTGACGGAACAGGGCAATTCCCTGCCTTTCGCAAAATGGACCTGCTTCGACAAGGGTTTGGCTAGCGGTATGATCATTCGCTGGCCAGGTAGAATCAACCCCGGCTCCATCAGCAATGCTCTAGTTGAATATGTCGACATCATTCCTACCTTCATGGCCGCAGCTGGGATCGACCTTCCAAACGGCCTAGACGGAAAACCATTTACGAATGTGCTACAAGAGACACAATCGAGTCACAAAGATTATGTATTCGGCCTACAGACCACACGTGGCATCATCAATGGATCCGACCAATTCGGCATCCGATCAGTTCGAGACACAAGATATCGTTACATCCTGAATCTGAATTCCGATACGAAATTCACGAACGCCGCCACACGTGGTGCTATCTGGAAATCCTGGACCACCTTGGCTGAAACCGGATCCACCCATGCGAAAAATTTGGTGAACAAATATCAGCACCGACCAACCGTGGAACTTTATGATTGTATCAAGGATCCCTGGAACCTAAAGAACCTGGCTAACGACCCGACTCATACCGAAACAAAGAATCGACTTCGCCATGAACTGGACGCTTGGATGAAATCCCAGGGAGATCAAGGCGCCGCCACTGAACTGGCTGCCTCAAAACGACTGTGGAAGAATAGAAATAAGCAGTAAGATTTCCCAACTCTTTCAGAGTAAACTACGGTAGTTAGGCAAAAAAGGCCGAAGCGATTCGCCTCGGCCTTTGCTTCAGGATTGCGGGTATCATGCCTGAAGCCGGCCGCGGTGAGGCCGGTCATTGCTTCAGGATTAGCGGGTATCATGCCTGAAGCCGGTCGCGGTGAGGCGGGTAATTGCTTCAGGAGTATACTAAAAAAGGCCGAAGCGATTCGCTTCGGCCTTTGGATTTAAAGATTAAGACTTCTTAAACTAGTTGAGTAATCAAGGAGCAACGGCTCGTCCGAACAGTCTGGCCTCATCCGGTGTCAGAGTCAAAGGACTCTGACTGTCATCAGCCGCATCGGTCCAGGGACCGGTTACATCCGGTGCGGATTGTAACAAGCCGGTCCAAGTGACGACCACATTGCCGTCGGCATCGGTGCTGATACTGATCGATTCTCCAGGACCTGATATCCCCAAGCTGCCGGTATAATCCACTGAGTTGAGGAAGAGCTGCGCCCCATCCCCCACCAGATCATAGATGCCGGCACCTTGTGACGTGAAACCTTGTTCACGACTTCCGGTCAACAGCACAACCCGTGGTCCTGCAAGCACATTGGCAGCGTCATTTGCCAGTGTGGCACCGGCCTGCCATTCGCCAATCACCAATCCTCCAAAGGTTGGATCCGCCTCATTGGCTACGGTTGCCAATACAGTTCCACCTGCAGCCGCATCATTGTTGTTTACCGATACACCCCGTTGAACAATGTCATTGAAGGTGATGATTTCCGCAAATGAATTTACCATGGTTCCACTGCCATCCAGTTCGACCCCAGCAAATATAGGATGATCCGAGTTATTGACATTCAGACTGATGGTGTCCGTCGAGTCCACCATGGTCGTTCCCGAGGTGAAGCCCATTCGACTCGTCCTCAGGACATAACCGCCCAGGATCAAGCTCGGAGTGGTGACGCTGGTCCAACCGGTAGCACCGTCATTTCTATAATGTCCACTTGAAACTGCCCGGCTGATGATCACCAAATCAAACTGATTGAGTGCGTCAACGTCAGGACTATTGGAAGTGACCACTCGCGTTACGGTATGGCCTACGGCCTCCAGCAAGTCGGTGTAACCTTTGTCGGATGCTTCCGTAAATCCGGCGGCTGCCGCGTCATCAGTCGGCGTGTCGGATTCCCCATGAAAACTCACGAAAGCGATGTTCAATGGCGTGTCAGTCGGTGGGGCCGGAGGATCAGGGACTTCCCCTGGGTCTGCCGACTCGATTTCGATCGAAAAAGCGTAAGACCGGCCGAGATTCGCATGCCCGAACCCGTCCACAATTCCACCGACGGTCGGGAGGGTGAATGCGCCGTCTTTATTATTGTCATGATCCATGAACCCTCCGCTCCCGAGATTGGTGCTGACTGGGTTCTGGCTACCGATTCCCGGTGGATTCATGATTCCGCCAAAGACCTCTGTTCCATCCGTCAATGTAAAGGCAGAACCACCGAATGGCACTGTGACATCGACGTCCAGACCACTCTCATCGACATCGACTTGAGTGCCAACCGCGAGAATCTGGTAACCTCCATCTCCAGTTGCGGAAGCAAGGTAAGGAATGACACTACCCATTTGACCGGCTTGGTATGACCAAATCGTGCCTTTGTAACTTCCCGCGTCCAGCGTTTCGGTGTTTGTAATGTCGACGTTTTGCCGCGACTGATCATTAGATCCGTCGGTGGAGGTGTCCACCGCATTATTGGCACCGTCGAGATTCAGAACTCCAGGTCCGGCTCCGACCGTATAGATGTCGCCGCCACGAGGAGGCGGGGGATCGACAGCCGGCGCGAGCATGAAGAAGTTTGAATTGTAACCCCCTTCAGTATTGGTCACTCGGAAGGTGAGTTCTCCTCCAGTGTGATTGATAACGGCAGGCACAGCGCCATTCCAAGCAACCAAGGTCAGATAGCTCTGAAAACCTCCGGTGCCGTTGGCCTTAAAGGCTCCAAGATTGGTGAGACTTTGATTTGAAGAACCCGCGTTGGAAACCAGATCAACCTGGGCTGTAAAAGGCCCGGGACCGGCCAGACGTCCATATAGGTTGTATTCACCCGCATCAACATTGCGGGTATAGTTCAACCACTCGCCGGCAGCAACCCAACCTACATTGTAATCGTCGAAATCACCAAATTCGTCAGCACGTTTGATATCACCGGTAACTTCCGTTCCAACGCCGGAAGGAATACGGTAAATGTGATCACCGGCGCCGTCAGTTTCCTGTTCGTCGATGCCTTCGATGCCGACAAGGTCCAAGTAGTTACCCGGTCCCGGGTCAAATGTCTTATGCTCGGGATCCTGAATGAACTGGCCCCCATCGAAGTTCCAATCTTCTGCCTCAATGGTCAAATTATCAAGACTCAGGGTGTCAAATGTGATCACCTCCACAGATTCTGCGCCGTTGGCGTCGGTCACACCAACCTCGGCGTTGTAAACAACATTCGCCTGAAGTTCGTTGAAGGTAATAGTTGTATCATTCGAATCACCGGTCTGATCAAACGGGACACTGTTACCATTCAGACTGAGGGAAACGCCTCCGTCGGCAATCCCGATACGTGACCGAATATTGACGGACAAACCGGTTGAAGCATCGGCAAAAACCGCTCCGGCAGAAGGTTCTGAAGTGACAATAGGCAATTCTGAAAAATTCCGGATTTGGGACAGAAACAATCGATCGATGGCAGGACCGCTATCTCTGCTGGTACCGGAGCCGATATTCTGAGTTTCAGCGGAGTAGGATGGACCGACATACAGGGTTGGATTCAAGCCAGGGAATTCAGCAGTACGGGTAGCACTCCAAAGTCTTCCGTCCGAGCTGTTATATGCGGTGATGGATTCTCCGTTTCTCTGCAAACGCACCCAGACACCGGGGTATTCACCGAGGGGCGCACTGCCACCAGTGGAAGCGCCACCCAGCTCCAAGCGTCCGTTGGCTTCGTAGGTGTTGTTACCCCCATCAGGAGTCACTTCTGGCGCGGTATCATCGTTTCTAATGGCACTTTTTGGATTGGCGTGACTGGTCAGATATCGACTGAAATCAATGGATCCCTCTGCAGCACCTAAATCAAGAGTTTCCCGAGCCATAATCCCGGCTCTCGCCCAAATACTGGCAAATTCCTGGTCAACGACCTGTGCCTTTACATTGAAATCGCCTTCAAGTGTCTTGTAGGCTAGAATGGTTTCGTCATACATAGCCCACTGAGTCCGACCTGAGCTGATCAGGTCAAATCCTCCATCGCCCATGGAAACGGCACGTCCCGGGGTCAGGGGAACTCCGATTTCACCCCATTGGATGTCGGAGGCCAAGTATTCTACGGTGGCCTCAGCCATGACGCCTCCGGCGGCATCAGCCACTCCGCTGACGGTTACCGAGTAGGTTGAGCCTGCCTGCAATCCCGTTACCGAGAGAACCACCGACTGTGATACGGCATCAGGAACATGGTCTCCGGCTGCCTCGTAGAATTCCAGCCCGGTTATGGTACCAGCACTGAGGCTGAAATTTGCCGCATCCACACTATCTGCGACAATGTCCCCGGTAAAAGTGACACTGACCTGCCAACTTCCGTCCGGATTTTGCAATGAACCTATTGATTCGACTCCAGGTTGCGCCTGCACGGAAAATAATCCGGCAGAGAAACCTATCGCGACCAGAGCGGTCCTGAGATTTCGAATTGTTTTTCTTATCATTATGCTAGTTTTGTTGATGGGTAGAGGAATTCCAGGAATCCGTTTCATTAAAACAGACTCCGGGAAAACCCAGTTATGGTGAACACCGCAGACTAGCAAACAAAAATGGTAAAGCAATAATTAATATGCTGAAAAAGGAAACAATGAACCAGTGAGGAAGGGTGTAAATCAGACGGTGAGCCTGTAGCGTGCGCTGTCCCCAGCGCATTTCCAGTGGAATGAGCAGCATTTCGGCTGAGGACAGCCGACGCTACAACAGCACCTACATTGATTTTCAGTCACACCCGATGAAGAAAACCGCCCTAAAAAAAGATTATTCAGCCGATTTTCTCAGAATTCAGGACGTTCACATATTCCACTGTTGAACGGGTTAACGCCGCCCAATCATCGGATTGAAGGATGGATTTTGAAATAAGAGAGGACCCGATTCCGAGGGCCACACAGCCCGCTTTCAGAAAACCCTGAAGCGTCTCAAGATTGACTCCGCCTGTGGGAACGATCCGCAAATGAGGTAAAGGGGCCAGAAGTGATTTGATATAACCCGGTCCCAGCCGGTCGGCTGGAAAGATCTTAATGAAATCCGAACCGGCCTCATGAGCAAACTGGGCTTCAGTCGGGGTGTAAGCGCCGGACATAACCGGTCGACCGAAACGATGCGCCTCGTCGATGATTTCCTTTTTGGTTACGGGGCTGACAACAAATTCAGCGCCGGCATCAATAGCTGCTCGGCATTGTTCCCGATTGAGAACGGTTCCAACCCCGATCAGAGCTCTATCACCCATCACGGACTTTATCTCTTCGATTGCCTTGATGGCCTCTGGAGTCGTCAGAGTAATTTCGACGATGTGAATACCGCCATCAATCAGCGCATTCGTCAAAGGAAGACACTGATCCTTTCGCAAGGCCCGGACGACGGCAACCAGGCAGGATTCCCGGATTCTTTCAGTGATCTCAGTCCTACTTGTCATTCTTGCTGGAATTACGTTCGCGAAAAGCCTGAGCGAGCAGGCTGATCGGATGTACCACCTTGATCGGCATCTCTGCCTGATTGAGACCGTTTTGGATATGAAGCATGCAACCGGGATTTCCAGTCGCGAGGATATCAGCCCCCGTTTCCCGGATATGTCCGATTTTGCGTTTCAATAACTTAGTTGCCATTTCAGGCTGAGTGACATTGTAAACTCCTGCACTTCCACAACACCAGTTGCTTTCCGGGATTTCCACCAACTTCAAATTTGGAACTGACTTCAAAAGTGTTCTAGGCTGCGAGGTGATTTTCTGGCCATGACACAGATGGCATGCTTCATGGTAGCCGACCGTCATTTCCGCTGCCGCTTCCCCATCAATTTCAAGGGGACCGATCTCCACCAGCCACTCATGAATGTCTTTGAGTTTCCGGTCCCATTCCCGGGCTCGTTCCAGGTATTCGGGATCGTCCGAAAGCAGAGAGCTGTAATGTTTCAAGTGGGATCCACAACCGGCTGCATTGGAAATGATGGCGTCGAATGCCGCAGGTGGAAAAAGATCGATCTGCTTTCGGGCCAGATCCTTGGCCTGTTCCCATTCGCCATTGTGCCCATGCAACGAACCACAGCAGAACTGACTCGCCGGGGTAATGACTTCACAGCCGTACTCCTGAAGCACTTCCACCGTATCGCGGTTGACATCACTGAAAATTATATCCTGGGCACACCCCGTCAGCATGGCAACTCGATAGCGTTTTTCACCGACAGCCGGACTGACAGGTTCAATCAGTTCATTGGAAAATGCGGGTTGGATCACCGGAGTCAACTTCTCGAGGTATTGAAGCCTCTGGGGCAACATCTTCAGGATACCGGATTGTTGAACGAGACTCAGCAATCCGGAATTTCTGTAAAACCGGATCAACCTTCCCAGCCATTGCATTCGGCGCAAGTCCTGGAACAACCAACCCATGGTAACGAATCGAATCAGTTTCCGAAACGGTGATTTCATCACACCGCTTTCTTCCACTTCAGCTCTGGCATGCTCAAACAGTTCGGCATAATTAACCCCGGCCGGACAGGAGGTCATACAGGCCAGACAACCAAGGCAAAAAGACATTTCCTCGGCAAAGACTTTCCCCGGATCCAATTTTCCATCCGCAATGGCCCGCATCAGGCTGATCCGACCCCGTGGACTGTTACGTTCCAACTTAGTGTCATCGTAAGTCGGACAAGTCGGCAGACACAGACCACAGTGCATGCACTGCTGGACGACAGAGTAGTCCAGACCTTTCAAATGAGAAGCAGCGGGAGTGATCGACAAGGGAATAGGTTGCATGGAACTCACGATCGACATCAGTCAAAAATCTTACCCGGGTTCAAAATGTTGTTGGGGTCCAGGACCGTTCGAAGTTTGCGCATGACCTCAACGGAAACATCCCCCATGGCCTGTACCAGATAGTCTTTCTTTGCCAAGCCGATGCCGTGTTCTCCAGTAATGGTTCCCCCAATCCGAATGGTTTCAGTGAAGATTTCCTCAAAAGCCTGATGCACTCGGTGTATTTCCTCCTTATTTCGTTCATCCGTCAAAAAGGTCGGGTGCAGGTTTCCGTCTCCCATGTGACCGAAGATCCCAATCTTCAGTTTATACCTCTCGGCAACCTCCTGGATAAAGCGAACCATCGAGGCCAATTCGGTTCGCGGAACCGTTACATCTTCCAGGATGGTCGTGGGAGAAACGCGAGCCAAGGCCGAGAACGCCGTGCGTCGGGCACTGGCCAATTTAAGGGCTTCTTCTGAATTTCCGGCAATTCTAAATTCGGTACATCCATGATCATGGCAAATCCGTTCCATGACTTCGGCCTCCTCGGCAACGACGGCTGCATGACCGTCAGTTTCCATCAGTAACAGCGCATCACAGTCAAGGGGGAGCCCGATATGGGTAAAGTCCTCGACGCATTGAATCGTCATCCGGTCCAGGAATTCCAAAGTGCAGGGAATTACCTTGGCGGCAATAATCGCGGTTACGGCTTCGGCAGCTTGATCCATTTTGGAGAAGCCGGCCACCATGGTCTTTTTGGCGGCCGGCATCGGAATCAATTTCAGCAGCACCTTGGTGATGACGCCCAATGTGCCTTCCGATCCGATGAACACATCCTTCATGGAATACCCGGCAACGTCCTTAACACACTTATTGCCATACCAGCAACGTTTACCCGAAGCCAGGACAAGCTCAAGGCCCATGATGTAATTTCGAGTCACCCCGTATTTCAAACCGCGCAAGCCTCCGGAGTTTTCCGCAACGTTGCCCCCGATAGTGGATATCTTCATCGACCCAGGATCGGGTGGATAGAACAATCCAACTTTTTCTGCTGCTTCGGAAATTTTCAAAGTGGTGACTCCCGGTTCTGTCATCAGAGTCATATTGTCGGCATCGACCTCCAGGATTTTATCCATGCGAACGGTGCAAAGCACCCAGCAATCTTCGACAGGAACACTGCCACCACTTAAGCCGGTCCCGCTGCCGCGAGTCACCACAGGACAATGTTTCTCATTGGCGAACTTCAGGACTTCCTGAATGACTTCAACAATAGACGCATAGAGCACACAACCGGGCAACTGCTTGATTTCAGCCGTACCGTCAAAAGAATAGGGAATCAGATCTTCCTTTTCGGTCAGGACATTTTCAGGACCGCAAATGCTTTTCAATTGTTCAATAATTTCGCTGGAAATAGCCATAAATTCAGAGCCGCAAACAATCTTAAAGACCGAAGCATATCGGAATGCGTTGACTATCCAACAGACGGAAAAAAATGTAAATCTTATAACAGGTGGATAAGATCAACGACCCGGTTGGATTTCTCCTAATGGATTGATGACAACCTCGTTTGCGGATTCGGGAATCTCAGTCTGCGCCACACGCCCTCCTGGCCAACGGACCAAGACCGTTTTCAGGTTTTTACGTCCACCCAGAACCACAACCGGGCTGTTTTGAGAAAGATAACCGGATCCGGACTGAATTTCATAGATAGGTCCCTGTTTTCCTCCCTGGTACATCCCTCTGACCTGAGCCCCAATTCCGTAAAGATTTTGAGAAGGCCCCAACAGTCTCACGCGCAATCCGGATTCAACGGAGTTGTTTCGGTAGAGTTTTGTATCTTCCCCGTTCTGACCGACAACAAGATCCAACCGCCCGTCCCTGTCGAAGTCGAACAGGGCACATCCCCTTTGCTGACCATAAATCCGGATACCGGATTTATGACCGGGGATTGCCTTGAACCGTCCTCTTCCCATGCCCTTCAGCCAGAGTCCCCGCCCCGCATCGTAGCGTCCCGTCTCCTTTTCCACGCTGAAGAAATTCTGTGCTAAAAACACATCCTGCAATCCGTCGGCGTTGTAATCCCCTACGGCCATTCCGAAAACAGGAGCGAATTGAACAGAAGCAGGCAATGAAAGCGGTTCGAAGTGGGTTCCCCTATTGAGAAAGACCATGGAGTCCAAAGTATTGATTTGGACTTTTTCCATAGGATTCTGAATATGGCCCAATAGATCGCCGGCACTGGCGGAAGCATAAGCGGCCGTGTTCCTGAAGACCAAACCGAGTTTGGGAACTACGGAGGAAACGGCTTTGAGATCACGCCAGGGAACATATCCACCGGTCTCCTCATCGTAATTAGACTCGATCAAAACCTTGGAGGAAGATTCCGAATCCGTTGCATAATGCAGTCGATAGGGTTTTTGAAGATAGGGCTGGTAACGCGTATTTCGTCCAAAATTACCGGCAATGATATCAGGGCGTCCATCCAGATCAAAATCTCCGGTGGCAATCCCATTCCAGATTCCGGAATAATCTTTTAACCCCCATTCCTCTGTCCGTTCTTGAAACAGTCCCTTTTCATTGAGGAAGATTCGAATAGGCGACCATTCACATGCCAACGCCAAATCCGGATCACCATCCATGTCCAAGTCACTGAAAACCACTCCGTTCACGACACCGGAATCTGCGAAGACTTGATCCCACTCGGGATCCACTTTAAAAATTCCCTTCTCATTTCTCAGCAAGTGAGCGGGAGCTGTCAAAGGATACTGTCCTGCCTTGAGATTTCCGCCGACAAAAAGATCGAGATCGCCATCCAGGTCGACATCCGCCATGGCCATCGGCCCGAAGGCCCAGGCTTGCGCCGGAAGGACTTCATCGATTCGCTTGGATCGGACATCAAATCGGGCCAAACCCGTTCCGGTGGATTGCCCATCTTCATAATTGGAAGATGCCACCAGCATCATGAAATCCGCTCGGTCCTTGCGCCACCCCAGAAGAGACATCTGATCACGACTTGCCTGAGGTCCGTTGAAAAGTTGAAATCCTCCTACTCCATCGTTTCGGTAAATAGCCATGGTTCCTCCCCGTCCGGCTCCAATGACAATATCATCCCATCCGTTTCCATCGATATCCCAAAGGCTGATTCCTGGGCCACGGTGACTTCGTTTATATGGCATCAGCGCTTGAACCTTAAAATCGTCGAACGGTTCATCCTGATGAACGTGATTCAACAATTGACTGACATCGACAAAAGTCGGATCAGGAGTTTCCTTTAAAGGCGGATCCAGATATCGGTCGTATCCCGGTTCAGAAATCTCATACAAACAGTTGGGCAGCACATTGGATATTTCACTGATTTCACCGGATCGCCAAGTCACTTTCAATTTCATGGATTGCTTCGACAGGGCATTGATTGCCAGTGAAATCAAGGGGCCATCATCCGATAGGTAGCGCCCTCCGTTGATGACACTGCGAATCTGTTTTACCGTCCCCTGCATCACTTCAACCACAGCCCCGACACCCTCCGTATTGGGTGCCTGCCCTTTCAGGAGAACCCCTACTCTGGTCGCGGAGGATTCATTACGATAGAGGGAACAAGGGGTCAGATAATTATTAACAATCACGTCCAAATCTCCATCCAGATCGAGGTCACTGAATGCCATACCATGGGAGATTCCTTGAAAATCAAATCCCCATTCAGCCCCGGTTTCACGAAAGGTCAGATCGCCCTGATTACGGAAAATCAGGTTTTTGGTTTTCAGGGAGGGAAATCGACGAAGATTTGCCAAACGTTCGCTGGGAGTGCGCCCCTGCGGCTTCGTGGATAATTCCTTGAGCACATCGGCATGAAGAACATCATGACCATGACCATTGGTCACTATAAGATCAGGATAACCATCCAGATCCACGTCCATAAAGGCAGCACTCCAGGTCCATTCCCCGGCATGAAGTCCACTGAAGCGTGCAATTTCGGCGAAGGAATCATCCCCGCGATTTAAAAACAGGGTATTCCGGTTGACTTCAGGTTGGTAATCACTGGATTCGACAGGAAAGTTAAATCCGACATTGTGATGGTTCGCCCGCTGCCGTTGCCGGAAGACATGATGACGACTCAACATGTCGGCGACGAATATGTCCTCATGACCATCGTTATTGATGTCGGCAAAATCGATGGACATAGAAGAGAGGCTCATGTTGCGCAACTGGAAATCCCCGATCGGTTGAAAAGTGCCCGAACCTGAATTGATCCAGATACGGTCCCTTGAATTCACATAATCGTTACACACATAAATATCAGGAGCCCGATCCCCATTAAGGTCGCGCAACATCACCGACAAACCCCATCCGTGCAGAGGCACCTCAAGGGGAACTCCTGACGCCGATAGAAAGGTTCCATCACCCGGTTCGATCGGATGGAAATTCCCCTTTCCGTCATTGATATAAAGTTGATCCGGCTCTCCCAATTCATGGAGCATGACTCCCCCTTTGAGTCCAGATTCCAGCACCTTGAACCGGTCTTCCGGAAACGCCACCGGAATTCCATCGATGATCTTCACTTCGGGTTTCAGCCCGGGGGGAGCATCCTTCAGGGTTTCGTTTTGGTAATGCGCAACATACAGATCCAAATCCCCGTCCCCATCGATGTCCGCCAGCGCCATTGAAGTCGCCCCACCCTGCCGATTGAAATCCGATGATCGCTGTTCTGAAAACCGACCGGATCCATCATTGATGAACAAACGGGTGCCTCCACCTATGGCATTTACGAAAAGGTCAGCGTCACGGTCTCCATCCACATCGGCAAATACACATCCTGTGGAATGCTTACCATCAATTCCGACACCGGATTCTTCGGTGACATCGGTGAACTTCCAGTCACCCATATTAAGATACAGGCGATTGCCACCCTCCTGATTACAGAAGTAGAGGTCGGGCAAGCCATCTCCGTTTACATCAGCCGATGCAACCCCGGATCCATTTTCATAAATTCGATTCAGAGCCACACTGCGTTCTTTAAGCTCATTCTGGAAAGTGACCCCAGTTTGTTCAGATGACATCAGAGCGAACCCCGAGGATCCACCTTCAGGAACAGACAAAGCTCTTCTGCGAAAACCAGAACCCTGCTCCCAATCTGCCTGCGCGCCTCCGGACACCACAGTCAGCACTGATAACAGCACGCAACTTTTCAATACCATTTTGAACTTAAACCTGATTTCGATCATGAGTCTGCAAGGAATCCGTAAGGTATGTTAACAACTTTCACAATGTTTCAAACTGGACCGTCAATTCTTCATCGGGATCCATTATAGAAATCTCATATTCGCGTCCGCCCGGTAAGCGGAGCCACAGAGACTGAGGGACACCCCTCCTGCCAAGAACATGGACCGACCCATCCTGAGAAAAATAACCTGATCCGGCATGAACCTCTCTGACCGGACCTTTGCCATCCAGGTAGATCAAACGAAACGCTGTTCCGACCCCATCCACATTACCGGCAAAGCCAATGAACCGAACTCTCAAGCCGACTTTAGCCGATTGATTCCGGAACAGTCTCGTTGGGGCTCCGTTCTGTGTGACCACCAAATCCACCCTTCCATCCCGATCATAATCGGCGACGGCACATCCTCGCTGTTCGCCGTAAACCTTAATTCCGCTGATCTGCCCGGGAACACTCTCCAGTTCTTCACTGCCCTTTCCCTTCAACCACAATCCCCGACCTGCAT
>DUCD01000090.1:24508-36057 GCA_012959985.1 Verrucomicrobiales bacterium | reverse complement strand
CGTATTCAAGTCCCCAGGCTAAATCGCCGGCGGTATCGTTCATCCAGATCAACTCACCTGTCTCAGCATTCAATGCACCGATATACAAGCCTTCGTAAGGAAAAATTCCGGCTGTGAAATATACAATTCCATCATTCACAATCAACCCGGTCCGCAGAGGCCACAAGGAAATCATTCGGCTCCGTCCCACAACATGTTCCGCAAAGGGACCGGGGCGAAACTTCCAAATTTCCCTTCCGTCAGCAGCGTTCAAACAATAGGCATGCCCATCATCCGAACCGAAATAGAGCTTGTCTCCATGAATCACAGGTGCAAAACGAATCGCGGCATCACAGAAGAAAGTCCATCTTATCGAGCCCGATTCCGTATCCAGTGCATAAACCTTGTGATCCACCGATGTTCCGAAATAAAGCGTCTTCCCAGAAATAACCGTATGAAACGCTCGATCGGTATGCATTCTAGGTGTCTCCTCACCCGGTAGAGGCCAAGCGGCTTCGGGACGATGCGGCGCTCGAAACACCCATCGCAAAGACAGCTGGTCATCAACCTGTTCTCCGGTGACCCCGCTGCGTTGATCATCATGACGGTAAGTCGGCCAGTCGGCAGCACCAGTTCCAAAAACTATTGAAAATAAAAGCACCCCTTGTAGAACGCCTTGATGTCCTTTACGCAGAAAAGGATTTACACACAAACTGGATCCAAGTTTCATCACAAAAACAGGTTTGGTTTATTAGGTAAGCCAATCATCCTCGCACACACTCCGTGAAATGCAACATCTGATATCAGCACGGACGGATAAAGGTATAACCTGTTTTCATGAATGAGATGAATGCCCTGAACCATTTGTGCTTGACGCTTATTCCGAAAAAGACAAAATCACAGACTAATGCCTGAGTATTCCAATAGGGCAATTGTGACAATCTGTTTAACTGATTACCCTCACAACAGCCATGACGCCTGTCTGTTCCGCCGATCGAACCGACATAAGACCTGTGCTGACGTTGCCTGAATTCAACCTTGGAATCTCTAATTTTGAATCAACTCCTGATGATAAATCATTTGAAACTCCCGGCTTTGTTCTCACTTTCGTTTGTATTGATTGCGGTCCCCCTGTCAATCCTTGCCCAAGCTGCAGAGAAACCTGCCGTAAAAACGGTATCACCACAAAAAACCACCTTGCACCGCACAAGTTCACAACCGGCAACCGTCATGGCTTGGCACGAAGCCGAGTTGTTCGCCCGAGTGGCCGGATATGCCGGCAAAGTCACCGCCGACATTGGAGATGTGGTCGAAGCAGGGCAGACTCTTCTGCAAATCGATGTGCCGGAAATGAGCAAAACCTATGAAAGGCAGCAGGCCGAACTCAGTCTCCTGGAATACAAACGCGAACAACTTCAAGCATCGGTGGGGGTTGTTCGAGCCGAATTGGAGGCGCTGCAATCAGAATATAACCGGATGCAGACTCTGATCAAGAGCAAGGCGGTTACCCAACGCATCGGAGATGAAACAAAAAGTCGCTATGAATCCTCCAAAGCTCGCCTTGTCGTGGCCGAAGCAGAAGTCAAAAGCGCCGCAGCCTCAATTACAGTCGCTCTTAAGACGCTGGACGAAACCGAAATCATGATGCTATACGCTACCCTAAAGGCACCTTTTGCGGGCATCGTTACACAGCGCTCGGTCGATCCGGGAGATTTGGTGCGCAATGTGTCCAATTCGGACGGTTCTGGAAAACCTTTGTTCACCGTTTCAAAAGTCGATGTATTGCGAGTGAGGGTTCCAATTCCCGAACGTGACGCGGTTTGGGTTAAAAAGGGAGACGCTGTCGAAATGAGTTTTCCAGCACTTCCCGGGGAAGTATTTGAGAACAGCATTGTGGCTCGTCTGTCAGGTCGGCTTGATCCGAAAACCCGAACCATGATGATTGAAGTGGATGTCCCCAATGCCGATGGACGCTTAATTCCAGGCATGTATGGCAAGGTTGAAGTTATTATGCAGGAGAAATTGGCTCTTGTCTTGCCGTCAGGCGCTGTCCGGTTTGACCAATCTGGTGAGGTGAGTATCGTCTACGTTTTGAAGGAAGATAACTCCATTTCACATGTTACGGTTAAAACAGGAATTGATGATGGGCACGTCATCGAAATTCTATCGGGACTCAGCGGTAGTGAGCAGGTGGTGACCCGCATGCTGGGTCGTTTGATGGATGGGCAGACCGTATCTGTGCTCAACAACTGAAGTCCACTCAACTGTTCACGAATTTCATTTAACTTATGTTTCTCGTTCGCTTTGCACTTCGTAATCCACACGCGGTTTGGGCCGTTGCCATTGGCTTAAGTCTTTTGGGTCTTTCACAAATCCCCAAAATACCTGCGGATATTCTGCCCGACTTCAAAACCCCGGTTGTGGTGAGTTATTTTTCCTATCCGGGTATGCCACCATTAGAGATCGAGAAATCGGTGTCCGCACGCGTTGAGCGCATCCTGACTTTGGCAAGCGATATTGAGCATCAGGAAGCGCGTAGTGTACCGGGCGCTTGTGTGATCAAGGTGGCCTTTCACCCAGGCACTGACCCCGCTGCCGCGCTCAATGAGATCATCAATCTTGAAGCCAATGATATGCACCACCTTCCGCCGGATATCGATTGGCCGTTTACCTTGCGTAGTGAACCGGCCAACTTGCCCGTGGTCCTGGCTTCCATCTCTGGTCAGGGCCTGAGCGAAACCGAGCTGTACAAGATCGGCTACTACGCTGTGCGAAACAAAATGGGTGGACTCAAAGGCGTTCAAATACCACATCCCTTCGGAGGCAAATTCAGACAGATGATGGTTTACGTGGACCCTGACAAATTGCGGGCACATGACCTTGCTCCAACGGATGTTGTCGAAGCGCTGACCGAGGCCAACCTCGTCATGGCCGGCGGAACGATGAAGCTGGGCAATATTGATTACCAAGTGCATACGGTAAATACGCTGCCGACCGCAGAAGACATCAGCAATATTCCAGTTGCTGTGCGGGATGGAAAACCCATTTTCATTCGTGATATCGGTTATGCCAAAGACGATGCAGCCATTCAGAATAACATTGTGCGAGTGAACGGCAAACGTTCTGTTTACTGTCCCCTGCACCGCGAACCAGGTGAAAACTCCATCGAAGTCGTAGACCGGATTCGTGAAGGATTAGCGCGCGAAGTACCTCTGATGAAAGCCCGGGGAGAGATCCCGGAAGCTGCTGAAATCAATCTGGTCAGTGACCAGTCGAGTTACATTCGCAATGCGATTCGAAATCTCGAATACGAAGTCGGTCTTGGGGGGGTGCTGGTAATGTTGGTGATCGGTTTTTTTCTGCGACGGTTTCTCCCTTCGGTGGCCGTGCTGATGGTCATGCCGCTGTCCATCCTCATCGGGTTCCTGGGGTTCTACTTTTCCGGGAATACCATCAACGTAATGACTCTGGGCGGTGTAGCCCTGGCCATCGGTAATGTTGTCGATGCCAGTATCGTGGTTGTAGAAAACATAGTACGCCACCTAGCCATGGGTAAGCCATCGAAAAAGGCTGTGAGCGATGCCGTCGAGGAAGTCGCCACACCCATTCTCGCCGGCACGGTAACCACACTTGTCGTATTTGTGCCTGTGATATTTCTCAGTGGAATGATTCGCTATCTGTTCGAACCACTGACCCTGGCTGCCGCGACTACCATCGCCGCATCCTATTTTCTTTCGATGACGGTTATTCCTGCATTCTGTGTCAAAATGTTGAAGACAGACAAGACCCTCCGGCAGGAGCAGACTGATCTTCCCGAGCCAACCGGTCGTTTCGCAGGTCTGCTGAAGACAGCAATGAACAATCGGCTACCTGTCGTCCTGGGCGGACTGGCAATATTCGCCCTGTCCCTGTTCCTCTACCCGCACATCGGTTCGGAGCTCTTCCCCGACGTGGATGCAGGCGTGTTTGAAGTGCGGGTGAAAACGACACCTGGCACCCGCATTGAGGAAACAGAAAAACTGGTGATTAAGCTCGAGGAAGTCATCAAGGAGATTATTCCGGAAAAGGAAATCGAAACTCTGATGGCTAATATTGGACTGCCGACCGGAAAAGGAGCGGGATTTTCCACCATGCTGAGTCCCAATTCGGGACCGGACACGGCCTTTTTCGTAGTAACCTTGCACCCTGAAGGTCGCAAGACATCAACTCGGGAATATGTCAGAAGACTGCGAAAAACATTTGCTGAAAAATTTCCACAAGACCAATTCCTGTTTGTGAGCGGGGGGGTCATCAATGCTGCCTTGAACGAAGGCGTTGCCACCCCGATCAATGTGCAGGTATCCGCAGGTACGACCGCAGCAACCCGTGCGGCGGCGGAACGGGTTGTTGAGCGGGTGCGTCAGATTGAAGGCACCGCCGATGTCCAGATTGCCCAGGCGTTGGATTACCCACAGTTTGACGTAAGAGTGGATCGGACTCGCGCGGCTTACTTTGGGTTGTCGCAGAAGACGATCGCCGAGAATATCTCCACCGCACTTACTTCCAGCATCGGGCATGCGGAGACCATCTGGGTGGACCCGAAAACCGGCGTCGATTTTTATATGGGTGTACAGTATAAGGACAATGAAGTTCGGAGCCTCGATGAACTGCGCAACCTGCCATTGCCAGTGAAGACAGAAGAGGGTCCCACCACCATTCCATTATCTGAAGTGGCGGATATAGTGCGCGTGAACATTCCCGGTGAAATCGCTCACTACAACCTTTCACGTGTGAACGATGTCTATGTGAATGTGACGGGGCGTGACCTTGGCTCAGTGGCTCGAGACGTCGAAAAAGCCGTCGCCGAAATGAAATTTGAATCGGGTGTAGCCACGACCCTTCGCGGTCCCGTGGCAAAGATGAAGACCGATTCCCGTTCGCTGGGTTGGGGATTGTTGACAGCCATCATTCTGGTCTATCTTATAATGATGGCCCAATTCCGTTCACTAGTGGATCCACTTATTATCCTACTGGCCGTGCCATTGGGCTTAACAGGTGTACTCGGCATTCTCTGGTTGACCAACACCACTCTCAACATTCAATCACTGATGGGTACCTTGATGATGATTGGAGTGGTTGTGAACAACTCAATCCTGCTCGTGGACTTTGCCAACCACCTCCGTAAACAAGGAATTAGTTCGGCGAAGGCCGCCTGGATGGCCGGTTGCGTTCGCCTACGCCCGATCCTGATGACCGCCTTGGTGCTCGTGGCTTCGATGCTGCCACTCTCGATGAACTTGGCACCCGGCAGCGAGGCAATGATTCCACTGGCCCGTGCTCTCATCGGCGGTATGTTGGTTTCAACAATTCTAACTCTGTTCCTAGTGCCCTGTGTTTACGCAATCGTAAAGCCGAACCCGCAAACGGTTGCGGCCTAATACTCTTTGAATTATTGACCATGAAAAAATTGATTCTACTTGGTGTGACCATAAGCTTTACAATGGCGAGTATAGCGCAAGAAACAGAGAATATTACAGAGGGTGAAACCGAGAGATTCAAAACAGAGAATTCCGGTTTTCTGCCAATAGATTTGGCAACAGCATTGAAATTGGCACGGGCGCAAAACTCCGATATCGCCCTTGCCCGGGAAACCGTAAAACAGGCTACAGCCCAGCTGAAACAGAAAAAGTATCTTCTGATTCCTGATCTGAGTTTCGGGGCAAGCATACACCATACCGATGGACCTCTGCAGGAAACCGGCGGTAGTATTCTGGATGTCAGCCGCAGTTCCTCCCATTTCGGTGCGGGCTCAGGCGCGGTGGGAGCGGGTTCTCCAACCGTGCCCGGCTTGAGTCTCACTGTGAATCTCGCCGATGCCTACTTTGAACCGCTGGCTGCCCGTCAAAACCAAGCCGCCGTCATTGCGGCCGGGGACGCGGTTCACAACAACCTCCTGCTCGAGGTCGCCCAAGCTTACCTAGGCTTAGTTGGCACCCAAGCCCACGTTGCGGTGGCAGAAGAAAACGTCCAGAACGCCTCCGAACTTGCCCAATACACACGTGATTTTGCCGCCAGTGGTGAAGGCCTGCATTCCGATGCCCAACGTGCCGAAGTTCAGAGACTCATCAGCACTGGAAACCTGGAAGCAACTCGAGGAAACTTAGTGGCCGCGGGCGCTGAACTGGCCCGGTTGCTGCATCTCGAAGCCAGCGTTGAATTGCAACCTGTCGATAAAGATGTTGCCTCAATCCTGCTCATCAATCCAGTCAGATCACTGCACGAACTGGTCGCCACTGCCCTTAAATCCCGTCCCGAAATCAAACAGAGCCTTGCCTTGGTCAACCGGGCTGAACAGCGCATTAAGCAATCGAAGTACAGTCCATTCGTTCCCAATATAGCCTTAAGTGCCAGTGCGGGAGGTTTTGGCGGTGGAACCGGCAGCAATTTCGGCGACCCAGACGGTCGCACAGACCTGAATGCCCTGGTCTATTGGCGCTTTAAGAATTTTGGACTGGGGGAAAAGGAGCGCATAAAAGAGAGGCGCTCTATTCTTGCCCAATCAAAGCACTCGCGGGAAGGATTGATCGACCAAATCATCGCCGAGGTCAAACTGGCCCACTCCCAGGTTAACAGTCACCAGAAACAGATCGCCATCGCCGAAGCTGCGGTAAAAAGTGCCCAATCCTCCTTTGTCCTGAATCGTTCCCGCATCTTCGAAAGGCAGGGACTTCCCATCGAAATGCTGCAAGCCCTGCAAAGCCTTGCCAGTGCACGTCAATACTATGTGAATACCGTTACAGCCTTCAACCAAGCCCAATACCGCCTCTACACCTCCATTGGACAAGCTCCACCGAATCCCAATTAAGAAACCGCTCAAGAAACGAATTCAAACCATATGAACAGATCATTTCTTTTTAAAAGCGTTCGGCCTCCCATCTATATAGGCATCCTCACTCTCTTCGGCATGATGTATGCCGGAGCTGCGAAACCCCAGCAATGGGTTTCACTCATTCAAGGAAACTCACTGGAAAATTGGGAAATCAAGGGAGGTCGGGCACAATACAAACTGGAAAACGGAGTCGTGATCGCTACGACTGTAGCCGGAGGACCCAATACTTTTCTTTGCACGAAGAAACACTACGGAGATTTCAAACTCGAATTGGATTTTCTAGTAGATTCTGAAATGAATTCAGGGGTTCAAATCCGCAGTCACAGCTTGAAAAAACAACATGAAGAGCGGGTCTTCGGTTATCAAGTTGAAATCGATCCAAAAGAGCGAGCCTGGTCAGGGGGGATCTATGATGAAGGGCGCCGTGGCTGGATAAATAACCTAAAGGACAACCCAGCCGCAGGAAAAGCGTTCCTCCAGGATGAATGGAATCATTTCCGCATTGAAGCGATCGGGGATTCCATACGCACCTGGATCAATGGCGTACCGGCCGCTGACCTAGTGGATTCAATGACTCAGGAAGGATTCATCGGACTACAAGTGCATGGCACATCCCAAACCGACCCCATGGAGGTCAAGTGGAAAAACATCCGGATCCTGGAATTGGGACACCATACTTGGAAGCCACTGTTCAACGGGCTAAACCTTAGCGGATGGAAAGCCTTACCGGGAGGAACATGGACCGTTAAAGATGGCCGAATCATCGGAAAAAGCACTCCATCCGAGAAACGCCATGGTTTATTGTTATCAAATCAGAGCTACGATGATTTCACCGTGCGTTTCAAATTCAAAGTGAACAAAGGTGACAGCGGGTTTTACTTTCGGTCTGATCCCGTGGCCCATTCTGTCGGAATCAAGGGCTTTCAGGTAGAAGTGGATACCTCCTATGAAACGGGTGGTCTTTATGAAACGGGTGGTAGAACCTGGGTTGTCAAACCTGATGAGAAAAACGCCAAAAAGATTTATCGGCAGGGGGAATGGAATGAAATGTCATTATCAGCCCATGGACGTCGCGTTGTGGTTCATCTGAACGGAAGGAAAACAGCGGAACTGAAAAACGACCCCGGACGGATCAAAGGCCATTTTGCTTTACAACTTCACGGGGGACAGGAAATGGATGTGGAGTATAAGGAAATCGAACTGCTGAAAGCAGCAACTACTCCGTGACTAACGATCGATGTTACCGGTTTGGTGAATGGCCGGATCGATACCCAAACGTTCGAAAGACCGGTCTAGATGGAGTCTCGTGATCAGAATGCATCGCTGAAAAAAGCAGCGACTTTGCAGAAGGGCGAATTTTTCCGTATAGAGACCGGACGGGAATAGTTGCACGAACTCGTATCCGGTTAGCCCTTTCAGATCTAAAAGGCTCAGCCTTTGCCCCCAATCCCCGGATACTCGGTCGTGAATTCATGGAGCTACCTCATTAGCTGCCGTTCCAGAAATTGGACCCCTTGACGAACCTTACCATCAACTTCTATCCGGTTTTTAACTAGTTTACAGGCATGAAGAACCGTTCCGTGATCTCTCCCTCCAAAAGCTTCCCCAATGGCGCTTAGTGAATGATCCGTCATCTGACGGGATAAAAACATGGCAATCTGACGAGGAAAGGCAATGCTTTCCGGTCGTCGCTTGCTTTTCATGTCGGCAATCCGAATATCATAATGTTCGGCAACCTTTTTTTGGATCTGGTCAATATTGACGTTCTGTTTGCTTTCTTCATTTAGAACTTCCCGCAACAAATCTTCTACGACATCCAATGTCAAATCAGTTCCCGTTAAAGAGGCAAAGGAGGCAACACGGATCAACGCCCCTTCCAACCTCCGGATGTTCGAGCGAATCCGCCGAGCGAGAAACTGAACCACATTGTCAGGAAGATTGTATGACATTGCCTCCGATTTCTTTTTCAAAATCGCCATGCGTGTCTCAAAATCCGGCAACTGCAGATCGGCCGTCAAACCCCATTCAAATCTCGAAACAAGACGATTTTCCAGATTTTTAATTTCGCTGGCAGGGCGATCACAGGTCATGACAATCTGCTTCCTTGCCTCATAAAGGGCATTGAAAGTATGAAAGAACTCTTCCTGGATTCTCTCTTTTCCAGAAAGAAACTGTATATCGTCAATCAACAGCACATCCATGCGGCGGTATTTTCGACGAAATGCCATGGTCTTATGGTTCTGAATGGCATCAATATACTCATTGGTGAATTTTTCGCTGGAAACATAAGCGATCCTGGCTTTTTTCCGGTTCGCGATAACCAGGTGACCAATTGCGTGAAGCAGATGTGTCTTGCCGAGACCGACGCCCCCATAAAGAAAAAGCGGATTGTAGGATTTCCCCGGGCTTTTTGCTACAGCCATGGCAGCCGCATGGGCGAAGGTGTTTTCACTCCCCACAACGAACGCATCAAAAGTATTGTTCGGGTTGAATGGAAACCCCTGGGCCGACATTCCTAAGGACAATCGATCTTCGCTTCCTACGACCGGCTCCACACGTGAATTTTCCTCAGAAGGAGCCTGTGATTTTTTTCCCTTATCATCCGATTCTTCCGCTACTCCTGATACGACAAATTGCACTTTCAGCCGACGTCCGGTCAATTGACCTAAAACCTCCTGAATTAATCCCAAGTAGTTATCCTGAAGCCAGACTTCACAAAAATCATTCGCAACTTCCAATACGATGATTTCTTCTTCGAGACTTTGAACTTGAATCGGGGCAAACCACAGGTTGTAAATTTCCTTGTTCAGGATCTTTTGAAGCCTTTCTTGGGCTGATTCCCAAAGATTTTCTTTGCTTTCTTCCATTTCGCCTATTCCATTCAAATTTCAGAACTCACCGACAGTTTATTCACCCGATACCTCAGACATCACCTAACTGACCTTTTTGCAAAGCTTTACAAAAATAACACCACTTTTTTTCTTTAAATTCAAGAATCTTGATCACGATAAATTCATTTCCGAAAAATTACATAAATATTTAATATTAAACAACTTACACTAAAGTATCTTACATGAAAGAGGCATGAGTATCCCTTAAGGGTAAAAATCCATGTCGCTGACAGGCAACATTTCTATGCGAACTGCAGCGGTCTTTCTAGGACAACATATTAACTTTTGTTAACGAGTTATTCACATCAATGATAAACACTAGTAAAATTGGAATTTACAGACGATTTCTGCTCAAAAATAAAATGTCCGATGCGGTTGACATGAAAAATGAAATTGGGAATTCGTCGCCTTTTGTTTTGAGTTTCAGTACCCAGTAAAATGGGGTGGTGAAAGATGAGGGAAATCCGAGTAGTATCTCTGCACAGTTTAATGAAGGATGGCGGGAATCCTGCTTATGGAATTGATTATTTTCTATGAGTAATTCGTATAAATGTACCCCGGTCTTTTCACTGGGATTGTCGGCAATCCTTTTTTTTCAACTCATTGGGGATGTCCATTCCCAAAGCGTTTTACAGATTACTGAATTTCAGGCAGCAAATTCGGGAAGTCTGAAGGATGAGGATGGTGATACACCTGATTGGATTGAAATCTTCAATACTGGAAATGAGGCTTTGAACCTACAGGGTTGGCACCTGACTGATGATGCATCTCAAAAAAACAAATGGCGTTTTCCTGACCTGACGATCCACGCCAAAGCCTTCGTACTTGTTTTTGCATCGGGTAAGGATCGCAAAAACCAGACAGGTTTTCTGCACACAAATTTTAAATTGAGGGCGCGCGGAGAATATCTTGGCCTGATTCAACCGGACGGGGCCACCGTGGAATATGATTACTTTCCAGAATACCCGGATCAGAAGCCTGATTTTTCATACGGATTGTTTTGGAATCCTCCGGGCCAATTTCAAGACTACACAACCCAATATTTTAATACCCCCACGCCCGGGGGTGTAAACCAATCGGGATTTGGAGGCTTGGCGAGCCTTCCGGAATTCAGCCATGAAAGGGGATTCTACTCCATACCTTTCGACTTAAGGATTCAAACTCGGTCACCGGACGCAGAAATATACTATACACTGGATGGCAGCGAGCCTACTCCGAAAACGGGAACTCCGTATCTGTCGGAAATCTCCATTGACAAAACGACGACTCTTCAGGCAGCGGTGTTTCAGGATGGATTTATTGCCTCACAAGTGGTTGCTCATACATTTCTCTTTCTGGAAGATGTGATCAAACAGTCACCTGACGGTTTGCCTCCGGAAGGATTTCCTTTGATTTGGGGAAATAATTTCACCGATTACGGAATGGATCCCGAAATCGTTCGTTCCTCTGAATACAGGGAAACCATCATTCAGGATCTACAGACAATTCCTTCCTTTTCTTTAGTAATGGATCAAAAAGATCTTTTTAGTTCTTCTACAGGGATTTACTCGAATCCAAAGGAACAGGGCAAAGAATGGGAGCGATCCTGTTCACTGGAATTGATTAACCCAAATGGGAAACAAGGTTTTCAAATCAACTGCGGTATCCGCATTCGCGGTGGTATCAGTCGATCTCTCGAAAACTCCAAACACGCTTTCCGGTTTTTCTTTCGATCGGAGTATGGAGCCCCGAAACTCAATTATCCTTTATTCGGGAAACTATCTGATGTCGCGGAATCATTCGATCAGATCGACTTGAGAACATTCCAGAAT
>DUCD01000090.1:20280-24443 GCA_012959985.1 Verrucomicrobiales bacterium | reverse complement strand
AGAGATCAACGCAGCCGGGACAATCAAGCCGCGTTGGGTCAATCATCGGTGCACGGAGATTACTACCATCTTTACATCAATGGGCAGTACTGGGGGCTATACAATACTAATGAACGTCCTAAAGCGCCTTTTGCCGCATCTTATTTCGGAGGAAAAAAAGAAGATTACGATGTCGTGAAAGTGGAACCCGGACCCTATATAACGGTGGCAACCGACGGAAACCTGGAGGCATGGCAACGCCTGTGGGAAGCCGTTCAAGGAAACGTGGAGGACAATGCTGCCTATTTCCAATTGCAGGGACGAAATCCGGACGGCTCTCGGAATCCTCAATTTGAAAATCTGTTGGATGTAGGGAATTTAATTGATTACATGCTGGTCATTTTTTACGGCGGAGACTTGGATGCCCCGATCTCCAGTTTTCTACAGAATGCACAACCGAACAATTTTTATTCGGTCCGAAACCGAAAGGCCAATGAGGGATTTCGATTTCTTATTTGGGATGGAGAACACACCTTTCTGACTAACCATGAAGACCGGACAGATCCGGAAAACACCTTTACCGCTGGAAATCAATTTGAACACAGTAATCCGCAATGGTTGTTTCATCGATTGGAAAAAAATCTCGAGTTTCGGATGAAAGTTGCCGATCACGTGCAGCGTCATTTTTTCAACAACGGGGCCTTAACGGAAGAGGCAATCATCGATCGTCTCCTGTTTCGTAAAAACCAGATTGACCGTGCAGTCGTCGGTGAGTCAGCCCGTTGGGGCGATGCTCAGTCTCTTAAACCTAAAACACGGGATGGTGACTGGATTCCTGAAATAAACCGTGTTCTCAATCAATTCCTTCCCCAGCGGTCGGAAATTGTTGTGAGCCAACTTCAAGCCAGAGACCTTTACCCCTTGATGGTGGCCCTCCCCCCCGCCATCCCCACTCTCGCCCCCGACTTCAACCACAACGGTGGCGCCATTCGGCAAGGGTTTCGGTTGACCATGTCAGCACCAAGCGGCTCGATTTTCTATACCGTCGACGGTAACGATCCACGCCTGGTTGGGGGAGATCTTTCAGATTCCGCTCTGGTTTATGAAAATCCTATTCCTCTGGAAGATCATGTCACTGTCAAATCACGAACCCGAAATGGTTCTGTCTGGAGTCCACTGAATGAGGCCTCCTTTCAGATTATTCAATCCTTTCAGGATTTGATGATCACTGAAATCATGTTCAATCCAAAGGGAGACGAGGATGCCGAGGGCAACGAATATGAATTCATCGAATTAAGAAATATCGGCACGGATACTCTACCTCTATCGGGCATTCATTTTGCGGCAGGTATTCAATATACTTTTCCACCCAACACCTTCCTTGCACCGAATGAATTCTCGGTTTTAGTCAGTAACCAAGATGCGTTTCTGCGTCGTTACCCCGAGGCACTCTTTCAGGGAGTTTATCAGGGACAGTTGGATAACAACGGCGAATTGATTCAACTGCTACATGCCATTGGTACTCCTATTGTTTCCGTTCGATACTCAGATGATCCGCCATGGCCTCAAATCACAGATGGATTCGGATTCTCACTTGAATCTGTATCAACGGATACGATTTCAGATCCGACGCTACCGGAATCCTGGAGACCCTCAATAGACATTGGAGGGTCCCCTGGACGGATCACTTCACTTGAACCGACACCGGAAATCACCATCAATGAAATCCTCAGCCATACCGATCCTCCCCAAGTGGATTCGGTCGAGCTCCATAATTCCACAACTGAAATCGTTGATTTGACCGGTTGGTTTCTAACAGATGATTTAGATAATATTCGAAAATTCCGAATACCCGAAGAATCCCTGATCGCTCCGAATGGATTCATTGTCTTTGACGAAAACGATTTCAATCCTGTTCCACGACAAGCTGGCAGTTTTGCCTTAAGTTCCCACGGAGAACAGATTCATCTGTTCTCCGCGGACCCGGCAGGTAATCTCACGGGGTACCACCATGGGGTAGAATTCGGAGCCTCTCCCACCTCCATCAGTTTCGGAAGAATCACAACCTCAACGGGTACAGAATATTTTCCTCTTCAAATCGTTTCCACATTAGGAGCCAGAAACCTTGGACCCTCCATTGGCCCTGTCATCTTTACCGAAATTCATTATAACCCAGATGATTCGCAAGAGGAATTTCTGGAACTGAAGAATGTCTCCAATATCCGGGTTCCTCTGTTTCATTCGGGACCTCCTCCATCCACTTGGACGATTTCAGGTATCGGGTATCATTTCCCGCAGGGAACCTTTTTGGAACCTGGAGAAATCATCCTCGTTATCCCGGTCAATCCGGAGGTGTTTAAATCCCGCTTCACAGTGGCACCTAACACTCGCCTCTTCGGCCCTTACACGGGACGTTTGGACAATAAGGGAGAATCGCTGGAAATACGTCGTCCGGGCAATCCTGACATCGATGCTTCAGGCATTCCTTTCACCCCTTTCATCACTATAGATGCTATCAACTATGGGGTGACAGCTCCCTGGCCGATCGGCAACGACAGAACCGGTCGATCGCTGGAACGCATCAGCTTGAGTTCATTCGGGAATGATCCGGTAGAATGGAGAGCCAGTTTCGGATTCCCAACTCCTGGATTTCTGCCTAGAAGCAACCGAGCACCGTTTGTGGATGCCGGGAATGATCAGGACATGTTTTCCGGAATTTTTCCTGTCGAAATTCAACTGAATGGTCAGGCATCGGATGATGGACTACCCGCAAATCCAGGCAGAATCGCGATCAACTGGCAATTGCTTGAAGGTCCGGCTTCTGTCGTCTTCGAGGATATTCAGTCTACAAGAACGCTAGCCCATTTTCTTGTTTCCGGAGTTTACCGACTCCAATTACAGGCAAACGACGGCAGACTGCAATCGACCGATGAACTCATCATAGAAATTTCAAGACCTCAGGAAGATTTCACTTTTATCCCCCTGCAGTCGGATTGGAAATACCTCGATACCGGAATCAACCCCGGACCCAATTGGACATTGCGCCGGTTCGATGATGGATCCTGGAAATCCGGACCGGCACAACTCGGCTACGGAGATGGTGATGAACAAACCATCATCAGTTTCGGACCGAATGCTTCCAGCAAATTCATTACCAGTTATTTCCGCTACGCTTTCACCACCTCTTTTTCTGATGTCGTGGAAAGTGTGAAACTTCAATTGCTTAGAGATGACGGCGCCGTTGTTTATCTCAATGGCTCCGAAATTTTCAGATCCAATTTGCCCGCCGGACCGATTAGCGCCGGAACCACCGCACTGGAACCCATCGGAGGTGATGCTGAAGGCGTATTCGTCGAGACGGATGTAGATCCGGGATTAATTGTAGACGGATTGAATGTTCTGGCTGTAGAAATCCACCAGGATCGACCCAATAGTTCAGATATCAGTTTTGATTTATTATTGTTCGGAGCTACTCGGACCGACAATCAGAAACCAATGGTGAATGCCGGTCCCCGTATCAACATTGAACAACCCGGGCAAATCTTGCTATCGGGCTCAGTTACTGATGATGGTCTCCCTTCCACCCCAGGTTTCCCGACTATCCTCTGGTTGCAGGCCAGCGGGCCGGGTGTCGTACAATTTACAACACCCTTCTCAGAAACCACTTCGGCAATCCTCCCCGAACTTGGCACCTATTTATTGAGACTGACCGCAACCGATGGGGAGTTTCAATCACTTGATGAAGTTCTGGTGTCCGTTGGAAACCAAGACCAGAGTTTTGATACTTGGAGGACATTACATTTTTCTGAAGCAGAGTTACTGGATGAATCAATTAGTGGAGACGATGTGGATCCCGATAAAGATAAAATGACAAACCTACAGGAATTTATTGCCGGGACCCTCCCCACGGATGGAGAAAGTTTCCTAAGGATGGAAGCTGTTTTGGAAAAAACGCTCACCAGGATCAATATAAAACTCCGGTTCAATGCTATCAAAGAAAAGGATTACACCATTCAATATAAAGACAATGTTTCCTCCAAGTCCTGGAAAATTTTCACTCATGTTCCAGCTCCCTCAGCAGACAGGAACTACAGTATTGTCCTTGACCTGACAAACCAGTCAGGAAATCGCATTTTCAGAGTCATTACTCCCAAACAACCTTGATTTTAAACGGGCTTCCATCA
>DUCD01000090.1:9283-20270 GCA_012959985.1 Verrucomicrobiales bacterium | reverse complement strand
GGCGAGGTGCTCATCCCCCACGCGCCACACTACGCCGTGCTCGCCGGAAAACCCGCGGGCTTCCATCAAATCCCCGGGTCAAACCGAGCCCCAAAACTACTGGGCAGAACTGTGTCAGAAACCGACCAATCCTGAGCCTGATCCACTTGCTTATGCATTTGATGAAACCACCAGCGTGCCCGACCAGATCGCCGGGTATGATAAGGAGTCTTTGTATGCTCCGCGCCTTTCAAGACGAATTCCATCTGACGTTTCTGTATCACCATTTTAATATATCCTAGGTTGAGTTATTTTTCAGGGATTTTATATGGAGGGGTTGGACATTTATGGTCCCATCCCCCAATTATCCTGAAAAAGTTTCCCAAGACGGGTGAATGGTGATCCGGCCGAGCCTTTTCATCACAGAAGTTATCGCAGCATACAACGTGCCGATTAAGAAAAAGATAATAGTAAAGAAAAATTAGGGAGGTTGAGATCAGGCAATCAGGGGTGCGATCAGCAAGGCGACTATACTCATCAGCTTAATAAGTATATTCAGGGAAGGTCCGGATGTATCCTTCAAAGGATCTCCAACCGTATCGCCGACAACAGCGGCCTTGTGAGCATCACTGCCTTTCAGCTCACCTTCGACCAAACCCTGTTCAATGTATTTTTTAGCATTATCCCAAGCCCCACCTGCATTCGCCATGAAGATGGCGAGTAAAACCCCAGTAGATGTAGCCCCGGCAATCAAACCTCCCAAGGCTTCTGCTCCAAACGAAAAACCGACGACGACAGGTGCCATAATGGTGATCACCCCCGGAAGAATCATTTCCTTCAAAGCCGCCTGCGTAGAAATGTCGATGCACTTTGTGGTATCCGGTTTGACCCCGGGCACCCCTTCCAGCAATCCGGTAATTTCACGGAACTGCCTCCGAATTTCCTGAACCATTTTCCCAGCGGCACGCCCCACACTTTTCATTGTCAGAGCGCCCACACAAAAGGGTAGTGTTGCTCCGAGGAATAAACCGACGACGACGTTTACCTCGGTGATATCAATCACGAATTCGGAAACTCCACGCGCCTCTTTCACCGCCTGACCATAGGCCGCAAAAAGCGCCAGGGCGGTCAAGGCTGCCGAACCGATGGCAAACCCTTTGCCTTCGGCAGCAGTAGAGTTTCCTAAAGCATCCAGCTCATCAGTGATTTTTCGCACATCCGGCCCCAACTGGGACATTTCACTGATACCACCGGCATTATCCGCAATCGGCCCAAAAGCATCCACTGTCATGGTCTGCCCTACGGTTGCCAGCATTCCGACCGCAGCCAGGGCAATGCCATATAAGCCGGCAAGAGCGTTAGCCGTCAAAATCATACCAACAATCAGGAACATGGGAATGATGCAACTCTCCATTCCAATGGCCATCCCAGATATGATGTTGGTCGCGGGGCCTGTTTTCGAAGCTTTGATTATCTGGAAAACCGGCTTCCCTCCGGTGAAGTACTCGGTAGTTATACCGATGAGAATTCCGCCTATACTTCCCGCCGCTATCGCCATGAATAATTCCAGCTTGAAACCCAGCATCAAGACGGCACTCAAGGCACCGCAAAAAAAGACAGCGACCGATAAAACAGAAGAAAGGCGCAGCGCTCGGGAAGGCTTCAACGATTTAAACAATCTCATCGAAAAAATACTACAGAAACTGGCACCAAGGCCAAGAGTAACCATCAATAAGGGAAACAACATCAAAGCGTCCGTAGGTTGGGGAGAGTTACCCGTCAAAACCCGAGCTTCTTCTAAAGGCATCGTGGCGGCAATCGCAAGGGAGGCAATAATCGAACCGCAATACGACTCGAAGATATCCGCACCCATTCCAGCAATATCTCCGACGTTGTCCCCGACATTATCGGCTATAACTCCGGGATTCCGCGGATCGTCTTCAGGAATGCCGGCTTCCACCTTGCCAACCAAGTCGGCGCCGACATCCGCCGCCTTGGTATAGATGCCTCCCCCTACCCTCGCAAACAAGGCAATGGAGGAAGCGCCCATTCCGAATCCACTGATAATCGATGCCTTCTCCGGGCTTCCAAAAAACAGAAACATCATACCGAGTCCCAGTAAACCAAGGCTGGCAACTGACAAGCCCATAACGGCTCCTCCGTTGAACGCGACACTCAGGGCCCCGGAAATTCCGGACGATTTTGCAGCGGCCGTGGTACGAATGTTTGTCTGAGTGGCGGATTTCATTCCGAAGAATCCCGCCAGAACAGAACAGGTGGCTCCACTGATGAAAGCAAAACCGGTAGCCCAGCCCAATTGCCACCCCAGCAAAATCGCAACAGTGATAACAAAAATCGCCAGAATACGGTACAGCCTCCGAAGAAAAGCCATGGCTCCCTGATAAATGCTGAGCCCGATTTCTCTGATCCGCTCATCTCCTGCATCTTGGCGAACCATGGATCTGTAGATCATGAGCGCCAACACCAAACCCACAACTCCTCCTATTAGGACAAAATACTCAATTCCCTGATACTTCATACTTAAACTCGGTTGAACTCCCCCATCAACTGCTCTATTGAAAACTAACCGACATCAGATCAAACGCTAGTCAATTTATAAATAAATTGACTTTTCATACTTCCACAACCGTATTCTCAAGTTGCCCAATTCCGGTGATCTCAATCCGAATCAAATCACCGGGAATCAGGGTGAAATCGTCCGGGGGAACCACTCCGGTTCCGGTAAGGAGAACGACACCCGAAGGAAAGGATTGGCTCCGGCAGACATAATCCACCAGTTCCTGGAAGCTTCTCTTGAGTTGATCGATTTTTGTATTCCCATCAAATACCCAATCTCCATTGCGGCGAATCTGTACCCGAATCGACCAATCGCG
This sequence comes from Verrucomicrobiales bacterium, assembly GCA_012959985.1. Lineage (GTDB taxonomy): Bacteria > Verrucomicrobiota > Verrucomicrobiia > Limisphaerales > DUCD01 > DUCD01. The sequence continues at coordinate 17,397 of DUCD01000090.1, read as the reverse complement.
AACTTCCAATTCGGAGTTTCCAATGGATATACAGGGTCCCAGAGCACAGGACCGATCATAGACTTTGGCCTGTGGTAGATAGAGCAGATTCTCTCCTTCAATATCCCGGGAACTCATATCGTTTCCAATCGAATAACCAACGAGTGTTCCTTTGGAATTAATGAAAAACGCCAGTTCAGGTTCCGGAACATTCCAACGGGCATCTTTGCGTATACCGACAGACTCCCCGGGAGAAACCACCTTACCGGGCATCGATTTGAAAAAGAGCTCAGGACGGAGCGCCTCATAAACTTTGTCATAAGCATCTTCACTGAATTCCGATTCGCCCATCCTCGCTGCCTTGCTCCGCAGGTAGGTCACTCCGGCTGCCCAGACTTCCTGGTTCTCCACAGGTGTCACAAAGGTCACTTCGGATTTCGAAAAGGATTCCAGGGAGGGAAGATCCGCACGGCTCAATAGGGACTTAGGATCCTCTTGTTCCAGAATCTGCTGGAGGGACTCAATCCCTGCACCCGTAAGATCCGTGACCCTATCGTCAGAAACCATTCCAATACGGATGGTTTCAGAATTAGCCTTGAACCGAGCAATTTTCATAATCTGTCCCTCTATCCAACTATAGTTTGCGAATGCCCATCCAGCTTGGTTGACAAGTCGCCATCCTGAAAGTACAAAACCGGAGTTTTCTGAACCCGGTTCCGGGAAACTTGAACCGGATGCACATTATTAAATATATGGAATCAATTCGACCAGTTCTGATCAACGGCGAGTGGCGCAAATCCTCCGGCACCGATACCTTTCAGGCAATCAACCCGCTGACGCGGGAACCGTTGGAGGGATGTTTCCCGGTAAGCCCATGGGAAGAGGTGGAGGAGGCCCTAATCGCTGCTGAGAAGGCCTTTGTGGCTCTGCGGTCTGTATCCAATGAGGATCGTGCTGCTTTCCTTAACAATTACGCGGCAAGGCTGGAAGCCCGTGCCGAGGAACTCGTCGACACCGCATCGAGGGAAACCGCACTTCCAGTGGAACCCCGATTGAAATCGGTTGAACTGCCTAGAACTGTCAATCAATTGAAATTGGCGGCAAATGCCGCTGAAAAAGCCTCGTGGTGCCTTCCCACCATCGATACCCAATTGAATATCAGATCGATGTATTCCGCTCTGGGTCCAGTTTGCGTGTTCGGCCCGAACAATTTCCCTTTTGCATTCAATGGAATATCCGGCGGAGACTTTGCTGCCGCCATCGGTGCGGGCAACCCGGTCATTGCCAAGGCCAATCCGGGACACCCCGACACTTCGCGCCTTCTAGCTGAGGAAGCATCTGCAGCCGCCGAAGCCACTGGCATGCCCCGGGGCATCGTGCAATTACTTTATCGGTTCAGCCATGAAGATGGTTCTCGGCTGGCAGCTCATCCGCTTTTGGGAGCGATTGGCTATACCGGAGCAAAGTCGCCCGGCTTGAAATTGAAGCAAGCAGCTGACACCGTGGGAACCCCTGCCTATCTCGAACTCAGCAGTATCAATCCCGTGGTGATTCTTCCGGGAGCCCTGAAAGAACGTGCAAATGAAATTATTAGTGAATTCTCAACTTCATGCCTGATGGGAACCGGTCAATTCTGCACGAACCCCGGCCTGATCCTCTTGCTTGCCGGACAGGAGTCCGACCATTTCATCAGCGAAGTGCAATCAAAATTCGATCAGGCACCGGTGGGAACTTTACTGGGACCCAATGTCGAGAGCCAACTGCTATCCGGAATCGAATGCTTGAAATCAGCAGGCGCTGAAGTGCTGGCAGGTGGAACTTCTGACGGAAGCAAGGGATGTTGTGTTCAGAATACCCTGATGAAGGTAACCGGTCGCCAATTCCTCAAGGAATCCGAATTGCTACAAACCGAAGCATTCGGAAACCAGAGTCTGGTGGTAATAGCAGACGATCTTGAGGAACTCAGAGCCGTCCTGAGTTGCATGGAAGGAAATCTGACCGGCTGCATTTACAGCAGCACCGAAGGTGCAGATGAAGATCATTATAATCAAATTGAGCCGATAATCAGGAGACGGGTCGGTCGACTCTTGAACGATAAAATGCCCACAGGAGTCGCCGTCTCTGAAGCCATGAATCATGGCGGCCCCTTCCCGGCAACCGGCCACTCAGGGTTCACGGCTGTAGGCATCCCTGCTTCCTTAATCCGGTTTTCAGCCTTGCAATGCTACGACGCGGTCCGCTCTTCCCGACTTCCAGTGGTTCTTCAGGACACCAACCCAACTGGAAAAACATGGCGCAGGATCGATGGCGAATGGACACTGAAGGACATCGGATAGCAACACAACCGGACCGACCGTAGCCCTTGAAAAAGCCCACCTTGGGCAGCGCCCGGAAAACGGCGACGAACAAACGAAGGTTTCCATGAGCAACAAATCCGACATTCGAAGAACATTCAATACCTTCCGCAAAAACCTTAAACCCGGAAGAGCGGATAAGTATCTTCCCGAGGTGGCTCAGGAATTGAGACGAATCCTGGAAAAGTCTGAAAAGCAGACAACACCGAATGTCACCGAACGGCTCAAACCGGGCGAACTTACCGACACCGCGATTTACCTCACCGAAATGGCGGAGGATTTGCATAATGAAATCGGCCTGTGGAATTGCCTTGAAGAACAGCAACTGAAACTTTACGGCAAACGAATTCCATGGTTTTCAGACCAGGAAGATCCCCTTCCACCGGAAAACGTCCTCGCTCGAAGGATACGTTTTTTCCTCTGGAATCTCTTTCGACTTTTCCGACCCCAGGTTTATATAAGCTTTGATAATCCTTCACTGGTGCATATGTCAGAAAAAGCCTCTGATCACCTGCAGAACCGTTTTGCGGAAATCCCAAAAGGTTCCGGACTCAATACGATGCTTCAACCCGAGGTGAATACATCCAAGGATCTGCATCGATTATTGGTTTGGCTGGGAGCGCAAAGCTACTTGATCAGGCCCATTTTCTGGCATCAATTTCACTTGGATACCACTCAAGTCAAACCCGAGGAAATCTACTTGTTTCTCTGCGGTTATCCGATCCTGTACTCCGGAATGACGGTTGTCGACTTCGCCGCAAATCTCCTGAACCTGGATGAGTCGGATTGCAAAGATCTTCTGGAATGGAACCATCGACAGGTCGGAGTTTATCAAACTGAAGAAATCAAAAAAGATGAAAAGGGTTTGCATCAGATAAAGATGAAAAACCTGATCAACAACAGGACATACCAGGTCGCGGGAGCTCCTGACGAAGCCATCACCGGATTCGAGGCGAACCCAATCCTGCTATCCGCCCTAGTTCCCTGGCGGGGAAAATGGGATCTGGCAGGAGGACTCGAACCCGTCCATATCAAGCCACCTGAAAATCTGGATACCGTTCGTCGGGACTTTATAAAAAACCAACCTTACTACGCATACAATGTGGATCGAAAACTGGGTGAAAGAGCCCGGTTGGCAACAGAGGCTCTTCACCTTGAATTCAACACCAAATTCGGCGATGACCTGATCGCTTTTCCAAAGGTGGAAGAGATGTTGAGTGAAATGAGAAGTTTTTGTGATACGCTCTTGGAAAAAGCGGATCCCAACGATGCGGACTACCCACCGGTTAAGGAGGATCCCGATAGCATGAATGCCACACTCCTCCCTCCCATCTGCACTGGATTCCCTGAAAATATCGATACCTTCCAATCCGACCTCGCGGTATTTTTCAACCCGAAAAACGGTTTAGAGCTGATTCCCTTTTTCCAGGACCTCATATCAGGAATGAAAAAAAATGGGAACGGGCTCACCCTGGAGGAAAGAGATACCATTCAGCTGATGGTGGAATCCACCAGTGTTTCCCCTGAATTTATAGACCGAATATGCAAGGACCATGGACCCGAATCGGTATACGCATCCTACGGTATTTCATCAGGTCAGGGGCCGGACTTTTTGAAGTTCATTCTTAAATGCTCCAAGGGCATTCACTACAGAAATCAACAGACTCTTCTTCAACCTGAGTTTCTGTTTCTCGGGAATAAAGATTCTCTCATGCCGTAGGGAGTTTCTGCATGATCACATAGTTCATCCGACCCCTTGTCGTTCTTAAATACTGCTCAGGAAGCGATCTCCTGTGTGCCCCTCAAGATTCAGGTTCTTCAGGACGGCTTCAACAGAGAACAACTTGTTCAAGGTATAGAAGTGAATGCCTTCAACGCCATTTTTCAGCAGAGCCTCACATTGTTGAGTGGCGTAGTTGATTCCATACTGTTTTGATGCCTCGGTATCGTCTTCGAGTTCTTCCAGTTTCTTCAGCATCAATTCCGGTATTCGTGCACCGCACATGTCGGTGAACCGCTTAATTTGTTTTCCATTCAATACCGGCAAAACTCCAGGAACAAGAGGAACTTCAACGGCGAGTTTCTTCGTCATGTAATCCCGGAATTCGTAATAATCGGTATTGTCAAAGAACAATTGCGTGATAACAAAATCCGTTCCGGCATCGATCTTGTGTTTTAGCCGATCCCAATCCACCTCCTTGCCCTCTTGACACGCAATATGACCTTCAGGAAATCCAGCCGCCCCAATACTGAAACCACCCATCTCACGCAGGAATTCTACGAGCTGGTAAGAGAACTCAAACCCCCCTTCCGTCTTCTGAAAATCTCCGACACCCCCGGGAGGATCTCCGCGTAACGCAAGAATGTTCTTCACACCAATAGATCGCGCCTGCTCAAGGACCACTTCAATCTCCGCGCGAGTTGCATTGACACAGGTAAGATGAGCGAGCGCGGTCAGTTGATAATTCTTCTGAATGCAATCAACTATCTTCAAAGACTTTTCGCTGGTACTGCCACCGGCGCCATAGGTTACTGAACAATAATCCGGGTTAAACTTGCTCAGACCGGGAATCGTTCGTTCCAACAGGGCATCATCACCAGCTGATGTTTTAGGAGGAAAAAATTCAAATGAAATAACGGGTTCACTCCTTTTGCGTTTCCGGGTGTAAACCTCACTGAGATGTTCAATGCTGCGGGCCATTATCTGTGTCCGATGTCTAAGACAAACAAATCAACGGCCGCGGACCTTGATGTCATCGAAGTCATTCATGTCATCGAATGAACCGATACCTATACGGCCCTTACCAAAGGCCTTATCGACGGCTTTCATGTGGGGCGTTTTCATATCGTCGAAATAGACCTCGATGGTACCTTTGACCGAATCACGGACGAGCTTAATCCGATGCCATTCGTTCGTCCATGGGATTCGCTTCTTGTTCTCGGTAATCGCCTTGCGAGGTGCGTTCTTGACGATCATAATCTGACCACTGTGTGGATCCGGTCTGGCACCTAGGTGAACATAGTAAAAGTTTTCAGGATCCTGATAATTAAAGAAAACACAGCAGTCGCGGTGATTGCCAGTATCCTTCGTGCTGCGCACACGGAAAGTAATCTCGAAGTCGATCAGCTCAACGTCCTTAATCAAGGCGATATGACGAGGACTGCGCACCTTGGGCTTGTAGTCGCTTTCGCGTCGGTTGATTCCAAAAACTTGATTGCCATCCACCTTTCGATGTGTCCAGCTTTTTTCATCGGTCGTGTCCCATCGTTCACGGCCATTCTCGAAAGTCTCTTCAAATACCAATGGAAGCTTGTTCGCCGGTTGATCGTCTCCCCAACTCGCCATCGGCATAGCCAGGATAAATGCTGTCAGAATTGTTTTAGAAATATTCATAATTTTTCAACCACTCCTTTTTTAAATGCTGTCGATATAAAACCACCTTGAATCTACTCATCACTCCGATCCTTCAATCGACGGAACAGGATTTTGATATCCTGAAATCCCCCGACGATAATCCAACCGGCCATGCCGACGAATAGCAGCAAACCAATGATAAAGGTAGCTTTCCATAGAATTATCCAGAAACTCATGCGTTTTCTCCTTTCTCGGTTTCAGTAAGTTGGTCGGACTTAGGCGGATCCGGAAACAGCAGTGATCCGACAATCATGACGACTACCGTCAGGCAGATAGTGAACAGGCCCACTCTGGCGCTTGGAATGCCCTCTTCGAATCCCAAGAGCTTCTTCTGAACCGGCCCCAAGCCAAGCAGGGCGGTGAATCCGCACAGCAACGCTGCGAAGGCTCCAGTCGAGCTGGCACGCTTCCAGTAAAGCCCACCCGCCAGCAGCGAAAAGGCGCCGGTAAAGTAAATGGCACCGGTGACGCTCATGTAATCCCAGATGTCGTCGGAACCTTCGTATACCAACCCCCAGTAAAGGATATATACACCAATTGTAACGATCAGAATACGAGTCAGCTTCACTCGTTGTGCAGCCGTCATTGCCTTCTTTTTAAGGGGAGCAATGATATCCTGAGTGATAACTGAACTCCAGCATAGCAGGTAACTGTCGTGGGTGGACATGAACGCTGCTATCATGGCAGCCGTCATGATTCCGATCACTCCAACCGGCAGAATTCTGCCGAGGAAAATGGGCATGGCGTAAAGAATCCGGTTACTCTTTTCCACCGGATCGTCCACATAAATATAGGACTTCAATTCAGGGGCCTGGGTTGCCACAAAAACAAATGCACAGATTCCCCAGAAATAGGGAATCATGAAACGAATCAGGAAGGAGATCGATGACCATTTATACTGGGTCTTCACGGCTTCAGGACTCTCCATCGCCAAGGCCCTTGCAATGGAGGTCGGCCAGATGGCACAATTCACCAATCCCAGGAATATCATCCACATGACGTACTCCGGTCCAAACCCAGCCCCCTCTACCAGCGGATTGAATCCAGCCTCCCCCATTTCATTCTGAACGGTAGTGAAAATGTTATCCCAACCCAGATTGACGATGGCCAGAACCGTGGTCAAAATGATCCCGAAAGACAGCACCACGAACTGGACATAATCGGTAACGATAACCGAGACCATTCCCCCCATTACAGTGTAGACCAGGACCAGTATCAATAATGCGGCCATGACAACCGGCAGAGCCCGGCTGTCGGAGGCCATTCCGGTAATGCCGACAATAAACATGGATCCAACCTTGAGAAAAAGGCCCATGTTCAGGATTCCCCCAAACGCCAGCATGATACCTCCCAACACCCGGGTTTTTTTGTCGAAGCGCCTTTCGTAGAATTCCGGAATGGTCAGAACTTTCATCTCCCTCAGCTTGACGACAATAAAACCGGAAAAGCCAACGATCAACGTGACGATCGCGGAAGCAACCGCTATATGGAAAGCGGCAAACCCTCCCGTAAACCCTTTTTGAGCACTGTACATCACAGTGATCAGTCCCATCTCGGTTCCGAGCATGGTAGCAATGCCAAGACGGACGCCCACGGCCCTTCCGGCCCCGATATAGTCAGACATATTCCGGACATATTTCCGAACCACAAGCCCAATGATCAGCGAAAGCGACAGGTAGATCGCCACAATTCCCCAGTCCAGTCCGGAGAAGTTGGTTTCACTGATGAATTGATTGATGTCGGGATCCATAAGGTTCAACATAGAAAGAATTGAAGCAAAGATCAAAACCTAAAGTGATTAATAGAGTAGAACCCGCCTTCTCATTTTAAGAATGCAACATGATAAAGGCAGGGCGAGCCATCTCCAGCGCGCCGATTGTCAAACATCATTGATCGACATCACGTTTGGTAGAACGCGCTGTCCCAGCGCGCCGCGCGTAGGATCCATGATCTCGATCAAGCGTCGCGCTGGGGACCTAAACAACCTCTTTTTCAATTATAATGAGAGATCGAAATTCCAAATTTGAAAGAACACCTCCGATGAACCGGGTATTCGGGTTGGATCTCATGCGGGCGATCGCTATTCTGTTGGTGGTCCTGGGACACGGGACCGATTTCCTGGGAGCAGTCCATGCCCAATTCAACATCCTTTTCAGTATCGGTTTTTTCGGAGTCGAAATATTTTTTGTGCTGAGCGGCTTTCTGATCGGACGGATCCTGTTAGACCTGATAGGGCCTTTGAATAGTTTCCGCCCTCAAGATTTCCGAATATTTTGGATTCGACGCTGGTATCGAACCCTGCCCAACTATTTCCTTTTTCTGTTTTTGAATTTCCTCCTTGCCGGAGGACTGGGAATGACGATGAC
>DUCD01000090.1:0-9235 GCA_012959985.1 Verrucomicrobiales bacterium | reverse complement strand
CAGAATTGGATTTGGTTGCAGCCCGAGTTCTTCCCTGAATCATGGAGCCTGGCCGTCGAAGAATGGTTCTACCTGGGTTTCCCTATTTTAATCTGCTTTTTCGGACGTAGAATTTCATCCCCTGGAAAAGCCTTTCTTCTGGCAACAATTGCGTTTTTCTTATTGCCCTTGGTTCTACGGGGATTCAACGCCTTTATCCTGGAACGCCCCTTTGATTCCGGCATGCGTAAAATGGTCGTCATGCGCCTGGATTCCCTAATGTTTGGGGTATTCGCCGCTTACGTTAAAAAATTTCATCCCGAACGTTTTTATCGATGGAAACTAAGTAAATGGGTAATGGGACTCGTCTTATGCATCACCGTTTTCCACTTTCTGAACACCTTGGATCTGGATGCTTCGGCATGGATGAAAACCTTCGGTTTTACCGCTACCTCTATCGGAGCCGCCCTAATGCTGCCGTTCTTCGATGCTTGGAAATCCGCATCGAGTAAAATCGCTACAGGCATCACTTGCATCAGTCTTTGGTCCTATTCTCTTTACTTGTGCCATCGTCCGGTAGCCGTCCTTCTTCAACATTTCCTGCACGCAGAAAACACACTATCCCCTTCGGCAGGACTAACGGGTTTCTTCATCTATGTCCCGGTCTCAATTATTCTTTCGGCTCTCTGTTTCCGATATTACGAAAAACCCATGACCCAATTGCGGGAACGTTTTCGGTCGTGAGCCCGCTACTGGGATTTCATAAGTCTCACGAATTCTGCTACTGTAGCGGAAGATGTAATTCTTCCGACGGATCACCCTCTTGGATGAAACTGATGATGCACGCTGCGCAGTTTCTGATTGGCGACATGGGTATAGATTTCGGTGGTATTAATGGCAGCATGACCGAGCAATTCCTGAATAACCCTTAAATCGGCTCCATTCTCCAAAAGGTGGGTGGCAAAACTATGCCGAAGCATGTGTGGGGTTACGTTGCGATCAATCCCGGACCGTTGAGCTTTGCGCTTGATTCGGTACCATAAGGAAACATGGGCAAAAGCCGTTCCCCTTCGAGTGAGAAACACATTGCCCGGGGATTTCGAACTGACCAAAGCAGGTCGACCTGCTTCCAACCAACGCTGAAGAGCCTGCATGGCTTTTTCTCCGACCGGCACGACACGCTCCTTGTTCCCCTTGCCGACCACCTGAAGAAATCCGGCATCCAGATGCAACTGTTCAATGCGCAGAGATCGAAGTTCCGCCAAACGGAGACCGGAGGCATAAGCTGTTTCCAAAACGGCAATATCGCATAAGGAAGAAGGCGTTTCCGGCAGTTCGGGGATCAGAAGTTTGCTGATTTCTTCATGACTCAGATCTTTGGGTAAACGTTTCCAACGCCGAGGCAAAGACAGGTTTTCTGCTGGATTGGCTGACAGCAGACCTTCCTGTTCCGCAAAGCGAAAGAAGGCTTTCAAGGACGCTATTTCAAGATAGACGGTGCTGGAACTCAGCGTGGATTCGGAGTCATTATCACCGGTTAGTTTCTTACGTCTCCTCTCATGCCTGAGGAATTCGAGCAAATGCGTAAACCTCACGTCCCGCCACGCTTTGATATCATTTTTTCCGGCCCAGGAAACAAAAACACTTAATAGTGCGTGATACGTCTTCTGAGTCATTTCAGCCTGTCCCCGCTCATGTCGGAGATACTGACCAAAATCTTCCAAAAGAATATTCATTGGGTTCAAGTTGGGCACGCTGTCCCCAGCGCGCCGTTTGTCCGTTATCACGGCAGGTAGGGCTCGCTGTCCCCAGCGTGCCGTTTGTCCGTTATCACGCTTTTAACAAATCCCGGCGCGCTGAGGACAGCACGCGCCCTACCTTTCTCCTATCACTCCACTCACCTCATTACGGCAAAGGCTTACCCGCAAGTCTCTCATAAGCATCCAGGTATTTCTTCATGGAATCCTCCACGATATTTTCAGGCAGTTCTGGACCCGGAGGAGTTTTATCCCAATCCAGAGTCGAAAGATAATCTCGGACAAACTGTTTATCGAAACTCGGTTGCCCCTGCCCTGGCTTATATTCATCCTGTGGCCAGAAACGGGATGAATCGGGTGTCAGCACTTCATCAATGAGAACCAGTTCTCCATTGAACCAACCAAATTCGAACTTGGTATCCGCAATGATAATTCCTTTTTCCGCGGCATAGGCCCTGGCTTCCATATAGATATCAAGACTGAGTTTCCGGACCTTTTCAGCGGTCTCGGCACCCACAATGTCTTTCGCCTGCTCAAAGGAAATATTCTCATCATGTCCTTCCTCTGCCTTGGTAGCCGGAGTGAAGATGGGTTCAGGGAGTTCCGAGGATTCCACAAGTCCATCCGGAAGCTGAATTCCGCACACTTTCCCATTGTTCTGATATTCCTTCCAGCCCGATCCGGCCAGATAACCTCGAACCACGCACTCGATTGTCAGAGGCTCAGCTTTGCAGACTATCATGCTGCGGCCCTTTAAGGCCTCTCTGTGTTCTTCCAGGATATCGGGGAGAGGATCCCCGGTTCCTACCAGGCGATGATTCGGCACATTACCCTCCAATCGATCAAACCAGAAATGAGAAATCTGGGTCAGAACTTCTCCCTTTCGGGGAATCCCATTGGGCATGATGACGTCGTAGGCGGAAATTCTGTCTGACGCCACGAAAAGAAAGCGATCATCAAGATCAAATATTTCTCGCACTTTGCCACTTTTTACTTTTTTAATTCCGGGCAGATCGATTTGTAAGAGCGGTTGAAGAAAACTCGGCATAACGGAATTAATGTCGATTAAATCGGAAAAATTCAACTGAGAAAAACAAATTACCTCCTGATCCGGTCTCTTCCGGGCTACTCTCGGCATTTCCAATCAATCCATGAGAATCGCTTTTCTGACCCATGAGCCGTTTTATCCTCCTTCCGGAGGGGGGTCTTGCGAAGCCGTCTACCTGATACAGTCGATGCTAAAAGCGTGTCATGAAGTCGAAGTTTTCAGTCCTCAAATCGAGGATAGCAGAAAAGTGGAGGAAAAATTCGGCATTAAAATCCATCCATTCCAAACTTTTCAACTGGATCGATACACTTCCTTCCGAAATTTAAAATACCTGATCTACCCCTTTTTCCAGGAAAGAGAAGTCAGGGCCTTCATCAAAGCAAACCCGGTCGATCTCATTTTCTCTCAGCACGCCATTTCAGCCGTCACCGCAGGGCGCCTCAAGAAAAAACTCAGAATCCCCACCGTCATGAACTTCCTGGACCACCTGACAGGATTCATGGAAACCTGGCCGGCCTGGATTGCTCCCCGCTCCCTGATTTCCAGCCTGAAACGTTTTGAAATGTCTATTCCCAGTCGCTACGAGGCCGACGGAGTGCTGACAGTATCCGATGAATTGGCAGACCGTTTTCGAAAAACCGGTTACCCCAGGGAAAAATTACTGCCGATCTACTTCGGAATCGATAGGGATCAATTTTCGCAAGTTAAATTGAATCCGGAGTCGAAACCGAGTCCACCGGTTATTATGATGCACGGATCGTTCGACAAACATCATCTCGGGGCGACGGCAACCGAAGCGGTCAAAGTGGTTCATAAAGAAATGCCGGAAGCCCGATTTCGGTTTGTCGGTCGAAGGACCCCTGTTCTCAACCGATTTGTCCGGCAATTAAAACAGAAAATGCCTGAACTCACGATAGAATGCCCGGGATTCATCCCCTACAACCGCATCGTCGAACAATTGAACGAGGCTTCGCTGGGTATGGTTCCCTACCAGGAATCAAGCGGTACTCATTGTGCCTTCATCGCCAAAGCAGTGGAATACCTTGCGGCAGGAATTCCTGTGGTCTGCACCCCTTTGGAAGGTTTAAGAAGCTACTTTCAAGATGAGCCACTCATCCGGTTTTCCTCATTCGACGGATGCCAATTTGGAGAAGACCTGCTCTACTGGTTAAAGATGCCTACCTCAGAGCGGATCCCCCTACAAAAGGAAGCTGCCGCGAAGATCTGGACTGAATTGGACTGGAAGGTCATCTGTGATCGGGGAGTCGAATTCTGTGAGAAAATCCATTCCTCATCCACTGCCTGATTCAACCAGATCGAAAACCATTGAAAGCTGAAAAACCCCCATCTGATCCCGGTCAGGAAACGGCGAAAATCCAATCCCACTTGAGGGATTCAAATGAAGGCCGGTCATTCTTTCGACAGAGCAGCTGGATGATTTCGGCCAACATCGTTGGCAGCATCTGTATCCTGGCCGTCCAGGCCGTGATTGGAAACATCCCGGAATCCGAGTTCACCCTTTTCAATACGCTTCTTCAGGCCATGCATTTGATGATGATTCCGGCATTGGGGATTCAGGCGGTTTTCGCCTATCAGGCTGCGTCGGCAGTCAATGAACAGCAGAGACTGGAACTGGCAACGGTTCTGAAAGGAGTTATCCGTGGGACTTTCTACCTCTGGTGTTTGGCCACGCTCCTTTCACTGCCATGGATGAATTTTCTCATAGCGCAATTGCGAATCATCAACCCCTGGGTGATCCCGATCACCATTTTGTCCGGCTTAATGGCTCTCTGGATGCCCATCTCACTCGGCATTCTGCAGGGATTTCACAATTTCTTCTGGCTGGGCAATGCAGGCATCCTGAACGGAATCATCCGACTGGGAGTCATCTTGATTCTGGTGTTCGGATTTTCAGTCGGTTCTGCCGGGGCGATGACCGCCGTCATTTTAGGAATGGCCGCTGCCGTTGGGGCCGGCTGGTATCAATACGGATTCCTTCTTCGATGCCCCCGAGTCGATGTCGATTGGAAGGCCTGGTGGAAGCCGATCATTCCGATGACTCTTGCCCTGGGTGCACCGATGGTGCTTCTTTATTTCAATATGGTATTCGTCTATTGGCACCTACCCGTGGCAGAGGCCAAGCAATTTGCAGCAGCAGACAATATTGCCCGTGGGTTAGTTACCTTCACGACTCCGATTGCCGGAGTAATGTTTCCCAAAATTGTCACCAGTCAGGCTTTATCCAAATCCAATCGTGTCCTGTGGTTATCAGTAATCGGGACAATGGGACTGGCGGGCGCAATCGCTCTGGTGTGCTACTTATTCCCCCATTGGCCAATCCGAATTATCTATTTCACCAGCTACTTGAAATTCCTACAGGCCGAACAATGGGTCCGACTCTATGTCTGGGCTGTGGTGCCATGGCCCTTGACTTTTGTGCTGATCAACTTTCTGGCAGCCAAGCGGAATTTCTCCTTCGTCCCCTGGGCTGTGGCCGTTATCACAGCCTACCTTTGCGCCCTGCTGGCCCTGCCCTATTACCAAAGTGATCTGAGCGTCAGTCCTCTTAAGACGGTCCTGATGATTATTGGAGCTTCGAATCTGGCCCTGCTTGCGGTCTGTGTTCAGGCCGTTCGCCGTTCGGGAAAGTCGATTCCTTCCCGGACCGGGGTGGAGGCGCACTGAGAGTGCGATAAATCCAGGCCTCCAATGGGCGAATGGGTTTGAGCATCCGATAGAACGGCGAATAAATCAGTCTCAGCCGAATAACAGAAAGCAGCATCACCAGAGACGTTTTGAAATACTGGACCTTGGTGCCGACTTTATCGGTCCATTCCGTGGGAACCTCAAGGATCTTAAATCCTGCCCTTTTCAAGGAAACCAGAAGATTGATATCGAACGCCATGTCGGCAATGGTCAGTTTAGAATGAATGGCTTCAACCGCATGCCGATGCATGACTTTGGCTCCGCATTGGGTATCTCGAATCTTCAATCGGAAAAGACAGTGCACAATAGTGTGGAACACCCGGCTTGAAAACTGGCGTTTTGCCGATTGAGGCATGTGGAGAATCGATCCGGGCAGCCAACGGGAGCCAATCACGCAATCCGCTTTGGCACAAAGGGCGACCAATTCAAGAAACGCGGCCGGTTTCGTGGCGCCATCTGCATCTACATAGCCGATCAACTCCGCATGAGGCGCCAGTTTCAATCCTTCGATCAGTGCTCCTCCCTTACCAATAGGTTCTGAAAATTCCAGATGAGAAATTTCGGGGAATTGTTCGACCGCCCCCAGGACAACTTTCAAAGTATTGTCCCGGCACCCGTTCAGAACGACAACCAGACGAAAACTTTCCTGGTAATGTTCGCGAAAATACAGAACATAATCCCGCAATACCGGTCCGACCCGCTGTTCTTCATTATAAGCGGGAATCAGGAGCATCAATTCGGCTGCCTCATCTGTCACAGGGACTGCATATCATTTACTCAGAAGTTGATAAACAGGAATCGTCAGTTTGACTTATCTTTCATAACCCCTCTTTGACTGGACCTTTGTTGTAGGTTTTGTATGTCCCGTTCCCCAATCTGTAGGAAAAAACGAATACGGAGGTAGGGATTCACAAGACAATTGAATGGCTCATGAAAGGACTTTACCAAAGTTCCAGGCTGCGGTTAGGGTCTTTATTCATTCGGACGACGCGACGTATAATACCCTCAGCCTTGTAAGGCAGGGGCGAATTTCCGCCGAATCCGTGTGAAAAATCCATTCATCATGATCTGCATGAAATTCGAAAAATCTGCAAACATATCTCAAAAGCAAACCTGGTTTGGGATTCTCAGCATCTTTCTTCTGATCGGTCCCGTCACAGGGTGGGCCGACCCTCTCAGAGGCCGAATCATTAAGCCGGAAGGACTTTATGCGGACCACAATGCTTCCCAGGGGATTCCTGTCACGGCACTGATTTCCGGTGACTTTTCCAAACCTAAATCGTTTTATAATCTATGTGCAAAAATTCGAGAACTGAGCATTGATTCGAGCATCGATCTGGTCCTCTTTGATCTGTCCGCCTCATACATCGGCATCAATCTGACTCAATTATCTGAGCTGGATCGCCATATCCAGAACCTGAAATTAGCGGGCAAAAAGACCTATGCCTGGATTGAAGACGGAGATAGTACGCATTACTCAATTGCTTCTGCCTGCGATTCAGTGTTGATGGCAGACTTGGGCGGCTTGGATCTACCTTCGCTCTCCATGGTTTCAATGCATTTCCGAGATGCGATGGATCTATTGGGCATTCAAGCGGATTACACGCGTTCCGGCGAGTACAAGGGGGCGATCGAACCCTTCGTTCGCTCGGAAATGAGTTCACACCTTCGGGACCATTACACTGCGATGCTCCGAACAATGAATGATGAACTGGTCCTTAGAATCGCCTCAAACCGCGGACTGAATATGGCAACCATTCGCAAAGTGCAAAAAAAGAGACTGTTCCCTGCTGAAGAATCCAAATCATGGAAACTAGTGGATCATACCCTGCCGCTTGGAACCGTTCGATCAAAAATTGCCGCTATCGAGAACCAGGATATCCGATGGATTCTTCCAGAAAAATCCACCCCGAAACCCGTATCGATTTTCGACTTGATGAGTCGTCTTATGGGGCAATCAGGGAAATCCTCAACACCTCAGGACAGCATTGCGGTGTTGCACCTTAATGGTCAAATAATGCCGGGTAACAAGGAGATTCCGGGCATAATTATTTCTGGTCACACGGTAAGCGAAATAAGACATTTGAAATCGGATTCCGGAGTAAAGGGCGTTGTCATCCGCATCAACTCTCCGGGAGGTGCCGTCACCGCCAGTGAAGCCATCCGATCAGCCCTCCAGGATTTGGCAAAAGTCAAACCTGTGGTTTTTTCCATGGGATCGGTCGCCGCTTCAGGAGGATACTGGATCACTTGTATCGAAAGGCCCATCTTCGCGGAGGCCGGCACTCTAACCGGATCGATCGGAGTCTTTGCACTGAAACTTCAATTCGGTCCTTTGCTGAGACGTCTGGGAATTAACTTTCAGACAGTTGCCCTTGATGAATCTGCCGGGGCTTTATCTCTGCACCGCTCATGGACGGATGATGAGCGAAATGAAATCCAATCGTATGTGAACGGAATCTACGCACGCTTTACCGGTCTGGTGAAGACCTCTCGGAAATTGGATGCCGAACAAACCGAATCTCTCGCCGGTGGTCGAGTATGGTCGGGAAAACAAGCCTTCGATGCGGGGCTGATCGATCACCTGGGAGGACTGCAGGACGCCATTCAACTTGCTGTCAGGGAATCCGGACTGGGCGATGATTACGGAGTGATTCATCGTCCCAAGGAAAAGACGCTTTTTGAGTTATTCCAGATTTTCGAGAATTCAGAAGAAGCTGTCCGTGAGTTCATTCAGCCTACCGCCTGGAAGTTGTTGAACAGATTGGGATTCACCGGCTCCATGGCACGGAACCTGATCCAGGACAGTCTGTCTCCAATCCCCCAGAAAGCTTGGCTCCTGACCCCGATAGAATGCCGGATTCGCTGATCGCACGACTCGAACAGCCCCCCCTACCCCATTGAATTCATATTCATGAAAGTAGCCTACTTGACATCGGGTGCAGCGGGAATGTTCTGCGGCAGCTGCATGCATGACAATACATTGGCTTCTGCACTGATCAAAAAAGGCTGCGATATTCAGTTGATTCCCACCTATACCCCTATACGGACCGATGAGGGAGATGTCAGCAGTGACCAGATTTTTTTTGGAGGGATCAATATATACCTGCAGCAGAAGATCCCGTTTTTCCGGTATCTACCACGAGCCCTGGATCGCTGGCTCGACAATCCCCGTTTAATCCAAATGTTGGCAGCGCGCAGTATTAAAACGGACCCAAGCGACCTGGGCAACCTGACCATATCCATGCTGAAAGGCGAATCGGGATTTCAAAGGAAAGAAGTGAAAAGGCTCGTGGACTGGCTCGAAAATGAATCGAAACCGGATTTGGTGGTTTTCAGCAATATCCTGATCGGTGGCTGTATTCCCACCATAAAAAAGGCGCTCAAAGTACCGGTTTTGGTCACCCTCCAGGGAGATGATCTATTTATCGATTTTCTCCCCGATCCTTTCCGGACGACCGTAAAAGATTTGATCAAAAAATACTCACTAGTTGACGTAATGATGCAATCTAATTTAATGTGTATTAGTAAAAAAACTTCAAAAGTATTAGAATTTATCAAGTGGAAAAAAGTTATTTTTTTTAATCCTGGAGAAGAAGAGTTTTTTTTAAATAAAATAAATTAATTTATGGACATATTTGAAAATTTTACAGCCTTGTTTTTAGGAGTTTGGAAAAAAGGTATTTTAGGTATAGATATCTTTCAAATATTAATCGGCTTAGGAATTTTTCTAATTTTTTTATTA
>DUCD01000089.1 GCA_012959985.1 Verrucomicrobiales bacterium | reverse complement strand
GCCACCTTCAGCTACCCTGTTCTGCCCGGCATCAAGTTTGTGAAGAATTCCGAGGTTTAAATCCGAAAACTTGATGCGTAAGAGTATATTTGCGATCGAATTGGAATTGTTGATCATGGTAAGTTTTTGGTGGAAGGGACCTTGTCAGAACTACAGGAACAATTGGGAGGAAATCGTTTATTCATACTGGAAGGCGACTTTAAAGACGTCCATCCGGATTCCTGGCCTGGGTTCTCAGATGAATTTAGAATCATCCAGCAAGATGATGGGCAACTGATGGTTTCGCCGGTTCGTGAGGGCAATCCTTCAGAGGACTTGAAGCGATTGTTGAGTCTTCCCGTCGAATTGGAAAACGTCACCTTGAAGCGACCCAACCTGAATGATCTCTTTCTGAAACTTACCGGACGGGGGTTGAGAGAGTAAGTCATCATGATCCGCTTATTGATCTGCAAAGACTTGCTCCGAACCTTCCTAAAGCCCGGGGCTACACTCATCAATCTTCTATTGCCTTTTCTGGTGACCGGATTAATCGGTATGGTTTTTGGAGGAGGAACAGGGGGGGGGCGGACTTGGCACCATTCAGTTGGCCGTGGTGGACCAGGATGATTCAGTGGTCAGTCGATTTCTTCTGGGTGCCTTCAATAACGATGACGCGGGACCGAGTATACAGTCCAGGAAACTCTCTCTGGACGAAGCGATGAACCAGATTCAGAAAGACAAAATCAGTGCAGTGCTGGTGATTCCAGCTGGATTCGGGGATGATTATTTAAAAGCAGGGAAAACCCCTCCGCTGAAATTGATCAAGAATCCTGCACAATCCTATTATCCGGCCATTCTGGAGGAAATGCTCTCGGTCCTGACGGCAGGGATGAATGCTTTGTCAGAAAATTTCAGCAGTGAGTTTTCGGGGATTGCGGAGATCCTGGAAGTCGAGGGACGACCGGATATGGTGACACTGGCTGCGATCATGATCCGGTTGGGGACGAAATTTGAAACCGTCGAGGAATTTTTATTTCCCCCATTGGTAGGCTATGTCGAAGAGACGGTTGCAAGTGAGAAAACCAGTGGGGTGGCCATCAATATTTTTGCTTTTCTTCTTCCGATGCTGGCGACCATGTTTCTGCTTTTCATTGCCGACTCATCCATTCGTGATCTTTATGCCGAACTGCGGAACAAGACCCTGAATCGGATTCGGACAGTAAGGAGTGATCTCTTTTGTTTTGTGCTGGCGAAGGTGCTTTTCAGTATGATTGTGCTGTTTATCTGCAGTATCATTCTGTTTATTATCGGAGGGCTTATTTTTAATATTGAATGGAAACATCCGGTTCAAATTCTGATGTTGATCATTGGGTTTCCCTTCTGTGCTTCCAGTTTCGTAGCCGTGCTGGCTTCGTTGGCTCGGAGCGAGAGAAAGGCGGATGCATTCAACGGGATGGTTATTCTTTCCGTGTCTTTCATCGGGGGAAGTGTCTTTGCTGTCAACCAGCTTCCCGGTTTTCTGAAGAACTTTGTCAGCCCTCTGTTGCCGAACTTCTGGTTTATTCAGGGCTTTCATCAGCTTGAGTTCGGCGACGGACTGATTTCCTGGCAAACGGCCCTTTTAAGGATGACACTTTTCGGTCTCTGTTGCTGTTTCCTTTCCGGTGTCTTGTTTACCCGGTTCCTCAGGCAGGGAGGAAAAGCATGAAACGTATCCTGTTGATCGGTCATCATGACATTCGACAGTTTCTGCGAGATAAAATCGGCTTCATCTGGCTGTTCTTAATGCCCATCGGTTTTATTTATATAACTGGGGCAGTCAACTCTGGAGGTGGCGGAAAACCTTCCAATCCTCGGCCTTCCGTGCTGATTGAGAATCATGATGAAGGATTTCTCGGAGAAATTCTAATGAGTGAAATGGATGCTCAGGGACTTCGGTTGCTTAGCCCTGAGGACGCTGACGAGGCGAGACGCGGAGTACGAATACCGACTGACTTCACCGAGAAGGTTTTGGAGAAAGAGCAAGTTGACCTGGAGTTTTTCAAACGTGAAGGGGCAGGGGAGCAGCCGGCAGCCATGGTTGAAATCCGTTTGGTTAAAGTCCTGATCAGAATAAATTCGGCCTTAGTATTGGCTGCAACCGAACTTCAAGGGGGGATGTCCTGAATCAATCCCAACTGAAAGAAATTCTGAGTCGGGAACAGTCTGTATCAACGGAAATTGAGTTTGCTGGACGACATCCAATCCCAACGGGCTTCGCACAATCTCTTCCTGGAAATATGGTTATGTTCGTCATGATGAACCTCTTGGTTTTTGGAGGATCCGCAATATCCCAGAAACGTCAAAGTGGTATGATAAAAAGGCTGGCGGTTTATCCCTTGAAGAAATGGCAACTGGTTCTGGGGAAAGTCTACGGTAGGTTCCTTTTAGGAGTGGTACAGGTGCTGTTTTTTCTGCTTATGGTGAAATGGTTGTTCGGAGTCAACATCGGGCAGACGTTTCCTCTGATTTTATAACTCTAGCGGTTTATGCCTGGGTGACGGCGTCATTGGGGGTGCTGATTGGTTCACTGACATCCTCGCCCGAAAAAACGACTGGAATCTGTGTGTTGACAGCGATCATGATGGCAGCTCTCGGAGGTTGCTGGTGGCCCATGGAGGTTGTTCCGGATTCTCTGAAATTGGTTGGTCATATCTTTCCCACCGCCTGGACCATGGATGCTCTTCATCAATTAATCAGTTTCGGGGGAGGTTTGCCCGAAATCGATCATGAGCTCGGAGTTCTGCTTGGTTTTGCTGCCGGAACCAACTTTCTTGCCGGCTGGTTCCTGAAATGGTGAGCCGGAAAACGGCTGTTAGTCTCTAACGGGGTGGAACTTTTACTGCCTTTCAGAAAGAGAGCTTGTCTCAGCTTGTATGCTGTCGACCGTCTGTTTTTTATCCTTTAACTTTTCTTTTACTCTTGATCTTGCTCTTGCTGTCGCTCTGACTCTTACCGTCACTCTTAACTTTGCTCTTATGGTGTGTCCTGAGAAAACTGGACATCTTGGAGGCGAAGAGGTGTTCTGAAGAAATGGATGAACTGATGCTGTTTACAGATGGAAGTGTGAATACCCAATCCAACATTGGATATGGGGCCTATCTGGTTATGTTCGCACCGGGACTCTCCATCGATTCATTAAGAACTCAGGTGAAAGTGAAAAGGTTCACGCCTACTTCCTCAACGAAACTGGAGTTGCAGACGTTATTGTGGGCATTCAACGATAGTCAAGCAATGGGGAAAAGAGTGATCGTGTATACCGATTCACAGAATATCGTGAGTTTGCCGGGGAGACGTAGTCGACTTGAGGGAAATGATTTTCGATCAAAGAAAGGTAGGCGCCTCAATCACTTTGAACTATATCAGGAGTTTTATAGAATGACCGATCGGTTGCAGTGTGAGTTTGTTAAACTGCATGGACATCAGGCATCGCATAAAAAGGATGAAGTGGACAAGCTTTTTACTTTGGTTGATAGAGCGTCAAGAAGTGCTCTCAGGGAAGATCGATTAAAGCCGGGTTGATCCGCGTAATTTTACTGCGTGAAATAAGGAGACGAAAAGATAGAGGCATCCCGTAAGAAGGATGGTTACGGCTCCGGTTGGAAGATCGGTTGGGTAACTGAGGGCGAGTCCGGTGCTGGTAAGAAAACAACATAATATCACTGACCCAACCATCATTTGCCAAATTTTTCTGGAGAAGAACTCGGCAATAGCAGCCGGAAGCGTCAACAGAGCAATTGCCAGGACAATCCCAACAACAGAAACCAGGAGGACAACGGTCAATGCCACCATACCGAGGAGAAGGTAGTAAAAAACATTGATTCGGATTCCCCGGATTTCTGCAAATTCACGATCGTAACAGACGGCAAGTAATTCTTTATAAAAAACGATACAAGTCATCACGACCCCTGAACCTAGTATGGCTGTCATCCAGAGATCTCTGGGAGAGAGAATCAGAATGTCGCCGAAGAGAAATGTCATGGGATCTATATATCCCGGGGTTTTGGCAATGAAGAGCAAACCGGATGACATGCCGATTGCCCAGATGGCGCTAATGACGGTATCTTCGCGCTGTTTAGCATGGCGACTGACCCAGCCGATTAGAAATGCTGAAAAAAGAGCTGTGGCAACGGCACCCGCCATTGGGTTCAGCCAGGACCATCCGGTTCGACTTTGGATGAAGAGAGACGCTCCAATCCCGCCGAGGACTGCGTGGGCGATAGCGGCCGCTATGTAGCTGATACGCATCGATACTACATAGGTTCCAACAATTCCGAAGGGGACCGCCGCCAGGAATCCGGCGATCAAAGCATGGCGTACTAATGGGAAATCCGGATCCGCAAGATCTTGAAAAAACTCAGTGAACATGGGCGTCACCTCCGGGACAATGGTCGTGATTCACCCACCGTAATTCTCCGCCGTACAGCTTCTGAAACGCTTCGTTCGTCAAGGATTCCGTGTCATGAAGAACCACCGTTCGGTTCACGCAGATGACACGTTTCACCATACTGGATACAAAGCCGTGATCGTGCGATACGGTCAAAATTGACATTTGCAGATGTAGTCTGCTCAGCAGTTCTCGAAATCGGGTTTCCATGGCGGCATCGACGTGAGAGGTAGGTTCATCCATCAATAGAATCTCCGGATCTCCTGCAAGAGCACGGGCAATGAGAACTCTCTGACGTTGCCCTCCGGAAATATTGGACATCCGGAAGGTTGCGAGATTCTGAACATCCATTTCATACATGGCTTTTTCTGCAGACTCCCTATCCAAGCGTGTATATCGTCCCCATCCGGTTCGTCCGAGTCGTCCCATCAGGACGAAATCGAGAACGGTCATAGGGAAAGATGGGTCGAATTGAAAATGCTGTGGAACATAACCGACTTGTAGAGCCGAGTATTTTGGTGCCTTTCCCATGATTCGGATGGTTCCTGATTGGGGGATCAGTTGGCCGAGAATCAATTTGATCATCGTTGTTTTTCCGCCTCCGTTCGGACCGATGATACAGGCGGAATCTCCCACTTGGATTTCGAATGAAATATCCTCGAGAACAGGATCCTTTCCATAAGCGAAAGTAACCTTTTCAAAACAAATCAAAGCTTCTTCAGGGAGTGAGACCATTTCACGTCGACCGTTGCTGGGGTTTGTTCAAACTCAATTTTTCAAATCCGGGAAGCGATCAAAATTGCCATTTTTTTCAAGTTGAGTAAGTAATCCTCAGCTAGAGGATCCAGTCGCTCAAGTTTTAAGTTCATTGCTTTGGCAGCAATTTCAGCGGTCCTGCGGTTGAACCTCGACTGGACAAACATTGTGGAGACTTTCTGTTGTCGAGCTTGAGTCATGAAGGCTCGAAGTTGCCTCGGTGAAGGTTGGCGTCCATCTGTTTCCAGAGCCAGTTGATTCAACCCGTAGGCGTCTGAAAAATAGCCGAAAGAAGGGTGGAAAACGAACAGAGTTTTTCCTTTTGCCAATTCCAGGATTTTTTTGATTTCCTTGTCTGTTGTTTCCAGGTCGTTTTTAAAATTCATCAGGCGACGCTCGAGTTCAGAGCGTTTTTCTGGGAGTGCACTGACCAGTTTTTCGAAGATCGTTTCCGCTTGAATTTTCACCAGATTCGGATCCAGCCAGGTGTGCGGGTCTGGAAAGAACGACGGATGAGGCCCGGGGGTGGGGCGTTCGTTCGAATTATGATCGTTGTGAGAATGGTGTGAATGAGAAATTTCCTTCAACTCCATTCCTTTTTGAGTATTTACAATCTCGGGAAGTGAAGGCTGGTTTCTGATTTTGTGGATGAATCCAGTCTCGAAGGGAAGGCCGATTCGGAAATAATATCGACTTTTAGCGAATCGTTTCAATTGGGAAATCGAAGGCTGAAAAGTCGTCGGATTGCTGTTGGGGCCAAGAAGAACTTCGACATCGATCAGGTCCTGTCCGATTTTTTCAACGAAAAACTTTTGGGGAGAGATGCTGACGAATACGCGGAGAGGCTCCGATGCCCCTAAAGCCAAGGCTCCAAGACACACAAGACAGATCGAAATAACAAGGAAATTGGAACGAAATTTTAGCATGCACGGATCTCCAGCCAACAGCGGCTATGCTTAATGTTAATGCATAGCGCTTGCAACAAGAATCGGTAGACATCTGAGGTTGTCCGCCAACTCTTTTTTTACATTTATTCAAACCGTTTTAATAGTCTTTTCATTGAGGT
>DUCD01000088.1 GCA_012959985.1 Verrucomicrobiales bacterium | reverse complement strand
ATCTTTATCTTTATCCTTATCCTTAACTTTATCCTTATCCTTATCCTTGTCCTTGTCCTTGTCCTTGTCCTTGTCATCATCATCAGACGGTGCGGCTTCGTCATCCACATCTCCTGAAGGATCTTCTTCGCCGTTGGGGCCGCCGCCACCCTGTCCAGGATTGCTGACATCGACTCCGTCTTCATTGTTTCCATGGCCATTATTGCTGTTTCCTTCGCCAGAGTCACCTGAACTGGAGGAGTCACCTGAACTGGAGGAGTCACCTGAACTGGAGGAGTCATCTGAACTGGAGGAGTCACCTGAACTGGAGGAGTCACCTGAACTATCGTCAGTAATGGTGACCGTTTCATTTTTTGAGATATCGACAACGATAATGCCTTCCATGGGGCTACCGGGACTGCTGTTCTTTGCATCGTTGAGAAAATCGGAAAGATTACTGTAGTGAGTTCCGGTTTTGTCAGCAGCGGCGATAAAGCGTGGGAAATCGAATAATTGGTCATCCGAACCGGCATCGGTATAATCGGGAACCTCGGAATCGGTATCGTAGAGGTTTGGGGTTACTATAGTGGTATCTACGACGGAATGGGACGTGTTGTAATTGACTCCACCATTGGCGATAACGCCTCCATCGATAATGGTTGTGCTAGCGCCGCTTCCTTCAATGGATACATTCCCACTTTGGGCGGCTCCCTTATTAATTGAAGTTGAGGAGTCGCCGGGGTGATCGCTTAGAATGGCGGCCGCCCAACCAAAGGAGATCTGCCCCATAGCTGAGACCGATTGGGTAACACCTCCACCATTGGCCGTCCCACCTACTGTGGCAGAGCTGAAAAAACGGACGATTTCGGGTTTGTCGGGATCATCCAGCCAGACTTCTGATATGACTTGCTGATCGGTGAACGGAGTAGTGATGACACGGCTCAGTTTGACCACTTTATCGCCCAGCATCGCTATGGTTTCAGCGGTATGGGAATCGACGGCCACCGTTGTGCCCGTGATGCCTGTTCCCGTCGAATCCTGCCCGTTCGGGTTTTCCTTATTTAATCCGTATCCCTCGTTCATCAACTCCTCGGTACCCGTAAGGGTAAAGCCTCCGGTATCATTTGCCGCGAGATTTTCGGCCGTGGTGCCGTCACCGGAGTTATAGGCCCACTCCAAATTGATGGAGGATATCAGGTTGCCCCCTTCTGCGTAGTGGAAGGCGGCAATCATGTCCTGGCGTCGACGGCTTAATTTGACATCCTGAGCCAGAGTCTGAAAAATCATGGCGATGGTGGTCAGAAGGATGACCGAGATGATCATGTAGCCGATAATGCTGCCACTCGGGTTTCTGCGGTATCGAAAGGCATTTGTTTTCATGGTTTTATCCTTTTTCTCAATTACAAGTTATCACTCCTGAAGCACATTTCTTGCCACCGACTTTGTTTTCATCTCAATACTCTGAGTTCGTCCGATTAATGTCGAATTGAAGACTCCGAAATTGATTTCAACGATAATGTTATTGGTGACATTGAAGATATTTAAACCGGGTAATTTTTTGACCCCGGAATCAAAGATATAGAAGGAGTAGGTGTTCTGCCCGACAACCGCCTGATAATTGAGTTTATTGTCTGCTGTTGTGGTGGCATTGTTGTCGGTGTCCTCATAAAAGATATATTCCCAATGGTCGGCATCATTGTAAGTGATTCCGTCTGTGCCGCTGTCGACCAGAACGTTATCGTCGAAACCCAAGCTCAGACGTTCTCCGGAGACATCATTGGTGATGTAGGATGCCGCCCTGATTCTGGAGGCTATATACTCTACACCATAACCCGCCTTACGGTTGATGTAAGCTTGGTTCGAAATCCCGATCAGGTTATTCATGGTCGCGAAAACGAACGAAATCAGTAAGGTGACACTGAGACCTAGAATAGAGGCACCCACCATGACTTCCGTGAGCGTGAAGGCGTGGGCCTTCGTATTGTTTTTGCGAAATCGCTCCGGTTCTTCGATGAATGTTGATGAGGGGAGGATCTTCACGATTCGATGCTTATTCGGTGTTTTATTCCGTCGAGTTGGAGTAACCGTTGATCATGGATTCCAATGAAGTGACGATGTCCTGTCCGTAAGGAGTCGATACCGTTACTGAAACCGTGATCAGGTGGCCCTCGGTTTTTGCCGCATAGGTGGTGGTCATGGTTCCGTCCATGGCTTGGGAGGTTCCTGAATCGGCCAGACTCAGTGAAATATCGCTGGTGGTTACATAGTTGGAGGCGCCGAAAGGTTCCGTGGGAGGATTGTAGACATATCCTTTGACCTCTTCGATTTTCCCCTGGGTAAGTGCAAGGGCCGCAGTGTAGTAGGATTGACGTTGAGCCGCGCGGTCCATGGCGTACATTGAATTCAGGGTAGCCAGGATCAATATGGACAGGAGGGTGATGACAACCAGGACCTCAATAATGGTAAATGCCCCATGGGCTCCGGAGGAATTCTTAAAGCCGCGATCGTTCTTTGCCTGACAATAGTTGATCATCCTTAAAGTATTGAAAGAAGATTCCATTTAACAGAACTCCCCGTCTTCAACATTTGTTTTTAATATTATCGACGGATTGGAGAGATTCCTTCAACGGTTTCTCATAAGATTACCAAAAGTTTTATTAGCAGGTTTAAGCCTGAGTTTCAAGGGAAATTTCCCGAAAAGATAGGGCCATTCAGGTCTGTAAAAAGGACTTAGAAAAACGGTAAAATTGAGAATATGAAATGCTGTGAAGAAACCGATCGATAATTCACACGGTAAACCCTTGAATGGCACTACGCTGAGGGAGCTTTTCAATCTCCGTCCAGAGAACTGAACGTGATGACGACGTCGAATTCCTCTGCCAGATCATTTTTTATGGCAACTTCAAGAACTCGGCAGGATTCGTAGGCCACAAGAACCTCTTCCCTGAGATCCGGCAACATGAGTTCAATCGATCGTGGAAACGGGTTTATTTTGTCCAGGGAATCCTGAAACTCTTGGGACAATCGATCGGCTATCGCTGGATTCTGCTTTTTCAGGACTTGATGCAGGGAGGCTACTTGCCCCGGAAGGTGGAACAGCTCGTCGACTCCTATCATGATCGCCTGCACGCTCAAATGACTGGTTGAGCTTTTCCCATTTTCGATTCGATCAAGTTGCCTGGATATCGGTTGTGGCATGTCAGTGATGAATTTCAGGCGCAGATTGGCGGTTTCCTCGATGGTCTGGACGAGTTGATTGACAATCAACTCTATTGACTGCTGATCTGATTCAATGAATTCGGTGCGGGCTTTGGATTTTTTGCCTGACCACGCAAAATATATATCGATTGCTTTGCGGTGCAGGTCCTTCGCTAAAGCAGTGGCATATTGCCGTCGCCGAGATTCTTCGGGCCCCAGCATGGGATTCACGGAAGGGGGGTTAGGTAGAGGTTGTCTGCGGTTGAGTTGAGACCTGCCGTCGTTATACAAGAGGAACTCCAGAGCAAATAATCCTTTTGAAGTTGAACCGAGATCCTCGATTTCATCCTGATCCAATTTACTATTTCTCTTCAGAACCTGCCCTATACGTGAAGGGAGCACTCTCCAGTAATAAAATGACGAATCGTATTCCAGATTGACGATGGGGCCGGTCTGAAGGCATTGCATTCTCCGGGCGGCGATCATCAGTTCGGTCCAAGCGCTACGAAAACTCTCCAGATTCTCCTGGTTGGGTTGTTTTTCGAATGATTTCGCCCGAGACAATAAGGTGTTGGTGGATTTCACCATTTTCCGGTAACCGGGAAGAATGAAATGATCGGCCAGATTTCCCAGAATTCTCCTACGGTCGATTTCGGTCACGGCAGAGTTCCGGGTCTGAGAGAGAGACGATACAAGAAGGCAGCAGAATAGCAATACCGGCAAAGACAAGGCTGTTATCGTTGCAGCCCGTGAGGATTTATTCCAGTTTTTCATTCAGAGCGACTTCAGGAATTTGATCAGAGCGTTCCGGTCGGTCCTGTTTTGTGCCATGAATTGGTCTCGGGAGGACTGGGCTTCTCCCCCATGCCACAGGATGGCCTGAATCAGGTTTTCAGCTCGACCGTCATGGAGCAGAAATGAATGTCCATTGACCGTTTGGATGAGGCCGATACCCCACAGAGGAGGGGTGCGCCATTCCTTGCCGGAAGCCTCGAAGGTAGGGCGATGATCCGCCAGACCCTCACCCATGTCGTGAAGCAGCAGGTCGGTGAATGGGTGGATGATCTGGTTGGAGAGTTCCGGGAATCCCCGGGAGGTGCCGGTTCGCAATGCGGGGAGATGACAATCGGCACATCCGGTGTTCAGAAAGAGGCTCCATCCCCGTTGGATCTCTGGATCACCGGCATTCCTCTGGCTCGGAACCGCTAGAGTCTTCGAATAGCTGACAATGGCTTGGAATAGGCGATCTGAAATTTCAGGTGACCCACCGCTTGGCTGGTCAAGGCAGGTTTCCTGAGACATCATATGGTTTTCGCGGGTAACAAGAGATGAGGTGATACCGATATCTCCAGCCAAAGCTCCGGCGACCTGCTGCTCTACCGTGGGTTGTTCCGATTTCCATCCGAATCGCCCGAAACTCATTTGCTGCTTCCGGATATCCCAGACCCGGTTCATTCGTCCTGAAATACCGTCTTCATCCGAATCCTCAGGATCAGCGTTTTTCGCCAACAATGATTCCGGCACACTCTCAAGAAGTCCCAGGCCTATCATAATCGGAGCGACACGAGGAGAGGTGAGTAGAGGTTCGGTAAAGGCACCGTAACCGGGATTCTCCAGAGAATATTCAGGTTGGCGCAAGGTGTAGGGTGTGCCGTCCGGAAACGTCCCGGATTGGGATTGATAACTCACGATGACGTCTGCTTCCGGGGGGACTCCCAGAACAGCTCTTCCTTGAATCTGATCTCCATATACCGGATGGGGAATCGGAGCTCCGTGAGGTCCGATTCCCGGAATACTGATGCGGAGAAGCATAGTGGTCATCGGTGATCCCGGTTCGGGTGGGCGGCTGCGTCCGTCCTTGAAATGACACCCTGAACAGGAGCGCACATTGTAAAGTGGTCCCAATCCGTCGCGCGCTTCGGTCGAGGCTGGAGCGGTCACCCAGTTGTGATTGAAAAAGGAGTTGCCGACAAAAAACTCGGTTCGATGCGCTGGAAGAATGTCGGGGATAGGTCGGCTGAAGGCGTGCCGCGTGCGGTCATAAATGGTGGTCTCACCTCCGAGTTTTTCGGAAATGCGCTCCGGAATCCCGGAATCGGAAGATTCCGAAACTTCTTTTGCACGGACGATTGGTTGGTGAAAAATCGTGCTGATTACCAGTCCTGCAAGCAAGGTCCCCACTGCGGTAAGTCTTCGTACCGGACTCCGCTTAGATGGGTGAATCAAACTGCTGTTCATGAATGGGGAGGTTCAGAATTTTTGCTGCCCGGGCGGTGCCGGTGCTTTGTTTAATCAGCGCATTAATCAGAGCCTTAATGGCAATTCGTCCGGGTGCCGTGCGTTTTCCCAGGATGGCTTGGTCGAATGGTGGGGGGATTTTCCTGGCCAAATCAAGGCTTGCCTGAACCCATCCGTTCATTTCATCGGCAAATTCAGAATCCATCTCCATGAGTAAATGGTGAATTCCTTTGCCAGATACCACTTCGCCGTTTATGCGACGGTAAGTTCCCATGTAAATATTGCGGATGCCTCGGGCATTGTTGATCATGTCCAAGTGGGTGGTATCACTGAAGCAGGAATGTTCTTCCTCTTGTTCTTTGGTCACGTAGGCAACCGTCAGTCTCTCACCGGATAGCTCCGGTCCGGAGAGGATTCCGATGCCGATCAGAATCCGGGAAAGTGCCTGATCAGCCGGCATCGAAAGCAGTTTTTTACGGTAATTGTCTCCGTTATCCGCCCAGCCGCCAGCAACTTGCTGTAAGGCTTTCAGTAATAATTCGGTGGCGATTTTCAGATAGGTTCCTCTTCGTGCCGGAGCCGGATTCGAATCCGAATCCACATAATCAGTGTAGCTCCGTCGGCCCGGCCCCATGGGGTCGGTGTCCTGTCCCCAAAGCAGAAACTCAATCACGTGATATCCGAGGCTGATGTTTTTTTCGCCTTCCTTTTCATTGAGTTCCTGAATGATGGCTTTGGTTAATGTTGGAAACTGCTCGCTGCTATTAATGATGCCGGACGCTTCGAACCCCTGGACCGAATCTACATAGGCTTC
>DUCD01000087.1 GCA_012959985.1 Verrucomicrobiales bacterium | reverse complement strand
TAGAGGCGGAAGCGCTTGGGAATCGTGAACACAAACTGTCGGTGAGCCACTTCGGCGCATATGTTTTCGGCAACTCAATCTGTGGCTTGACCGCTGGTCACCTGAGCATTAGCCTCGCAGACCCAATCAAACCATCGACTTATCGGTAAAAAAGGAAAAATGGATTCTTCTAGGCGCTCAAGGAAAAGCGCTAAGGAGGCATCACGCAGTAGATGCATCGGGGCGCTACCAATGCTAATCATGGGCATGGTTGTCACCAGTGCTTTTCAGATTGGTTCTGTTCGAGGGCAGGCCCCTCCTCGGGCGAAAAATTCAGCAGTGTTGCAGGCGGTTTCTGGAGAGACCTCTTCCAATCTTTCCTCTGCGACCCACGATCCCTCATCTACGGTTGTCTCCAAACCGATGAAACAAGCGGCGGCTTGGAAGAGCGAGGCGGTTGAGGCAGCACAAGAGATCGTAAAGAATTACCCAAAAAGCGCCATTTCCTATGCCTTACTGGGTTCGGCTTATTTCAATATCGGCCAATCCAGTGAAGCGGTTGAGAACCTAAAGCATTGTATCGAGTTG
This sequence comes from Verrucomicrobiales bacterium, assembly GCA_012959985.1. Classification (GTDB taxonomy): domain Bacteria; phylum Verrucomicrobiota; class Verrucomicrobiia; order Limisphaerales; family DUCD01; genus DUCD01. The sequence continues at coordinate 5,709 of DUCD01000087.1, read as the reverse complement.
GATTCGAGCCAAACGGATGCCTATGAGATTCTGGCACGTGTGTCCTACGACAAAGGCGAACTTGAGGAGGCTGTTCGACTATGTGAACAGGGCCTAAAGAACGGGGGGATAAACCTACTGATTCTACATCGCCTGGGTCAATCCCTACTCGATCTTGGCCGGGCCAAGGCGGCCATCGGCATTCTCGAGAAAACCGTCAAACTTCCAGGACACAACAGTAAAAGCTTTTATTTATTGGGCCAGTCTTACCTCCAAACAGGCAATCATTCAGCGGCCAAGAAAAACTTTCAGAGTGCTATCAAATTAACTCCAGACCACACTCAGGCTTTTTTCGGACTATTCATGGCGTGCATGAGGCTGGAGCAAACTGAGTCAGCGAAACAGTATCGTGAGCAGTTCCTGAAACTTGAAGCCATCGATCGTCGGGCATTAACTGATCGAAGCGGTCAGGAAGATACCCTGTCCGGACTTCCCATGGTGCGTGAAACAGCCGGTAGAACCTTTTTTGGAGCAGGACAGATCAATCGGTACTATAAACAAAACCGGAAGGCGGAGAAGCTTTTCCTCAAAGCAGCCATCATCGATCCAGAACAGATCCAGTCCAGGGCCGCACTGGAAGACCTATTGATGAGGCGCAAGGCACTCCCCGAAGCGGTTAGCATTTTCAAGAAACTTACAGCCGAACAGCCGAACAGCAGCCTTAACCATCTTTTTCTGGGAAAAATATACTACCGACTTCAGCAGTTCGAACCAGCGGAGAAAGCTTTTCTGAAAGTTCTGGAACTCGCTCCTGAGAGGCCCGACGGTTACCGGGCCCTGATCGAACTCTATCTAAAATCCAACCGCGAACCCATTGAAGCAAGAAACTTAGCGGAACGGCTTTTGGAACTAGAGCCTGAAAGCGGGCCGAACCTTTACCTACTGGCATTCTCACGCATAAGAAACAACGATCGCCCAGGCGCAGTGGAAGCCATGGAGCAGGCCGTCATACTGAGCCCCGGCAATAAACGCTTCCAGACATTCCTCCAACAACTCAAAAAAGCTCCTTAGCGTTTGCATGAACATCATCTTTTCAAACACAAAAAAACAAACAGGAATGCCGTTAAGATGAATTTGAGTTCGGGGTTTCATGTTTTGAATCGCTCTCCAAGCGGGTTCGTTTGGGTTCTTGCAGGTCTCATTTCCACCAGTTCGCTCCTAGCCGCTGATTCCAGTTGTCCTATCCTGTTACACGACGTCACACAACAAACCGGAATTGATTTCGTCCATACGGATGGCAGTTCCGGTCGACGCTACATTGTGGAGTCGGTTAGCAGCGGACTGGCGCTATTGGACTACGACAGCGATGGAGATGTGGATATCTACTTTCTCAATGGTTCGGCCTTGCCCGGCGCTAAAATGAAGTCCCCCCCCAGAAACGCCCTTTATCGGAATGACGGTGATTGGAAGTTTACGAATGTGACTCAGGACGCGGGAGTCGGTGACACGGGTTACGGGCTGGGGGTTTGTACCGGGGATTACAACAATGACGGTCATCTTGACATTTTCGTCAACAATTTTGGACCCAACGCCCTGTATCGAAACAACGGTGATGGGACCTTCACCAATGTGGCCCAGCCTGCCGGAGTGGCGGGGGGCGATCAAGTTGGGGCCGGAGCCAGTTTCCTGGATATGGACCGTGATGGCGACCTGGACCTGTTCGTGGGGCGCTATGTGGACTTCAAGTTTGAAACTCACAAAATATCGCACATGGGTGGTTTCCCCTCTTACGTGGGCCCGCTAAACTACCCACCGACTTCCAATCTACTCTATCGCAATGATGGAAACGGGACGTTCACTGATGTCAGCGAGGAGACCGGGATCTCCGCTCATTTGGGAAGTGGAATGGGAACGGTGTGCGCGGACTATGACAACGACGGCGACACGGACATCATGATTGGAAACGACCTCGCGGCTAACTTCCTTTTTCAAAATGACGGCAAGGGCAGATTCAAAGAGGTGGGGCTTACAACTGGCTTGGCTTACGATATGCTGGGAATGGTTCACGGAACCATGGCCGTGGAGTGTGCCGATTGGAACAATGATGGACTTCTCGACTTTTACACGACGTCGTATCAGCGTCAGTTGACGACTCTTTACCAAAACATGAACGGGATCTACTTTGAAGATATCACCCGTCGAACCGGCGCCGGCAATGAGACGTATCCACAGGTCACTTGGGGCACGGGTCTTATTGACCTCGACAACGATAGCCATCGCGATCTGTTCATCGCCTGTGGCCACCTTATCGACAACGTTGAAAAGTTCGATGACATCGCCCATTATAACGCCCACAACATCATCCTTCATAACAACGGCCAGGGACGATTTGTCAATGTGCCGCAGAATTGCGACAACGGGCTACTGCCCAAGCTAAGTAGCCGGGGGGCGGCTTTTGACGATCTGGACAACGACGGAGATCTGGACGTTGTCATTCTGAATTCCCGAAGCAAACCAACGATCCTGAGAAACGATTCACCCGCCACCAATCACTGGATTCAGATCCAGCTTCGCGGCACCACATCCAATCGCGATGGCATTGGCGCACGCGTATCGGTCAAGACTGGAAAACTGACGCAGATCGACGAGGTCCACAGCGGACGCAGTTACCAGAGTGATTACGGGAAACGGCTCCATTTCGGCTTGGGCAAACGAAGTTCTGTCGAACAGATCCGCGTGAATTGGATCGGTGGCGGGGTCGACATTGTCCGTGATGTGAAGGTGGACCGCGTGGTCACCATCGTGGAGGGCAGCAGCAGGCAGCAGCCGGAACAGGCACCATGAGCGTATTATCTCTTATGCGATTAGAGTGCGGCAAAAGATTGAATCATGACTGGTTTATCTCGGAATTAACCGATCCGCTCCCCGCTCCCCGATGTCCACTCGTCGCCGGCATACTCCGGCTCCGGGGCGGGGCGTTCGCGCTCGCCACTCTCCTGGGCACCTCTTCATTCATGACCGCACAGGAACCGTCTTCAATTCAACTGCGCGACGTGACCTCTCAGACCGGAATTACCTTTACGCACACCGACGGCAGTTCCGGTCAACGCTACATCGTTGAGTCGGTTAGTTGTGGTCTGGCGCTGCTGGACTACGACGGCGATGGAGACGTTGACATATATTTTCTTAATGGCGCCCCATTGGGCGGCGTCCAATGGAATCCTCCACCGCGAAATGCCCTCTACCGAAATGAAGGCGACTGGAAGTTCACCGACGTTACGGATTCGGCGGGCGTGGGCGATACCGGATACGGTTTGGGGATCTGCGCGGGCGATTATGACAACGACGGTGATCAGGACATCTACCTGAACAATTTCGGACCGAACGTCCTCTACCGGAATAACGGTGACGGGACCTTTTCCGATGTCACCCTAGCCGCCGGGGTTGCCAATGGTGCGTTGGTCGGCGCCGGAGCCTGCTTTCTGGATATCGAGAATGACGGAGACCTTGACCTCTACGTGGCCAATTATGTCGACTTCACCTGCGACAAGAATCGGAGCCGCATAGTCAACGGCCATCCCGCCTACGTAGGCCCTATGATTTACGGCGCCGTTCCCGACACACTCTTCCGCAATAACGGAGACGGAACTTTCACCGATATCAGCGTCGAATCCGGCGTGGCGGCTCACAAGGGAACAAGCATGGGCACGATTTGTGCAGACTACGACAACGACGGCGACTCCGACATCATCGTAGGCAACGACGCGATGGGCAATCTCGTGATGAGGAACAACGGCACGGGTCGATTTGAGGAGGTCGGGATGTTCACCGGTCTGGCCTTTGATCTGCACGGAATGGGTCAGGGCACCATGGGTGTGGAATGTGGCGATTACGATAATGACGGCCGACTGGATTTTCACATGACATCCTACCAGAAGCAGTGGGCCACGCTCTACCGCAATCGGGGTGAAGGATTGTTCGAGGACGCAACCTACTCAACGGGCGCCGGCGCCGGCACTCTTCCGCGGGTCACTTGGGGTACCGGACTGGTCGACTTCGACAACGACGGCGACCGCGATCTCTTCATCGCCTGTGGACATCTCCAGGACACGGTGGACCTTTGGGATGACAGCGCAAGCTACCTGACCCGCAACCTGCTGCTGGCCAATAACGGTCGCGGAAAGTTTACGGATGTGTCGGACCAGTCCGGGGACGGTCTGGAGGTAAAGCTCAGCAGTCGGGGCGCTGCCTTTGATGATCTGGATAACGACGGTGACATCGATGTCGTGCTCCTCAACTCGCGGCGCGAGCCCACGCTCCTTAAGAACGAAAGCGACGGACGGAACCATTGGCTTCAGGTCCGGCTGCGCGGCAGCCACAGCAACCGCGATGGAGTCGGAGCGCGGATCAAGGTGGTGACGGGTGATTTAACCCTGATTGACGAGGTCCACAGTGGTCGCGGTTACCAAAGTCACTACGGATTGCATCCTCATTTCGGACTGGGGCAGCGCACGCGGGTAGATCGCATTGAGGTCCGCTGGATGAGCGGAAAAATGGATATATTGCAGAATGTAGCTGTGGACCAGATCCTGGAAATCACCGAAGGCGAACACGGCCAATGACACGGAAAGAAGGAATACTGACAAAAGGCCTCTCCCTTAGTGACGCGATTCATCCCTGAAGCTGGCCGCGCCGAGGCCGGAATATGGAAGAATTGAATGCCGATTTCAATGCTCCGTGACACCGACAAAAGGCCTATCCCTTAGTTTATTTTATTTTGATGCTTTGACAGCAAGCTATTTTGATGATAAGATGCTTCATATGAGAACGACTGTTACGATTGAAGTTGATATTGGAAACAGGCTTCGTGAGGAGATGCAACGAAACCGGATTGGGTTTAAGCAGGCATTGAACGAAGCTCTCCGAAGAGGACTGAGGAGAGACTCTGATTCAAATGATCGTCCTGATTTTCAGGTAAATGGGAAAAAGATGGGAATGCGAACGGGATTGGATCCTGCCCAAATGAGAGATTTTGATGATGATTTGGAAATCGAAGAATTCGCCAGAAAAACCGACAAACTGAAGCAAGCTCTGAAGAAGCGTTCATGATCGTGCCCGATGCTAATCTCCTCCTCTATGCTTATGACGAGGCGAGTCCGTTTCATGATCGGGCCGTTCAGTGGTGGTGTCGGTGCATGTCGGAATCAGAGCCTGTCGGGTTGTGCCCTGTCGTTGTATTTGCATTCATTCGAATCGGAACCAGCACCAAAATATTCGAGCAACCTATGTCAATCAAGGAGGCTACTGACCATGTCCGGTCGTGGATGGAGATTCCCGTAACCGCATGGATTGAATCTCATGAAACCGATCTTGAACAGGCCTTCAAATACCTTGAGTTAGCCGGAACGGGCGGCAACTTGACCACGGACGCACAAATTGCAGCCATTGGGAGACGCTATAAGGCAATCATCCATACCGCCGACACTGACTTTCAACGATTCAAAGGTGTGCGCTGGATTAATCCAATTATCAAGGCTTAGTCTTCGATTATCTTCTCTCTTTTTCTGAGCGATACGTTCTACCACGATCGTATTACTCGCACTGACAAAAGGCCTGTCCCTTAGTTAACGCGAGTTGGCGAGGCTGAAAGCATCCACCTCTTCTTTCAATTATCTAACCACTGGGCACGGGTGCGATTAAAAGTGGGGGATACGGGCAAGTTGTAGCGTG
>DUCD01000086.1 GCA_012959985.1 Verrucomicrobiales bacterium | reverse complement strand
CGAATGCTGTAGGGTTTGATATGACCCATTCCAAAATGCATGCCTTCGAACATCATCATTTTTGCAGTATACATGGTGAAGCTAATTGGAACTTCAAGATTTAGTTCATCACCATAGTTGCCGACGGCATGTTCAAAAATCCCATATGAAAAAGTCCAACAATTGGTTTGGAAGCGGGAGGCCATAAACATTTCGCCGTCCAGGTTTTTGTTGTCCGCGTCTTCGACTGATTTCAGTTTTCTAAAAAAGTAATCACCCGTTTGGTGTCGAATCTGAAAGATTTCCTGTAAGGGACCTTCCCAGTCAGGAGCGGGGTCAATCTGAATGCGGTCAAAAACCATTTCTTCAATGATGGGTGGGTTTTCCAGGAATTGTTTGAATGCAGTGACGATTTCTTCTGTGCTTGGTTCCTGTGTCTGGCATGGGGCATTCTGGGTGATGATCGACAGGGTTATGACGGCTTTGAAAATCTGTAATCCGGCAAATTTTAACAGGGCAATGACTCGCTTAAGAATCGGACATACAAGCGGTGAAAATAGTGATGGGTCACCGCTGGGAAGTTGCCATTGATTGATGCGGGATGAGGATGAGCAGTCGGAATCTGAGGTGGATTTCGGTGAAGGTTTTTGGTGATTGAAAAACATTGTAATCCTCCCATGGCAAAAGCTGTGCCTGCAGTATGAATGAATTATTAACCTCCCGGTTTTACCGGATAATGAATTGAAATTATCAATTCGCCTTTGATAATAGTAACCATTCAACATCAAGTTTGGAATTGTGTCAAATTTTATTATGTAGTGATTTAGGCAATCGACCAATTAGAATTGAAGCACCGGCATAATTGATTATTGGGGAGTGTTTTTATTGGGTTTTCTGATGAAAATACCGGCGAGGATCGTTGGTATTACAAAAAGGAGTAAGGTGAACCAAGTGGCTGAAATCGGTTTGTTATTTTCTACATTGCCTACCGTATTGAATTCTTCATGGGTCATTGCGAATAGAGCTTTATTGGTATAAATCAATATATCCTTTTCGTCTTTTGCGTATTTTCTTAGGGAGTAATGATCGTAATCGAGTCGTTTTTCAGAGATTTTTATATTTATAATACGCAAACTACGGGTAACTATTGCTGAGGAGAGGTTGTTATTTGTCGAAGTGCTGATCTCGATATGGGTCGGTAGAAATCGACCTTTTTCCGAAGACTTATTTTGGAATCTGTAGGTGTGAAAATAGGTTTTTGGATCATCCTCCAGATGGTATTTTATACTTTCGAAGTTCAGCTGTGTATTAAAAGTGATTTCACCAACGATTATTCTGTCATCCCATGATAAGGCTTCGAAGGAATCTTCGTTCCATTTAAGAGTGTCGGGTTTAACATGTGTCATTCCAAGATGCATGACTTCAGAGACAATTCTTTTGCAGGCGTGTAGGGTGATATTGATGGGATCCTCCAGAGTGAAATTATTTCCATAATCACCCACAGCATGCTCGAAAAGGCCGTTTGCAAAAGACCAGCAATTGGTTTCGAAGCGCGAGGCCATCATCGTTTCTTTGGAAATGCTTTTTACTTCGGCCTCCTCATGTGATTGCAGGGTTCTGAGGAAATACGCATTGCGTTGATACTTTATTTTGAACAGATAATTGAGTGCCCCACTCCAATCCTGAGACGGCGGTTGGACATAGACCCGCTCAAATACCATGGATTCAATGTTGGGCGGGTTATCGAGGAATTGTTTCATGGCCTTGACCCTTTCAACTGTCGCTGAATCGTTTGCCTGACAGTGGGTTCGGCAAAGTGTAATTGATTGGAAACACAGTGCGAAACAGAGTGATTTCCGTAAATGTATTCTCCACCAACGTAATTGTTTTGCTACGAGTATCCGGTAGTCGCGGAACCCAATTCCTTTAAGAGGTGAGTGGTTTTTCCTGTTTGAATAGGTTTTCGTGGTTGCTGATTGACCTAAGGGCGGGCTGGGATGAAGGGGTCGGTGAATGTTGAATAGATGGAATAACATAGTACAATCCTCCTAAAGATAGAACTGCGTTCGCAGTTTAAATGGATAACAAACCTCCTGTTTTTTGGGCTGCTGAACTGAATTAATCAATTCGGCGCCACAGAACAAATAAAATTCAACACCGTGATCGTGTCAATGTCAAAACTAATTATGCATTCGTTTGATGCTGTCCAATTATCCGGTGGACCATTTCTTTTTTTTCAAATTATCCAGAAGGACGGCCCCCAGGATGACAAAACCCAGGACCACTTTCTGGGTATAACTTTCCACATTGGTCAGGTTCATGCCGTTTTGAATCACGGCAATGATGAAAGCTCCGATGAGGGTTCCGAAGACACGACCTTCTCCTCCATGAAGCGAAGTGCCACCGACGACGACAGCTGCGATGACATAAAGTTCGTACATCACTCCATAAGTGGGAGCCCCGCTTTTTAATTGAGAAGCCATGATGATTCCCCCGAAACCGGCGAGAAGTCCACTGATGGTATAGACAAGTAGGATGACAGCTTTGACGGGGATTCCCGAAAGGCGTGCAGCTTCCTTGTTGCCCCCTACAGCATAAATATAGCGTCCGAGAGCCGTGCGGCTCATCAGGATGTGTGCGGCTAGGTAAAGAAATATCATGACAAGGACGGCATTGGGAATCCCGGCAAAATCGGCACCGATTCCAAGTCGATTGAAGGATTCCGGAACTTGGTAGATAGACTGACCGTCTGCGATGATGTAGGCAAATCCGCTTGCTACGAGCATCATGCCCAGGGTCACAATAAAGGGAGGTATTGAAAACCAGGTGATCATCGCTCCGGAGAATCCCCCGATGATGCCACAGGCCAGAATGGCGGCGATGCAACAGAGAATCATGCCCATGGCCCCGGCCTCTTCCGCTCCAGCCGTTTCCCGAATCAGCAGAGTCGAAACCACTGCTGAGAACGCGATCAAGCTACCGACGGACAGATCGATTCCGGCCGTAATAATCACTAAGGTCATCCCGATGGCAATGACAGCGATGACCACAATCTGGTTGGCAATATTGAGCAAATTATCCAATTTCATGAAGTTCGGCCAACGGTAGCTTTTGGGTGCCAGCAACTTCAAACCTTGAAACTGTGGGAACTTCTCCTGAATATTCTCAAAAAAACTCCATTGCAGGGTGGCTTGGTTGCAGGCGATGAGATCCAGGGAGGTTCCGCTTTCCGCTACCTTAGTCAATGCTCTTCGGGCATCCCTCGGTTGACCCTGAACCACCTCGACAACTGTTAGACCCCGGGCCTCGAGTCCGAATTGAAGCGCTTTAGTGAATTCGGTATCCTCCTTTGTTTTTCGGGCAATGATCAGCACGGTAGTTCCCGAATCGAATTGATCCGTAATGGTTTCCGCCAGTTGGCTTCCCCCGCTTTCCCCGTTGGGGTGCTGGTCGTCCAATGTGACCCAACTGAAATAAACACAAAGCAGCAAAAGCACGCCCAGCATTCCGTAGTCATTGAAAACGGCCGTGAATCGGTGTGATTGTTTGTTGGACATGATGATGATGATGAATGGCGGTCAGGCAATCGCAAGTTGCATAATTTCTGTTTGAGTGGCGGTTTCCATATCCGTAATTTCTCCGGTAATTCGCCCTTTATGCATGATCAGGATTCGGTCGCTCATACCCAGAATTTCCGGCAGTTCCGAACTGATCAGGATGATGGCTTTCCCACGCGCTGCGAGTTCGTTGATCAATAGGTAAATTTCAAATTTCGCTCCGATATCAATGCCGCGAGTCGGTTCATCAAAAATAATTATTTCCGTATCTCGGGCCAGCCATTTTGCCAGGACGACCTTCTGTTGATTTCCGCCGGACAAGTTGCTTATCGGTAATCCGGGACGGGCCGCCCGTATATTAAGGCTTGCTGCAAAATCCTTGTAGCGAATCATTTCACGCGATAGGGACAGCAGCCCGAATCTTGAAAATCCTTCCAGGTTGGGCAAAGCAAAGTTCTCGACGACTGACCGATTGAGCACCAGACCCTGTGATTTCCGATCTTCTGTCAATAGGCAGATACCGTGACGGACGGCTTCCCGTGGCGAGCGAATACGGACCTCATTTCCATACAATCGAATGGTACCGGAATCGAGAGGGTCGGCACCGAAAATAAGTCGTGCGGTTTCGGTTCGGCCGGCGCCGACCAATCCGGTGATCCCCAGCACCTCTCCCCGATGAAGCGAAAAGGAAACATCGCGGACTTTTGGTTTTCGATTCAGGTCGGAAACGGAAAGGACTTCCTCACCTAGCTGTTTCGTTCTCGCGGGGAATTCGTTTTCCAATTTTCTGCCGACCATCAATTCGATCAGTTGGTTCCGATCGACATCGTCGACCGCATTTGTCGAAATGCAGGTGCCGTCTCTAAGGACGAGAACACGATCCGCAATTTGATCGATCTCCTCAAGTCGGTGGCTTATGTAGATAATTCCAAGACCTTGTTTTTTCAATTCCAGGATGATCTCGAAGAGACGTTCGACTTCCTGCAGAGTCAGGGTGGCGCTCGGTTCATCCATAATCAGGATTTCAGCCGAATGAGAAAGCGCTTTGGCGATTTCCACGATTTGCTGCTGGGCGATTGTGAGGAATCGGCAGGGAATCTATTTCCACACCGAATTTATTAAAAAGTTCGTTTGCTTTCGCCTGTTGTCGATCACGGAGGATGAAGCCGCCACGAGTTATTTCATTTCCAAGGAAAATATTGTCTACGGCCGATAAGCTGGGGACCAAGTTGAACTCCTGGTAGATCACCGAGATTCCGAGAGACTCACTTTGACTCGGGGAGTGAATGGAGACTTTGGAACCGTGGATGAAGATGTCTCCCTGATCGGGCAAATGGGCACCGCCCAGCACTTTGATCAAGGTGCTTTTCCCGGCACCGTTTTCTCCGAGTAATGCCAGCACTTCGCCCTGATAAAGCTCCAGCTCAATGCCTTTCAATGCAGCGACACCTGGGAAGGACTTGCGGATTCCCTGCATAGACAGCAGGGGAGGCGAATCATTCGGGCGAGTCGGGGCCGGAACCATGCGGTTAGTGCAGATCCGGATCGTTCATTCCGTCTTTCTGCCGGTACAGTCTGGTGGGAATCAGCTGTTCCTTGGGGACGTCTTCACCATCGAAATACTTGAGAATGGTCTGCAGAGTTTGGCGTCCGATCCGGTCGGGAAACTGGATGGGGTCGGCATAGATTTTACCGTCCTTGATGGCTTGTTTTCCTTCAGGCTGGCCGTCGAAAGCGATGATCTTGACCTGATCTTCCTTTCCCGCTTTTTCCAGAGCGGCATAGGCTCCCAAAGCGGAAGGATCATTAATGGCGAAAATGCCGGCCAGATCGGGGAACGATTGAATGGCATCCTCTGCCATCTTGAATCCCTGTTCTTTTTTTCCGTCGCCGGGAAGTTCAGATACGGTCTTGATAAGCCGATCCGGATGGGCTTTATTATGTGCCGCAATGATTTCTTTATAACCCTTGACCCGAAGGAGGCAGGATTCGGCTTGCTTGAAATCGAGGATGAGGACTTTTCCTCCGGCTTCCCCCAGTGCTTCAATCATGGCTTCACCAGCAAGGCGGCCTCCCTGGTAGTTATCTGTGGCGATATGGGAAACCACCTCCGCTCCCGGGGCCAAGCTCTTGATGTCGCAGGTGAACACTGGGATGCCTGCCGCGTTGGCTTCCTGAATGGCCGTGCCAATGGATTTTGACTCGCATGGGCTCAGTACGATGGCAGAAACCTTCTTAACGATGAAATCATTGACCTGGTTTTTCTGGCGATTGACATCGAACTCCCCACTGGTGACGATGACCTCGTAGCCATTTTTCTCAGCCTCATCAGTGAAAGCATCGGCAATCACCTTGAAGAATGGGTTGGTCATGGTCAGCAGGGAAATGCCTATTGTTCCGCGTTTTGTTGCTTTGGCCGATAGGTTGTATCCGCCGGAAAGGATAATCAGAACTCCCAGCAAGCCGGTAGTAAATATTTTTTTCATCAGATGTTTGATTTGGGATCGATTGCGATTTCACGGGTAAACAGTTCGGATTCGGTGGTGTCGCAGTGATCTGAACTTAATGCTGTTCGGATCAAAAAACAAACACAAAAGATTTCAAGTAAAAGGCCATTAGGACCCGTCTTTACCATTGTGTTCAGTCTGATTTCTTCACACTTTGTTTAAGGCCTTCGTACCTGAAGCCGGTCGCGCTGAGGCCGGAACGTTGAAGGCATGGATGCCAATTTCAAAGATCCGGG
>DUCD01000085.1:3270-6287 GCA_012959985.1 Verrucomicrobiales bacterium | reverse complement strand
GTTGAAATTAATGTTGAAATCAGGTTGGAATCAGGTTGAAATCAACCTGACATCAGCCTGATATCAACCTGGTAGAAGCTTGATAGCAATCTGATGTCCGCTCATATGAGTTCAGCCTGCTATCAAATTTATCAACCTTACCAATGTCAAAAAAAATCTGAACCCTGAACATATATCTCCTTCAATTTGTAACTTGTTTATTAAGAACATCTAGCCCATGTAAATCACCAGTGAGGCAAGGTGAGTCCATTTGCTGAAATCGATTTCGTAAACCATAGGTCATCGGTCCAATCTACGAATCCTGGTTCCACCCATTGACTTATTTCCGCGAGGATCAGAACAACATGTATCGAGAGGTTGTGCATCGTGCAGTTCTCGAAACGGTTGATGCGATATCATCGGAAAAAGGCCTCAAACCGCTGACTGATGATGAGAAGAAACCGCTCATCTGGGAATTGTTCAGGAAATAGTGGATGACACCGCGCGTCCAGCAGCGAGTCGATGCATTCTACGAGTGGGAAGCACGTGGGCGCGGGAGATTGCTCTGGGAAAGGCCCGTTCGAGTTGAACCGCCGTTTGTGCCATTCAATCGAGATACAAGTTTTTCGGAACCGATAGACGACGGGCAGATTGAAACCTTTGGTTCAAAATTGTCGCATTGGCTTACTCGACCGCTTGGACAACAAACCAATTCGGTAGCGGGTGACAAGACGGAAAAGCCCGCGCAGGATGAAGAGGAGTTTCCAGAGCCGGATGATACAAGCGATTCGGTGGTTGAAATCTCAGTTGCGCTGCCTCAATCGAGCACGGTTTCGTGCGAATTGGCTGAACAGTTTCTCTTGAGTCTTCAGCAGTGTCGATATCCAATCTCGTTCGAAGTTGTAGGAAGACCTGATCGGGTCATAATTCAGTTTGCATAATGGACGCCGCGTCATCCTTTGGCGGTTTTGGAATGCCGGGCTCAAGCTCGACGCTAAAAACAAGGTGTGCATGGCGAATTCTTATTCCTACGGGCTTGCGGGTCATTGATCCATCCGTAAACTGCTCGGGATGAACTTTTTGCTTACGATGCTTGCTCGAGTGTTGCGACTCGTCGCTACCTTCAATGGAAAGCCAACCTACGAATACTCAATATAGAATCCGTGAGAACAGTGCCTTATGTCCCGAGCTCGCATCCATTCATCGAACGAAAAATAGGAACCATCAGACGAGAGTATTTAGATCATGTGTTTTATTGGAACGGTGCAGATCTCGAGAAAAAACTTGATGAATACCAAAAGTATTTCAACGGTCACCGTGTTCATGCAGGCATTCGTGGGATTACTCCTAATAAGCGAGCTGGAGTATCGGTAATCAAAATCGCAAACTGCGAAAATTACAAATGGCAATCCCAATGCAATGGACTTTTTGAAATGCCCATAGCTGCATAAGAATTAACGGTTGATCATCAAATTCAGAGCAACCGAAACCAATCGGCTGCACGTCCATCCGCTTAGCAGCTTCAATCAAGGCAAAACACCCGTTCTTGGATTGGATACCACAATTCCCTGATCCACTCGATGATTGATTTGCGACCAACCAATCGACGACGAATAGACTCAAGAACCAAACAAAAAACACTGATCATCTCGCCGAATAAAAATTCGCCATGCAACGCTACTCGTTCTGCGATTTGGCGTTTGCGCAGTTCAACGGTCGGCTACAATCATCGCTATTCATATCGAGAAGTGTCCCCCTGCCATTATATCCTGAGAATACTAAAGAAATCAAAAGAAACAGAAATGCAAACATTTCCCAAAGTAGCTTGGAATTTAACAGATGATTGATGAAGCACCCACAGATTCAGGAGGTCATTGACTCACGCATCGGGCGAGTATACGGAAAAGGAAGATCCTTTCCCGAAGTTTTCAATTCGTTGACTTCCTGTTGCACTAGGCTACAGAGTTCGCGATAAACAGGCTCTTCAGATTCTCCGTGACATACGCCACCCCAGGGAAAAAGGTCAGGGCAATACCCAACGTAAAGATTGTCTTCTTCACTCCATTTTACGAATTTTAAATAGGCATCTTTTGATTTCATCGGTTGACTTCTTTTATGGCGTTTCCAACTTGTCGTTCTTGGTAGTGGTAAGAATCATCACCATCCTTACCCCCTAAAATGATCGCTCCGGAGAACCGTGGGTGACGAAATTTTCTATGGGATCCTTTTCCTCCTGAAACCTGAGCAAAACCAGCTTTCTCAAGGTCTGTAATCAACTGTCTGATTTTGCGAGGCACAGTGAAAATATTCTATATTTGCATCGATTGTAATGAAGGCGTCGAACCTGTCCTGAATCGCCTTCAAAAGTTTCCCATTCGTGACTCCCCAAAGCCCTATAACGGCAACCTGTAACTTCATGGTTCATCAACTGTTGGCCCAGACGCTTTGGAAGGCATTCATCCAGAATCACGTTCATCGCTCAAGCTTCAACCGCAACCTCAGCAGCCTGCATGATCTGTCGAACCTGCTCGAATGAAACCGTCGGAAAGTCTTCGAGGAACTCTTGGACCTTACCTCCCTGCATCGAGTAATCAAACAGGTTCCGGATCGGAACTCGCGTTCCTTGAAAAACCGGGACACCTCCAAGGATGTCAGAATTCCTTTCCACTTCGCTCATGCAAGCATTCTAACCTGAAGGCGCCAGCCCTGCAACGCCCGTTCTTTCTGCCCTGGCAATTAATAACATCTGGTGTCTACGGGGAAAAGTCGATCTTGTAATTGTCAAACAACAGTCGGACCATCCGGTCCAAATAGGATGAAAAGGTCCGGCGGCCGCGCTACAAGGTGTCAGTAAAACTGTCAGTAAAAATGGTTCAGGGATAGTGGGATGCTACTGGCGGATTGTGGGAGGATAGTCTTGTAATCCTCTGAGAAACATGCAAAAACACTAGGAAATCCGGCTATTTCCGGGTTCAAGTCCTACCTCTGGAGCCAATTTTGAAGTTGTTGCGGTTCAGCAACTTCGGGCTTCCAAGGGT
>DUCD01000085.1:0-3247 GCA_012959985.1 Verrucomicrobiales bacterium | reverse complement strand
AAAAAACGGCCAACTGTCAGGGCGGCCGGTTCCTCACTCACTCCTCGAGCGAGCTCCCGGTGTCCTCCTTCAGTCCTCCCTAACACTAAACGGCACGGTTCCGCTACCCTAACAATCCGATGCAATTCATGAATCAGCAACGCTATTGGTTGTTCAAACGCGGACGCGTCTACTACATCCAGGATACCCAGACCGGGAAACAACAAAGTCTCTTCACCAAAAACCACAAGGAAGCCCAACGGCTTCGTAACGCCAGAAACGATTCCCAAAGCCAGCCGCAACTCAATCTGGCATTGGCCAGGACCTACCTCGCGGCCCATGACGCTGAGGTTTCCAAGCGAACATGGCGAGATGTCATGGAGTTGATGGCCTCCGATGGAAAGGAATCAACAAAACAACGCTGTCATCGAGCCATGCAGAGTCGAGCATTCGACTCGATCCGTGACAACAAGCTCATCGAGACAACCGGTGATGATTTGCTGCGGGTCATTTCTCAAAACGGCAGCGCCACCAACCATTACCTCCGCCGTTTCCATAATCTTGCCGTTGGACTCGGGTGGCTGCCCTGGCCGATTCTTGCGACCAGGCTCTGGCCGAAAAGCAAATCAAAGCACAAAAGGGCAATTACCTGGGAAGAACACAACAAGATCATCGACACCGAGAAAAACGAGGAGCGCCGACTTTACTGCGAACTCCTCTGGGAACTGGGGGCAAGTCAATCAGATGCCGCAGATCTTTCGGCTGATAACATTGACCGAAGTCTCAATATCATCAGATACCATCGAAAAAAGCTGAGCAAAGACCTTCCTCCGGCCTGCCTGGTTATAGGGGATCGGATGAAGAAACTTCTGGAGAAACTGCCCGGGCAGGGCCAGTTTTTTCCTCACATCTCCCGAATCAGCAGCAACCACCGGGCTGCGGAGTTCAGGCGCAAATGCAAAGTCCTGGGAATCTCCGGAATCAGTCTTCACTCCTACCGATACGCCTGGGCACAGAGAGCGCAAGCCGCAGGCTATCCTGAACGCTACGCTCAGAATGCACTCGGACACAACAGCCGGGCAGTCCATCAAACCTATGCACAAGGGGCGACGGTTGTGTGCCCATCCTTGGAAGAATATGAGAGAAAGACGATCCGAGACATGTAATCGTTGACCGTCTGAAATAATGGAAAGAGAAATGAGATAAGATTGGGGGCGCAGCTCAATGCCGGAGATGTCGCATTGAAACGTTAATCAAATCCAATGGGAAACCAACACAGAAAAGGTGTCCACCTTCACGCCCTCTTTGTCTGATCTCTGCCGAGTTTTTTGCGCCTCCAATGAATTGTCAGGGCTTTGGTCGCACGGTGAAGCCATTGTGGATCTCGAGCGAGTTCTTCGATTTCGCAGGACGCAAAATACTTGGGGGCATTGGGCGGAGCTTCACCCAGAGGTTTGAGCAATTTCACTTGAATCAATATCGGAATATCGTGTCCATTGAATCCTAAAACCAGAGCGGTTTGTTGCGCCTCGAGGCGAGCGGGAAGCCGGGAAAGGGTCAACAAAATGGAATTTTGTGCATTCATGATACTTCAAAAAAGATAGCGGCAGAATTCACGGATTAGTTTCAGTATGTAAAAAATAAAACTGAATCCAATCAAACTCAATTTACTGTGGAATCGAGCGATTGAGGTGATGCGGTTCTGGTTGAAACTCTTTGATTTAATAGACCATGAACCTTAAATACGAAGGCAGTCCAAGCTTGACACGAGGGTTCGATTCCCTTCACCCGCTCCAGTTTCCACACCAATTACTTACGACTTTACGATGTTCAGGTAACAACACATTCACCGGTGTTTCCCTTTGTCATGGGTGTTTTCTATGTTTGATTTCCTCCTCTCTGCTCCCTTCGTTATGTGAATCACGGCTTGCTTCGGCACCTGTGGTGATCACCCCAGCAGGGGTGGTCGCTCCGCTCCACAGTGCAGGCCTGCCCATACATCGCCCCGGCGAGGGGACGCAATCATAGCTATATCAAGGCCCGAATCTATAGAATAGAGAGCGAGGCAATGAAGCATCGCTCCTATCGGAAGGGTATATTATGAACACGAAACCTACAACAGAACACGACAAGCGGGCGCATTACATTCACTGCCTAATATTCAACGTGCGGGGCGAGGTCTCTGGTGTGGTGAGAAATCAGACGGGTCGATAGTGCCCAATCGAACCGTTTCAGCATGGCCGTCAAAAAATATGGTGTTTCCTAAGTATTTCCCTCGATCTCCCCTGCCACCACTGGAATGTCTCGAACCAGTTATCATACGTGGTCGGGATCCGTTCCACAGATGATCCGATGAGAATATGTGGTGATGGTCGTAGTTGTCGCGCAAACCCTCTGCAGCATCGATAACATAAATAAGCTTGGGTGGGTTCAGCACGGCAGAGAGGCGGAAACCGCTGTTTCGCCTTCCGTATTCAGTTCGGCCGACGAGGCCTCGCGCAGAGAGGTTGAGAAACTCTTCCTCCCAATTCCAGTCGTTGATCGTGTAACAGAGAAAATGACTCGGCGGGCCACCGGGCCAGGAAGGACATAATAGGACAGGCATCTGTTTATAGAATTCGCTTAAACGAGGATCGTTTCGCTGCCGGTTACGAAGGGGAAGGACTTTCTGACTATAGATATAGGGTGCCAATGCTTCCGGGAACCGCCCTGTCGAATTCATTGAATTACGCCGGTTGTTGCCATCCCAACTATCATGTCCCGGAATCCAATCATTAAAGTCCCCCGCATAATTGATGGCGGCGATTCCAAGTTGTCTCAGATTTGAAAGACATTGAATTGTTTTGGCTTTGCTTTCAGCTGCACTGAGCGCCGGAAGCAAAAGAGAAGCCAATATCGCAATGATCGCAATCACGACGAGCAATTCAATCAATGTGAATCCTTCTCTGCATCCAACATTAAAAGTTCGTTTGTTTTTCATGGGGCAGTATATGATGAGGATTGCATGAGGATGGTCACTTTTCAAGGAATACTCTCGGCCTGCTTCGTATGCGTTGTGAATAAAGACATTCCGGCAATCCGCATTTTTCGTGAATGGTGATGCGTTTTCCAGACCGTTGGCCTCGCTTTACACGCCGTCCCAACTGTCGAACGCAGCGAGAGACACAATCCCGAGACCGTAACATCTGGACTGATATTTGAAAAACAAGATTGTGAAACCTTGAAATCCGCTTGAATATTGCTCCATGAGTGCGTGTCCGCGGTGTAA
>DUCD01000084.1 GCA_012959985.1 Verrucomicrobiales bacterium | reverse complement strand
TACAACGAGTCGTCCGGCTCGAACACAGCCTAACGGATGACCGCTGGCTGCTTGATACAGTCGTCGAACAGCTGGAGTTGCCGCCCGAGCAGGTCTACGAAATGCCGGACAACTACGATTATGTTGATTTCCATCAGATTGCTGCGCTCGACATTCCAACCTTGCGGTTCACACCCTGGATTCCCACCGTTCCTCTGGCATTGGCAGGAAATATTGCACGGCTACTGGTCATTATGCTAGCCGGGGAAGTCTATGGTCAGAAGATTGGGATGAAAGTCCACGATTGGTCTGGGTTTGTCACATTCGCCATTGCCATTACTCTCATACTCGTCTTGAGCCGTGTAATTCAGGAAGACGCGCAGCCATCTACCAACGTCCCCGACGAAAAACCCGCATGAACCGAAAATCCTACAGTATCCTCATCGTTGTCGGCGTTCTGCTCGCCGCTACGGCTGGATTACTGCATAAACTTCAGGCCGAACTCGGCAAACCGGGCCTTCGATTGGCTGAAATACCGGTTGAGGTCATGGATCAAAACGGGGAAGCTTACAAAACCTTGCCTACTTCCATAGATCTGCCTGAAACAATCCTGGGCTATACCTCTGAAAGGCGTCCAGTCACCAAATTGGAGTTCGAATGGCTTCCTAAAGATACCACCTATGGAAGAATGCGATACTTGCCGATCGATCCAGAGCCCGGCGAATATTGGATTGAGGTCATGTGTACAATGATGCTCAAGGATCGAACCAGTATCCACAAGCCTCAATATTGTCTGACCGGATCAGGGTGGAGCATCGATCATACGGAGTCCATCGAGATTCCTATAACGGAACCGCAGCCTTACTCACTCAGAGCTAAAAAGCTGACTCTCAGTAAATCAATCCGATTGGGCGATACCGATCAGAACTACCGGGCTGTTTTTATTTATTGGTTTGTTTCTGAAGATCAGATTACCGCTGACCACTTGGAAAGAATGTGGTGGATGGCTCGCGACCTAGTGACCCAAAAGGTTCTGAAACGATGGTCCTATGTCATTTATTACTCCATCTGTCCGCCTGGTTATGAGGATAAAACTTATCAAAACCTTCAAGACTTTATTATTGCTTCGGTTCCTCGTTTCCAGTTGACTTCGGGGAAGTCATCCGGCAATTAAGGCGCTTTTCCTTTGCTGAGACAATATTTATGCTGAGACGGCATCGCAAAATTCGACTGAGACTTCGAAAGTTGGAGGATGCTGGGCTGTTCACGATTGGCTTTTGGATGGCCCATCTGATCCGTTCTGATTTACCTAATTGGTTCCCGTCGCTTGATGGGCTCTATGCTTTTGATGTCAATTATATCTGGTACCTATTCCTGATTTTTCCTTTGGTTCCTCTCTGTCTTGAGGTTCACGGGTTTTACAACACTTCGTTGCTTCAGAACCGAGGTTCGAGATTGTGGCAACTTGTCAAAGGAGCCTGCTTCGCCGGAATTGTTGTTATTTTTGTGAATTTTGTCGTAAGAGATGATAATATTGCTCGGTCTGTCGTAATCCTTTTTCCTTTTGTAGGAGCGACTCTTGTCTGGTTAAAGGAGGAGTTACTCCGTTTTTGGTTTCACTCAAAATCGGCGGCAGCTCAGGTTAAGAAACGAGTGATACTGGTAGGTACTCAACAGGATCTAATCGAGCAGGAAGAAGAGCTGTCTCGTAAATCTTTCGGTGATCTTGAGGTCGTAAGTAGTTTCAACTTGAATGAATCATCCTCCATGAAGGAGTTTGTGGATCTCGTCCACAAGCATTCGGTAAATGCCGTCCTGATCAACGCAGGCCATACCTATTTCGGGAAAGTCGAAGAAGCGATCAACGCCTGTGAAATCGAAGGCGTGGAGGTCTGGTTGACCGCTGATTTCTTCAAAACACAAATTTCCAAAACCACTATCGATGAGTTGTTCGGCCAACCGATCCTGGTGTTTCATTCGGCTCCGGAAGAATCCTGGCAGGCTGTGGCCAAACAAATCATCGATTTCCTTGGAGCTTTGCTTCTTATCGTCGTGTCATCTCCCTTTCTTATGGTGATTGCACTTATGGTGAAATTCACCACCCAAGGGGATATCCTCTTCAGGCAGCAGCGAAGTGGACTCAATGGCAAACCTTTCACCATGCTCAAGTTTCGCTCTATGATCAATAATGCCGAACAGCAGAAGGCGGAATTGGAAGCGTGCAATGAAATGTCAGGCCCGGTGTTCAAGGTTACCGAAGATCCCAGAATCACTCCCATTGGTTTTTTTCTGCGCAAACACAGCATTGATGAGCTTCCGCAGCTTTTTAATGTGTTGACCGGTCACATGAGTCTGGTGGGGCCACGCCCTTTGCCGGTTTATGAGGTGGCCCAGTTCGATGATATGGCTCACCGAAGACGTCTAAGCGTCAGACCCGGCCTGACTTGCCTGTGGCAGGTTGCCGGCCGAAATAACGTAAAGAACTTTGAAGACTGGGTCCGGTTGGATCTTGAGTACATTGATAACTGGTCGTTGTGGCTCGATTTTAAAATACTCCTGCGAACCATTCCCATCGTTCTGCTGGGGACCGGGGCCAAATAGACTTACGAAGTCCCTCTTCCATTCGGTTCGGGAGTCGTAGCTTCCTTTTCTCCTTTTCTCCTTTTTCACCTCATTCGGGACTCCCATCACACTGGAATCTCCACGTTTCAATCCGTTTGCTTCCCATTGTGTTTTCTTCTTTCGACGAATATCCTGATCTTTTCTTTTCATGGTCTTTGAAATTTGGTGTAATAAAAGAACATTTTCTCCGTGATCCAGACATCCTTGGGATGTCGGATAAATAAACGGCGAAAAAATGAGTAAAACGGCTTTTTTATTTGACGCAGGTAGGGATTCTCAGTAACCGTGCTCGCCACGTTACTTCCGGATAGAGAATTCGCGTCGAAGCTGTTTACGCATTTGCTTGAAAGGGTCGATTAATGTCATGTTGAAGTCCAAATCATTTATTACGGTTGATGTCGGTGCAGGCAGCCTGAAATTGGCCGAATTCGAGTCGACGGAAAACGGTGCATTGAGGTTGAAGAATTTCGGCGTCAAACCGCTGGGATTGGAAGGGTCGCTGGAAAGCAAGCGGGAAGCAGTTACCAAACGCAATCTCCAAGCTATCATTTCCGAAGCGTCTATCGCCTCCAAACAGATCATGATCTGTGCTCCGGGGTTTCACGTCTTTTCCAAGTTTGTCAAACTTCCTCCGGTAGACACTTCCAAAGTAACCCAGATTATTCAGTATGAAGCCCAACAGAACATTCCCTTTCCTTTGACGGAAGTGGTTTGGGACTTTCAAATCCTGGGAACAACCCCGACAGGTGAGTTGGAAGTGCTTTTGGTAGCCATCAAGACGGGTATTGTCGAAGGTTTGTTCGGAATTGCCGAAGACCTCGGAATGCGGGTTCAGCTGGTGGATGTCGGGCCCGCAGCGCTTTGTAACGCCTTTCGTTATAATTACGGGGATTTGGAAGGGTGCACTATGTTGCTGGATATCGGTGCCAAATCCAGTAACCTGATCTTCTTTGAAAAAGGTAAAATTTTTGCCCGAAGCATAAATATCGGTGCCAATGCCATCACTCAGGACTTCGCCACTGAGTCTAAAATGCCTTTTGTCAAGGCTGAGCAGTTTAAGATCACTGAAGGTTTCGTCAGTTTGGGGGGCGCTTATGAAGAGCCGGAAAATCCTCAGCAGGCCCAGATTTCCAAGATTGCACGTCAGGTCATGACCCGCCTGCATCTGCAGATAAATCAGACCATGCAATTTTACCGCGGACAACAGGGCGGATCCGCCCCGAATCGTCTGTTCTTGGCGGGAATGGCGACTCTGATGCCCTATACCTCGGAATTCTTCTCCGAAAAATTGAACAATATTGAAGTGGATTACTTCAATCCGCTTAGGAATGTCGATATCGCCCCGGGAGTGGATCTTGAGAGTTTGGCTCCGGTGACCCATGCAATGGGCCAGGTTATCGGCTTGGGACTTCGCTCCGTGGTGAAATGCCCGGTCGAACTGAACCTGATGCCCAAAAGCGCTCTCAGCCGTCAGGCTTTCAATCAGAAAAAACCGTTTTTTGTCGCTGCTGTGGTTCTCTTGTCCATGGTCATTCTGGCTCTAGGCGGTTTCTATAGCAAAGTGGCCGCCGAGAAAAACATTGCTATCGGTAAGCTGACTGACTTAATGCAGCCTCTGAAATCTGAGGAAAGTCGACTGAAGGGTGTTCTCAATAAGGTCGAAACCGCAAAAAACGATGCAGATTCGATTGCGGATTGGTCTTCTGACCGTCTGATTTGGCATGATATTTTCAGTGAAATCCACCGCGTGATCACAATGACCGAACAGAAAGTCCAGAAGAACGGTTCTCTGGCAGTGGAACCAAATATCTGGATCGAACATCTTTCCGACGAAGAACCAAGTTTGGCTTCACTCGCTACTCTGAATGATGCCGGGGCAGCATCTCCCTCTTCAATGATGGATCCCACTATGGCGGCCCGCTACGGTTTGGCGATGCCCGCGCCTGGTGGCGCTATGGCTGGAAGTGATGCGGCTATGGCCGATCCCTATGGCACGGGAGCAGGAGCGGACCCCTACGGGATGGGGATGGGGATGGCCGATCCCTATGGTATGGGAGCCGCCGGTGGCGCTGGTGCTCCAGCTGCCGGTAGTGGAGGTTCAGGAGGAACAATACTCTACGTTACCTGTACCGCTGTGGATTTGAGCGAAGTCGTCAGCCGTCCCGGGTTTACCAGAGAGTTGGCCTTCGCTTTGCAGGATGAATTCAAAGCCAGTGAAATGTTCAATGAAGAGGGTACCGTTCTCGATGGTAACATTGAACGATTGAATGACGTTGAACTTCCTAAATTCAGGTTCAGCTTTAAACTCCAACTCGAACAATCCTTAACCGACTGACGTTATGAAGTGGCTCAAACGAAATATGGTGATGTTGATCGGAGGCCTGATGTCTCTAGGCATTCTCGGTGCTTCCGGTTATTTTCTATTTGGAAAAATCCAGAACGACCTACAGGTGAGTGGGGAGTGGCAGAATACCAAAGATGAATGGGGCCGGTTGAAGAACCTCGCCTCGACACCGGACGAAGAAAACATCCAGGCTGCCGGAGAGGACGAAAAAAGGGTGCTGGACTTTGTGGAGAGTTCCAAGAAGCTTTTTACTGAAATTCAGGTGACCAACAAGGTCGATAAAGCTGAATTCAGCCAGTTGCTCGATAACAAATTATTCCAACTGGAACGGGATTATACGGCATCAGGAGTGGAATTTCCCGATGATTACGATTGGACTTTTTCCGCCCAGAAAAATGTGATTTCCTTCGATGAACCTCAGCTCCCTGTTCTCTTGGAACAGCTCAACGATATTGAGTCCATCAGTCGAGTGGTCCATGCCGCAAAAATACCGGAATTACTTCGGATTCGTCGGTCAGCCGTTTCCTCCAACGACCAGGCCGGTTCCGTGGATTGCCTGGTTCAGAGCAAACAACCCAAAGATACCAAACTCGCACGGATCATGCCTTATGAATTGACCGTGCTGCTTTTCTCTTCGGAATTAGGTTCTATATTGAAGCAATTCGCTGCCGTGGAGGACTTTATAATTGTTAAGAATGTTGAAGTGGAAACCTACGGTGGTGGACAGCAGCTGACAGCGGATCCCTACGGATCCGGAATGGGGGCTGCCGCCCAGTATTCGGGGTATGGCGAAGAAAGCAAGGGCGGGGGTGGAATGGATGCAGGCATGGCTTCCAGATATGGCATGGCTCCCGACAGTATGCAGTCGGCTTATGGTATAGGTGGCGGTGCCGCTGCTTCTGCCGGGATGGCGGGAGATCCGTATGGACTCGGTGGGGGAATTTCAGGATCTGCTTTAGGAGCAAGCCCATATGCCAACAGTGCTCGTTTTCGGGCTCAGAGCAGTCCCATGGCAGGCATGGTGGGGGCTAACCCCTATGGTGCTGGGGGTTATGGTGCTGGGGGTTATGGTGCTGGGGGTTATGGTGCTGCCGGCGCCAATCCTTATGGCGGTAATATGGGAGCACAGTATGGAGCGGGTGCATCACGTGGCGGAAGAGGTGGTGAAGAATCTTACGGCGGTGGCGCTAGTAGCCGCCGACGTGGTGGTAGAGGTGGCGGCGGAGGCGGAGGCTACGGCTCTGAGGGCGGAGCTGCCTATGGCGGCGCTGCTGGTGGAGGGGCTCCAGCTGCACCTTATATGGGAGGTGGTAATTTACTTTCTGCTGGTTTTTTTATTACTTTTTTGAACAAAATATTTTTTCGTCCAAAAACATTTCGCGCCCTTTGGGCGCGATT
>DUCD01000083.1:34367-36711 GCA_012959985.1 Verrucomicrobiales bacterium | reverse complement strand
AGGGAGGAATTTTTGATGTCCTTTGTCATTTCTGTTAGTTGAATATGCGTAGTGATATGCAAAGTGATGGAATGGACAAAAACAGATGAAATTATTTCCTGTCCGACCATGATAATTTCCATTTCTGTATTCTGTCCTTTCAAAAATACCAAACAAATTCTCTTTTCATATTCAGTTATTATATCTAAGTTTCGCCGCCAAGTATGGAAAAAACATTAATTCTCATTAAGCCGGATGCAGTCAGTAAAGGACATTGCGGTGAAACAATCCGACGATTTGAAGCTGCCGGATTTAAGATCAGAGGCTGTAAAATGGCACGTCTCAGTGAAGAATTGCTGAGGGAACACTACGCGCACCTCTTGGAACTGCCCTTCTTTCCCGAAATCGAATCTTTCATGCAGTCGACTCCCGTGATTGCGCTCGCTCTGGAAGGCGAGAATGCGATTGTCCGCATACGGGAAATGGTGGGACCGACCGATTCGACCAAAGCTCCTGAAGGAACAATTCGGGGGGATCTCGGGGAAAACGTGATGAAGAATATCGTACACGCTTCTGATTCCACCGAAGCCGCAACTATCGAACTGAAGCGCTTCTTCAACTCGGACCAGTTGTTCGATTACTGAAAGTTGCCCGCAATTCATAGAAAAACATTACCGGTCCGGTAGAGTGTGCTGTCCATAGCGCGCCGAGACAGCGCTCCCTACCGGATTGCTCAGCATCTGAGGTTCAATATCCTCCTCCTCGCCTGGTGACTATTAAATTCATGGCTTGAAAATTAAAAAAGCATCTTTTACTAATAGATGCGCCGCCATTCCAGCTTTGAAACCTCCTGGATCGGAAAAAGGCGAATGGGAATTGTCGACATGCAGCAAGTCAAAATATTTAAGGGAATCGAAAACGATCTGGACCATATGGAGCAGAAGATTAACACTTGGCTTTCCTCCAATCACGTCGAGGTCCTGAGTATGACTGGAAATATCGCTCCGCAGAGCCAGGCAACGACTTCGGATGGCGATGGAATCTCGAGCGGCAGCCGCTACGCACCGTCCGATGTGATTATGTTTGTCCTTTACCGCCAGCTTTAATCCGCTGGGTTGGTTTACAGAATCTGTAAAAGATCGAGTCTCCATTCCAGATCCTACCCTTTCAAGGACCCCTGATTGCCTCTCATTTTGGCGGTGCATGACCTTATTTTAGTATTTAGGTATTGCCCAGGGGAGGGAACAAAAGTGAGTCATCTTTCTACTCACTCATCTTCGGCTCGCGAGGAAGCTCTCCCCACTGCCATTCGGATAAGCCTGATCGAGTCATCCAACGGAAAACGGTGACTTCGCAGGACGCGTCGCCGCAGTCCATACCGCTGACGCGTTTGTCCAAAAAGCTCTGATATTCCGGCAGGTTTTGGACTGCGTGAGACAAAGTCGCCGCTTTGGATCGGGAGAGATCCTCGGGAGACCCGAACGGCAAGTCCAGTGGTCTGATATTTTTCATCCTTAATCGAATGGCAGGAACGCTCTCCCTCCCATCCGCCCAGTCCAGTCATTTGGAAAGTTGACAATCTTACCGGTCCCAGTCAGAAAATGATGAATTGAAAAAAGAGATGATAACCTGGCAATTCCCACCCTGCGATCCAGCCATCCTACTGAATTCTGAAATCACGACCTACAAACAGTCTTCCTCTCATGAAAAAAACGTTGATTCAATTACTTTTCCTCCTGGTTTCAGCTGGCTGTCTTCTCTCAATCCAGGCGGTCGAACCCCCTTCCAATTACCAAATCACTCTGGAAAAACGCCTGCAAGAATTCACCTGTCTACCTGAATTTGACTCGGCCTTATGGGGCATTCAAATCAATTCCACCAAATCCGGAAAACGGCTTTTTGCCTTGAATGAAAACCATTATTTCATTCCGGCATCCAATGTGAAGTTGTTTTCCTCGGCTCTCGCCCTTGATCGACTTGGGCCGGATTACACCGTATCCACATCAATCTATTCAATATCTCCCCCGGATATAGAAGGGCAAATCAAGGGCGATCTCATTGTTTTTGGTCGAGGTGATCCCGGTTTTTTATCCGAGTCTTCTTCAGATCAAAGGGGATCTCTGATTGATGGAATCGTGAATCAACTGATTCAATTAGGAATCAAGTCTGTTGAGGGAAACATCGTAGGGGATGCCAGCTACTTCAACGGTCCCCCCTTGGGACTAGGCTGGGAATGGGATGATTTCCAATGGTACTACGGTGCCGAAGTATCCTCATTGAATTTCAATGGAAATCACTGGATTTCACATGATTTCCTTCGAATTCCTGTGGATTTCTATGGGTTTCTATGGTTTTCCTGTGGTTT
>DUCD01000083.1:32125-34357 GCA_012959985.1 Verrucomicrobiales bacterium | reverse complement strand
CATTTGAAAACAGGCCTTCCAGAAACAGAATCATCAATCCGAGTCTTCCGTCCAATCGGAAGCAATCGGGTTTTTCTAAACGGGGTCATCCCGGCGGGTTCTTCAACAATTACAAACACCATTGCCATCCACGATTCCGCAGCATTTTTTGCATCATGGATGCGATCCGCGATGATAAAAGCCGGGATTGAGGTGAACGGGAAAGCGTTCGGGAACTACAAAACGGATTTATCGACTGCTGTGCGCAAAAGAAGGGACAAAGTGGAATTGGTCCGGGTTTCTTCTCCTCCCCTCCGGGAGATTCTGACTCAAACTCAGAAAACCTCAAGCAACCAGAACGCCCAACTCCTGCTGCTTCATGCCGGCATTTCAAGAGAAAACCGGAATATTCATTCAGGCGAAGCGCCTTCCCAATCGAAAACAACGGAAGAGCACGGAATTGAGGAAATGTATAATTTCATCGCCGAGGTCGGCATTCCTGCTGAGGATGCCTTGATTGAAGAAGGTTCAGGGCTTTCAAGAAGGAACCGATTAAAACCCTCTGCGGTCGTTCAATTGCTCCGCTATATGGCCCGACATGAACACGCCACGGTCTACATCGACTCCCTGCCGATTGCAGGAGTCGACGGTACTCTACGGAAAAGATTTCAGGATTCACCCGCCAAAAATAATTTAAGAGCAAAAACCGGCAGCTTGCGCTATGCCCGGGCTTTGTCTGGCTTCCTCACGAACCAGTTTGGAGAACCTCTGGTCTTTTCCATTTTTCTGAATGATTTCCACTCGAAGAATCCTGATGTCTCTCTAACCGATTTCCTCGATCAGATTGTGGAAATCATAATTGACCCCGAGGTCTCTATCGACTCTGCCCGATAGATATCGAACCTGACGGCAACTCCGGAGAAGCGACGTATAGATCTCCCTGATCCCCATCCAGAACGGCCCGTCCGCCTACGGGAAGGGTGGCATTCCTCTTGCCATGACCGAACGGAAGATTGAATACGATAGGGATATTCAGCCCGGACAATCGCTCCTCAAAAACCTCCATGGCTGTCTGACGGTATTCTTCAGTCTCTCCTGATAAAGGATCCCGGCACCGATGCAATTCACCGACCGCAATTCCGGCAACGCCATCCAGAAACCCCGTATCCAGCCATTGTGTCAGCATTCGATCCAGTCGGTAGGGAACTTCGTGAACCTCTTCAAAAAAAAGGATCTTCCCGGAAACCTCCGGTTGAAACCGTGTCCCTATGAGATGTGTCAAAACACAAAGATTCCCTCCAACCAAGGGAGCTTCTACTTTGCCCTTCCTATAGGAAATGGGACAACTGGATGGGAAATATTCCTTTAGACTAAATCCATTGCAGTCTCCAGAAAGCATATCCAGACAAAACCGAACCGAGTCTGAATCCGTTCCTTGTTCAACAAAATATTCGGCAAGAGTCGGACCGTGAAAAGTCATCAAGTCCGAGTATCGTGAGACCGCGCAATGCAACGCAGTAACATCACTGAATCCTATAAAAATTTTGGGCTGACTCTGAATCAGATCAAAGTCCATGGAATTGAGAATCCGAGTCAAACCGTAGCCTCCCCGGACACAAAAAACGGCACGGACTTCAGGGTCCCTGAACATGGAATGCAGATCGTCCAATCTATCCGCATCGGAACCTGCGAGGAATCCATTCCTGTTTGCTACATTTCCCCCGGTCCGAGGGCGGTAGCCAAGAGATTTCAACGCTTTGACGCAACGCTCGATCATTTCCGGATCCGAAGGCGGGCTGGAAGGACAGAGAATGCCAACGACATCTCCTTTCTTGAGTGCGGGCGGTTTGACCAAGTCAGACATGCAGTTTGGAGGTGAAAGTCGAACCCCATGCTTACTGTATCTGCAGAAGAAAGCAAACATCGAAGATCAATGAAAGAATTGAAGTTCCAGCTGACGGGTAGGACGTGCTGTCTCAGCGCGCCGAACGAAGCGACCATACTCACCAATTCAAGCGGCGCCCTGGGACAGCGAGCCCTACTGCCATTCGGTTAAGGATAAAAATTAATAGCCCACGGGCTATGCTACCCGAAGTTCCAAAGTATCTCTCCCGATCAAAAGCAACGACTCCGTCGCACACAGTCCAAAACCGTCCGGAATCTCCGAGCTTTTCGGGCCAACGCGTCAGCGGTATGGACTGCGTCGACGAGTCCTACGAAGTCTCCGCTTTCCGTTGGCTGACCAGATTAAGC
>DUCD01000083.1:18246-32113 GCA_012959985.1 Verrucomicrobiales bacterium | reverse complement strand
GTGCAGCACGCCCGTTGGTTTTCGACTAATACTGTTGACGGCAAAGTGCCGTATTGTTCCGCCATAGGTCGCTGACTGCCCATTGATTGACGGGGCAAGTGGAATGCCCAAACTTAATGGATTGAATACTGCCGTCGGCAAAGGAAAAATTGGAAACCCCGCTTTCAGTTGCCTGACTGGAAGAAGGATGCCGACTTTCTTCCATTTCATCGATGTAGCCGCTGTTCGACTGAAAAAGATTCAGGTAATGCATGGTGGAAACCGTCTGCTTCTCACCGAATGTAATCGTCTTTGCCGGGTACAGGATTCCACTGTCTTTGATTCCTGCCTGCAAAGAACCTTTCAAAAAACTTTTGTATTCATTGGCCGCGAATTGATCCTTGATGAGATCGCGGAATCCATTCATCAGATAACTCCGGACCGCTAAATCCCAGGAGGGCATGTCATTGGTTGCCAGCACGGTTGACGGGATCCGATCACTGGGACAGATCATCACACGGCGATTCTTCAGATTCCCCTCCAGTTGCCCTGGCCAGAGGAATTGAGAATTCTGAGAAGGAAAACAACCATCGTAGTCCGTGGTATAAATGGATGCTGCCAAATTCAACTGACGGATATTATTGATGCACGCGGTCTTTCTACTTGCGGATTTGGCACGCGACAAAGCGGGAAGAAGCATCCCGGCCAAGATGGCAATGATGGCGATCACCACGAGTAATTCAATCAATGTAAAGGCACGCTTTCGGTTCATGACTAAGGCTTTATTGTTTCCTCAATCGGAAGAAAGCCGCAGGACTTTGTGGATTGATAAGAACCTGATACTCATTTTCTTCCCGATCGACCCTCGTTTCCATATTCTCCCAATTAGGATCCTCGAGGCGGTCAGAAAATTCCACAATATAATCATTGAACGTACTCCCCTATGTCAACAGCAGTTGTTTACCGGATCGTCGCAAATATAATTCAACCGGAATTTCCGGTTCCGTGTTAAGAGGTTGGTTCAATAGTGGTAAAAGCATTGCCTCCCAGAAATCAAACTCCTGGAAACCAAAATGGCTGCTGATGAGAACCCCCGTTCGATCGATAATCATGGTCGTCGGAACGGCATCGATTCCTCCGAGATCTTCTTCCAGCCCTGGATCGGAGAAGACAACTGGATAATTGATACCAATTCGTTGATGAATTGGTTCATCTCGAAATGGGTTATAGAATCGCGGGAAAGACCAATCAGGACCAAACCCCGGTCACGATATAGGTTTACGAGATTAATAAAATGCGGTAACTCCTGAATACAGGGAGCACAGGTAGTCGTCCAGAAATCCAGTATCACCACACTTCCCTCCAATTCATCGGAATTGATCAGGTTCCCACGAGTATCAGTTAGTGACCAGGACGGTGCCTGAACGTCAGTGCCCGGTCCAATGGAAAGTTGAATCACCCCTGTTTCCGCAGGTTGCCCGGGATCAGCCTGATATCCTCCAACCCCAATATGATAGGTAATTCCTTCTTCAGAAAAAAATTCGACTGAACTCGTGAAAATGCCGGCCTCACTATCTTCGTCATCATTCACGCCTACCAAAGTTAGACGGGATAGCCGTTGGCCTGTGTAGATCCCCATCACTGTATCGAGTTCACTGCCCTCAGTAGTGATCCGGATTCGTGCTGATACAGGAGAGGTCCAGGTCCACCAGACAGTCGCTCCTGTTCCCTGCTCTGCCAGGTGTTCGCGAGTTTCCACAGTTGCCTTGGCATTGGATCCTGAAATCTGGATTTCAGTGCCCACTACCACCGTCCGGTTTTCGAACAAGTCGTTGGACACTGAGGCTCCAAGAATCACTCCCTGTCCCACCAATAAAGCAAAATTTGAAATACAAATTGCTTTTTTATAGCAAGTGCCGAAATGAAATTTCATCCAAATCAGGGATTTTTCGCCTGGGTTCGATAAAAAAGACGTGGCTGGTCAGCGTCCGATTGAATGATGAAATCAGTCAACCCCTCGCTGTTTGTAAACACTGACCTGAGTGTCCAATCAATCAAATCCGGTGATGTTTCCAATGCATAATCGATACCCTTATCTCCCAGAAAGCTGAGGTGAAGCAGATCTTTGAATTCCCCTTCCTGCACCACGGCTATCTTGGGCAACCAGATTTCAGTATCAGGGTAGAATGCCTGTCAGGCTAACCAAAAAGACCGGGTATACGGAAGCAATTCCTTTGTATCCAAGTCCAGAACACTGAGCTCCTCGCTCCCCGGTTTTATTCGGATTTCAAGATTCCTGCCCGCGAACTTATCCCTGATAAACCCTCTTAAAGTTAATGAATTAATTGGATAAGCCTTGGCTTGATTACCCTGTATAAGGCCGAGAATCCAGGACTTGTCCGCCAGTTCGCTTCGGTTTTCCGGTACGACAAACCATACAACATTACTGTTATTGTAGGATGTATAAGGGTTTCGAGTATAGTCTCGGTCGGCTCCGGTTTGCGTGGACAACACCTCTCGAGTTCCGGTTTTTCTGTGTTTCCGAACCCATGACCCATAATTAATCAGATCACTGGCCATCCATTTCAACGGGGCTCCTTTCATCGGTCCACTGACAGCTTTTAAGCTGAGTTGGGACCAAAGGCTTTCCGTTTGCCGATCATACATCAGGACATCGCTTCGGAATAACAAGCCGGAGACACCAAAACTAAGGGGTTCCCCATTATCCTGTAAAACTCCTTCGAAAACCATGGATGTTCCACAGAGAGGACAATAAGTCACAACAATAGGCTTACCATTGATTTCGTCATTCACCACTTCATGCCATACCAGAATTCGCAGTGGATAGGCCCGGGCAACGCCATCGATCTTGACGCCGATCACAGGGTCATCAACATCAAGAAAGGTGACCTTCGACGGATCAAGAAATTGGGGATCATCGATGGAAGGAATTCCATCACGGGGAGGTCCTCCACGCTGAATTTCACTAATGGGAATTGAGGCTCCCGCCAAATCGAATCCATTCATGAAGGGTCCCTGAGCAGAAGCGGAAACCACACTTATCGTTAAAACAATCAGGATCCGCTGAACAGGACAAAAGAATGCTGAATTCCATTTCATAAAATTGCTTCTCAGGAAAATCCTGTAGCCATCAAGACTGAGGGCCTTTAACGCAGGCGCCTATACGATGATGTCAGCAAATGAATATTCCCGAATAATTCTCACTGCCGGCATGAAACCAACATAAGAAAGCATAGGTAGCTCGCTGCCATTCGGTTAAGCCTGATCGGGTCATCCAAAGGAAAGCCGCGACTTCGCAGACCCCGTCGACGCAATCCATACCGCTGACGCGTTTGTCCAAAAATCTCTAATATTCCGGCAGGTTTTGGACTGTGTGCGACAAAGTCGCCGCTTTGGATCGGGAGAAATCCTTTAGAGACCCGAGCAGCAAGTCCAGTGGTCTGATAATTTTTATCCGTAACCGAATGGCAGTGCCGCAAGCCCTACCCATCAAGGATTCAAGTGATCCTGAACCGTCTGCACCATGGATACCGCACGTTTTTCAATGACATCAAACCGATGATTGAGGATATCTGAAGGATCGAAAAGGCTGTTTACAAATCCAAGAGCGAAGGAACCGGCTTTCAGGTATTCCACTGCATTCTCAAGAGTAACCCCACTGGTCGGCACGATATTCAGGAAAGGTAAGGGTCCAAGCGTTTGACGGACCCAGAGCGGCCCGATGCCCTGCTCCGGAAAGAGTTTCTGTAGTTGGGCACCGGCTCGATGCCCCTTCAGCATTTCAGTCGGAGTTGCCGATCCGGGCATCATGGCGACTCCGAGTTCAGAAGCAACCGCCACTATTTCCAGATCCAGAACCGGAGAAACCAGAAATCGGGCACCGGCTTCCACAGACTTCTCAGCTTCTTCGCGAGTCAGAACCGTCCCGGCCCCGACGACGAGTCCCTTCCGACCCGAAAACTCCCGAATCAACGAATAGGCATCGGGAATGGACAGGGTAAACTCGATGACTCGAAAGCCACCACGCACCGCCGCATTCATAGCCTCTCTCGCCAGATCCGTATCGGGAGTCCTGAGAATCGCCGAGGCTCCCTGGCTCTTATATAGTGTCAAAAACTCTTTCGGTTCCATACAATCGCTCCAAATCCGATCAGAACAGAATCATCCAATCCCTGCAAGTCATCCTAAGATACTGATCCCTAATTCTATTTCTGCATTGCTTGTAATTCAGCGGGTTATAAAATGGGTCTAATCCAAAGGAAACAATATGCCTACCGCCACATCTCCAACCGTTCATTATTTCGGTGAAAACCATGCTAGACTCGTAAGGACGATACGATATGCCAGCTTGGCCTTTGTTATCATGGCCACCGCTGCCTCTGCATCGACATGGGAATTACCCAATATCATCATCATTTACTCCGATGATCTGGGCTACGGTGATCTTTCGAGTTATAATTCCAAAGCAGCCTACAAGACACCTCGACTGGACCGTATGGCGGCTGAAGGAATCCGGTTCACGGATGCCCACAGTCCTTCCACGATTTGTTCGCCTTCGCGCTACGGTCTTTACTCAGGTCAACTTGTTTGTAGAACCGGACGGAGAACGACCGCCTTTGAAGGCCCCGGCGGGCCCAGTTATATCAAACCCGGTGAACTCACCATTGCCGACATGCTAAAAGAACGGGGCTACCGAACGGGTGTCTTTGGTAAATGGCATGTGGGGCTGACCTGGTATGACCAAGCCGGAAAACGACTTGGAGGAGGCTTCAAGAATGCCCTGCTCATCGACTATGAGAAAAGCACCCCCCTCGAAGACGGCCCCAATACCAGAGGATTTGATGAGTCGTTTATCACTCCTAACTGCCCGACAACCGACCCCCTCTACATCTACATTGAGAATGGAATGGTCGCCACACCCGCCAGCCAAAGGCACAAGAGGAACACCCTACCCAATCCCGGTGGTAAATGGAGGTGGGATAACGACGAAGGATGGATGGCACCTGACTACCGCTTTATGGACGCTGACTTATTGTTCTATGACAAGACTCTTGAGTATATAACAGCGCACCGGAAGAATTTCCCGGAGAAACCTTTTTTCGTGGTGTTTTCCACCCAGATTTCCCACGCCCCAGTGTTACCCGCTCCTGAGTTCAATGGTCAATCAGGAGGAGGACCCCGGGGCGATTTCATCCATGAATTGGATGTGTTGACCGGCCGTCTTCTCGATGCCATCGACAAGCTTGGTATCGATGACAACACTTTGGTCCTGTTCAATTCGGATAATGGACCGGAAACCATGCACACCGTTTGGATGAGGCAGGATCACGATCATGACGCGGCGGGGGGCTACCGCGGAATGAAACGCGACGGTTGGGAAGGCGGTCATCGGGTTCCTTTTATCGCCCGCTGGCCCGGCCGAATTCCTCAAGGACAGGTAAGTAACCAAGTGACCAGCACCACCGACATCTTTGCCACGCTTGCATCCGTTGTTGGATATAAACTACCCGATGAAGCCGCCGTTGACAGCTTTGACATGCTACCGGCCATGCTAGGCATCCAGGATGACAAGAATCCGATACGGCCCCACTTACTCACTCAGAGTTTTCGAGGAGAATTCCAGCTTCGAAAGGGAAATTGGAAATACC
The DNA here is from genome assembly GCA_012959985.1 of Verrucomicrobiales bacterium. Lineage (GTDB taxonomy): Bacteria > Verrucomicrobiota > Verrucomicrobiia > Limisphaerales > DUCD01 > DUCD01. The sequence continues at coordinate 26,465 of DUCD01000083.1, read as the reverse complement.
TGAATCACATGGGGTCTGGAGGGAACAACTACAGCAGGGACAACTTGGTGAAATACGCATTGCCCGAAACAGCCCCGGATGCCACGGGGCAACTATTCAATTTGGCAAAGGACTCAGGCGAGACCACCAACTTGTTTTTCACCCATTCCGAAAAACGACGGGAGATGCAGGCTCTCTTGAAGAAATTAACGCCTAGGAAAAATGGCCGCAGCGCTTCCAAAAACAGACAACCGATCCGCATCGATAGCAGCTCGGCAAAAGACTAGATGTATGTGATGATGCCGATGATTCGGGAGTGGTAGAGAAACAGTTCTTTCGACGACGCCTCGAATCCGTACAGGTTGTCGATGAGTATATCGGCATCAAAAACTGACTCAGCTGGACTGATCACCTTATATGTGGACGGTAAAATTAATTCTATTCTTGATGTCGCGACATCAAGGGTGGATTACAGGCTAACTGGAGCCTCGGACATGAAATCATGGCGACCGATTGTTTTGATACAGAGCATTTCGGGCAGAGATTTCATCCGTGTTGAGAGAGACAGGATGAATCCTTTTCACTTTTTCAGACGGGAAGAATCTTATGTAATTCAAACATAATAAGGACCAAAATTGGACCTTTGATATCACACCGTTTGTTGTCCATTATGCTGCAGTTTGCCGATAGCCCTTACCGTTACACGCCGCCGAAGCTCAACCGGCTGTTTCTGGCCATTCTCAAGCAGTCCAACCGCGCGTTTATTTTGCGCTCCGTTGCCAATCGTATTCGTGGCATTACAGTGCTGAACATGGAGGCGTTTACCGCGGCCCGTGAGCGGGCGGGCGGGCGAATTCTTTTCCTGCCGAATCATCCGACCCACAGCGATCCGTGGGTGATGCTCGAACTGCAGCGACGGTGCGATGCGAATTCGCTATTCATGACGGCATACGACGTTTTCACCCGCGGCCGTGTTCGAGCCTGGGTTGTCCAGCATGGTGGTGGCTTTTCAGTGGACCGTGATGCCAGTGACAGTTTGGCAATGAAAGAAGCGATCGGCACGATGGCTGCCGGTCGATACATGCTCACTATCTTCCCGGAAGGAAACGTCTTTTTTAACAACGACCGAGTCACTCCATTTCTTGAAGGCGCGGCCTTCATGGCCATGAAAGCTCAGAAACGCGTGGGTACCCGGGAGACAGTGGCGGTGCTCCCGGTGGCGATGAAATATACCTGTCTCAACGACGAAACGCGGACCGTCCGGCGGATGATAAAGGAAGCCGGGGTGAGCCTCGGCCTGGAGCTCAAGGACAACATCGATCTTCTGGCCAAAATGCGACGCATTGGGATAACATTTCTGTCGCAAAAACTCGGTGAACGTGGGTTTCTGACGCGTCCGCCGGAAGCCGAACTGCCGACAATGCTGCGAAATACCGCCATTTCCATTACAGGCCGACTCGAGGAGAGGATGGCATTAAGCCCGGGCACAGGCGACAGCCTGATCGACCGATTGCGCAAGATTCGCCGCGCTATTCATGTGATTCGCATTGACGCCGCGAAGGAAGCCGAACACTCCGAAGTCTCAGAGTGGGCGGATGAAGCCATCCTGGTTTTTCGGATTCTGAGCTATTCGGGTGAATACGTGGCGGAAAACCCGACTGTGGATCGCTTTGCCGAGACCGCAGTGAAGCTGTTGGAAGATCTCAATTCCAATGCGCGGCTGCCTGGCTGGGATCGCCACGTTTTTGTTCGGTTCGGGGAACCCGTATTCCTTACCGATCACCTCGGGGCATTCGGTCAGAAGGCGCGGGAGGCGGTCACCCACCTGACCACGTCCTTCGAGACCAGTGTGCAGCAGGCATTGGATCGGATCAATGCTGACAATCCTCATCCGGGCGGGCAATTGTTCGATACATAATCACTCCCGCGACATCCAATCCGGAAATGGATCACGGCTTATTTCTCGTAAAGAAGCCATGCTTTGCCTGGCCACCTCGTCTCTTTCTTTTGATTCCTCATTCGGAACGAATGGCGGAGACAAAAAAAAACGAGTTTCAAAAGAGTCAAAATCTGGTATTTCGAGGAGAGATGGAATTGATACGGTAAAAGTGCATGGAAGGACAAACCACTCAAATGCTCCAGGGAATCCTGGATCGGCTAGCGGCAGGAGACGAATCCTCACGGGATGAGTTGATTCGTCATGCCTGGAATCGACTGAGACGATTGACTCGGATAATTTCCAACGATTTCCCCAAAGTCAGACGATGGGAACAAACTGAAGATATTCTGCAGAATGCCGCTGTTCGTCTTTGGAAAACATTGGAAAAAGCGGAACTAAAGGACACTCGACACTTCCTGAGGCTAAGCGCAAAAACCATCCGCTGCGAACTGATCGATCTCTTTCGCCATTACTACGGGCCACTGGGAACCGGAGCCCGACATCATACTCGCTCCGGAAATGAGGGCGAAAACAGTCACACGACAGATTTTTGGGACAAGCACGCAGCCGATCAACGGGATCCCAGTCAGCAGACCCAGGCATTCGAACTTCACGCTTTGATCGAACAGCTTCCTGAAGAAGAAAAGGAAGTATTCGACCTTCTTTGGTACCATGACCTGAAACAGGAAGAAGCCGCATCGGTGATTGGAATTGATGTTAGGACGGTTAAAAGGCGGTGGCGACGCGCCAAGCTGGCCCTTCAAAAAACGATTCATGACGAGCAATCTGAACCACAGGCAACGCCATGAACGACGACTCTCACCTGGAAAATCTATTGGAAAAATGGGAAGAATCCCATGATCAAGGTCATGATCCTTCAGTGGAAGATCTTTGCCGCACGTGCCCTGAGCTGATTGAACCGTTGAAGAAAAAAATTCAAGCGCTCGAGGAGATCGACAATCTGCTTGGTTCGGTTGATGGGTTGGGGTCTGAAAATGCGGGTTTACCAAAACAGGCAGGCAACTTCATTGCTGAAATTGATTTGGACCAATGCCGTTTTCATGCCCAAGGCGGTCTCGGAGTCATCTATATGGCACGGGACAAACAATTGAACCGGCAAGTTGCCGTTAAATTCATGCGTCCTGAATTCTCCAGCCATCCGGCACGTCGGGAACGATTCTGCTTTGAAGCAGAAATAGCAAGTCGGCTGGATCACCCAGGGGTCGTTCCGGTTCATGGTTATGGCATAACAGCCGAGGACTGCCCTTTTTATGTGATGCGCTTTGTGGACGGCCGCACTCTTGAAGCAGCCATCGAGAGATACCATTCCACTCGTCATGAATGGAACGAACATCAGTGCAATCTCGAATTTCGGATGCTCCTCAATCGGTTTATTTCAATATGCAATACGATTGCTTATGTCCACAACCGGGGAATTGTTCATCGTGACATCAAACCCATCAACGTTATGCTGGGACGATACGGAGAAACCCTGGTGGTGGATTGCCGTCCCTATCCATCAGGAACACTCTGAAAATTTCAGTGGAGAACACACCCTGCTGTTGCCACATTCCACGGACCCTGACAGCCCAAGTGATCCCGTCGCAGGAGCCGGAACTCCTGCTTATATGAGCCCGGAACAACTTGAGGACGGATGGACGGCAAGTCCGTCTGCAGACATCTACAGTCTCGGTGCAGTCCTGTATAAAATCCTGACCGGACTCCCTCTTTTCGAAACCGGAGACCTGAGCCCGGCCGAAATCCGTAGTAGAATCCGATCGGCAAGCTTCCCCAAACCAAGCGATCGAATCAAGGAGGTTCCCAAGCCCCTCGAAGCAATCTGCCTGAAGGCCATGGAACAGAATCCTTCGGACCGCTATAAAAACGCACTTCAATTAGCGGATGACGTTGAGGGTTATCTAGGGGATGAAGACATTCCGGTATACCGTGAATCCTTTCTGGAGAAAAACCTCAGACGTCTTCGACGCCACCAAGGGATCGCACGATCCGTCGGACTCTTCTCAGTGATTCTCGTCATTGTGCTGACCATCAGTTCACTATCACTGGGCATACTGGCAAATAAGGAAAGGGCGGCAAAGCTGGAAGCCGACGCTGCCAATAAAGCGTCCTTGAAAACCGCAGCAAAATTTGCCTCGCAAACCGTCGCTCTGGTTATCAAGGAACGCTGGCGGATCCTTAAGATGGAAGCGTCCGATCCCGAACTCATCCGCTATTTATCAGATTTAAATCAAGCAGGGACAATACCGGACTGGACTCATTTGTATCGCTGGCTACTGAGAGCACAGTCGGACAATGCCGTGACTCAGGCGGAAAGCTGGTTTCTCTGTGATGCCACGGGCAAACAATTGGCACGCTTCCCAAACAGTGAAAAAACGGTGGGGGAATCATTTGCACATCGAGACTACTTTCATGGCAATGGTATGGACTTGCCTGTAGGGGTAATCGGAAAACCTTCTCACATAACCTACCCCCACCTTTCTGCCGTTTATACCAGTCGGAATAATCAAGCAATGAAAGTCGCCTTTTCCATTCCCATCTGGAGCGAACGGAACCTCACTCCCAATACAACTTTTCTGGGCGTTCTTGGTATGTCGATTAAACTGGGGCACTTTGAAATTCTCCAACAACAATTGGGTAATGATCAAGTGGCCGTTTTAGCACAACTCGGAAAGGACCACATTGAACAGAAAGATGAAAGTCTGGGATTGATTCTTCATCACCCATTTCTTTCCGACCAACATGAAAAAATTCAGAAAGGAGAAATAAGCAAACCGCGATTGTCTCCTGAACTGGTCAATCTTCTCAACAGTCTCAATCCGAAAGGCCCCGGCGTAATTCGATCTTCCTACCAGGATCCGGTCGGAGGAGAGTATAAAGGAAATTGGATCGCGGCGGCACAACGAGTGTACATAGAAGGCTGGCAGGGCCCGCATCTTGACCCCAATTGGGTGGTATTGGTACAGAAGAGAATGCCGGCAGATTGAATGACTCCATTGAAAGGCACTGAAATAAAAATCAGTAGAGCGTGCTGTACTGCCAATAGGTTAAGGAATCAGGTACCCCTGAAGCTGGGGGCGTCGACCCCGGATCATTGGAATCGGCATTCATTTCTTCCATATTCCGGCCTCGGCGCGGCCAGCTTCAGGAATGACGGTGTTAACCCCCCTGCGAAAATTTCTTAACCTAATGGCAGTGGGGCGTGTTGTCTCAGCGCGCGGCAAGGTGTATTAGCCTCCTGTCTCCTCCGACACCTATCCGAAAGTCGTCAGCAAGCTGCCCCATTATTATGGTTCTTCATTTGGAGAACACTGAACGATCGAAGTTTATCCTCGCGGGAAAATCGAACCCCCATTATATATAGCTTTCTTTTTAACTCTAACACTTAATCAAGACCATATCTATGCGCCTTTTGCGTTTTGAACATCAAGGGGAATCCTATCTGGGTCTCCGAAACGGTGATACGGTAATCAATCTCAATCAAGCAGATGCGTCGATATCCAGGGATATGGGTGAATTTCTAGCATCCGGCGATAAAGGGAAATCAGCGGCAGCAACAGCTTTGTCCAAATCTGACACCGCTATTCCAATCGATCAGGTCAAGATACTTGCTCCAGTGAGTAACCCGGAAAAAGTGATCTGTATCGGTTTAAATTACGCTGATCACGCCGCTGAGTCGGGCATGGCTGTCCCACCTGAACCGGTGGTATTCTCCAAATTCAGAAGCGCAATTGCCGGTCCCGGCGATCCAGTAACAATTCCACCTATCAGTGCCAAGGTCGATTACGAAGTGGAACTTGTAGTCATCATTGGAACTGCCGGAAAAGACATACCCCAGGGAGAAGCCATGAAATACGTCGCCGGTTACACCGTCGGACATGACGTCAGTGCCAGGGATTTCCAATTGGAAAAACCGGGAGGGCAGTGGTTGCTCGGAAAGACCTTCGACGGATTCGCCCCGATCGGTCCGGAAATCGTCACGCCCGACGAAATCGAAGATCCGCACACTCTGGGTATTCGGTGCTTTGTAAACGGCGAAAAGGTTCAGGATTCGTCGACCGCTCAGCTGATTTTCAATATCGATGAATTGATCGCTTACTTATCAAATGTTATGACCTTGCAACCCGGAGACCTGATCTTTACCGGCACTCCCCCAGGCGTGGGAATGGGCAAAAACCCCCAACGGTGGTTAAAGCCTGGAGACACGGTCCGCTGTGAGATCGATGGAATAGGCTCTCTGGAAAACCCCTTTATTTAGTTCAAAGACTGGGGTATGAATGTATCTGGGAAAGCTACTGTGATGAAAAAACTCGCGGTCAACTCACTCAGCAACCGGAACAGGAAGTCTAAATCGGGATTCACTTTGGTTGAAATTATGCTGGTGGTTTTGATCATCGGTTTATTGGCAGCTCTGGCCATCCCGTCTTTCATGAAGGCCCGAAAAAAAGCCCAAAGAGTTACCTGTATTGAAAACCTCCGAGTAATCGCTGGAATCAATGACCAATGGGCCATTGAGTCGAATGCCAACTCTGGAACGGCCAGTCCCACATGGGCACAAGCGGGGAGCTACTTTAAATCGGTGCCGGTATGCCCTACCGGTGGGAACTACACCCCCAATGCCATCGGGGTCGATCCAGATTGTTCGGTTAACGGACATACCCTTTGAGCAGAGTTATCCGAAAGAATAAGAACGCCCCATTAAAATTCAGCATCCACTACCTGAGGAAATAGCACGCCCTACCGAATCTTAATATCGTGCCATTCATTGCTCACCCTTCTTCTTGCCGGATCGCTCAGAAGTTACTGGCCAGTGGTATTATTCTGACTCCCAAACCGCTCTACTCATTTCATAATAATCACAGTGGAGAGTCGTCCGTTTCTTCTTCCGCAGTCAAAGGCACAAGACTCCAACGGACGCGCTCCCGCGATTGGCAACGTCGAGGCAGCGATTTATGAACTTATCCGGCAGATTTCATGTTTCTTTTTTCGCCACAGACACATACCCATCCACAACAGAGCATACAGAATCGAAGCAATTACCAATGGTAATTTGTCGGCGACCCACCGTTTTTCCGGCGGACTCCTCAAGGTTGATTATCGACCCCATACCGAATTATCGTCCGAACCAGTCAAATTCATTTCGTTTAATCGATCCTAATTTCTGAATACACTTTCTGCCCCCTACTTATTTAGCGTTACTCACGGTAATCTGCGCCGCTGAGGCTGTTGAGCACGGACTGCTGCCAATCGCGCAACTGCCGTTCCAGTTTTCCAGCCACTTCTGGTTTGTCTTTAATCAGATTGATTTTTTCCGCCGGATCCTCACGCAGATCAAAAAGCATCCTGCTCGTCTTGCCGTCTGCTTCCATGATAAGTTTGTAGCGATTGTCTAGAATGGATCTCGGACCTCCAAAATCGGTTTCGGTAATCTCAGGCTGATGATAATTCTCGAAGTGTCGAGTGAAGCGGCCATCCAGCATTTTCACCAGTGGAGTGGTTCCCTCTAATTCATCCGGTTTAAACCAGGATTTCGGCTTGCGGGCCCGCAGCGAAGCGATGGGATAACTCCAAAAGCATACTGGTGAGGGGCGTTCAGTCATTTCCCCTGCAAACAAAGGCTTTAAGCTGACGCCGTCCAGCGGACGATCCGGAAGTGACTGACCAACCAGATCACAGAGCGTCGGTAAAAGGTCACTGGTCACCGTGTTGACAGAACTGATCATCGGTTTTGCAATTTGTGCCGGCCACTCAATGATGCCCGGAACTCGCAGACCTCCCTCATACATCGTCCCTTTTAGTCCCCGCAGAGTCATCGCGGCATTACCGCTGGAAGGAACCCCGTTGTCACCGCAGTACCACAATAGCGTATTCTCCCGCAATCCCTCGTCTTTGAGATACTTGCGAAGAGTTCCGATGGAACGATCCATGGCGGTGATCTCGGCGTAGCGTTCCCGCAATACCTTGTCCAGCCGACGCAGAATGGGTCGTCCGGTTTCATTGCTGGTCAGCCTCACCTGCCGTTTCCGGTATTGTTCGGGCAGGTTGTCGTAGAGTGCGAGATCCTTTTCCAGACCACTGTAGGGTTCGTGAGGTGAACCAAACCACACGACGGCGAAAAAAGGTTTGTTTTGTTTTCTGGCTTTGGAAATGAAACGGATGGTCTCGTTAATCATGATCTCTGAACCTTCTCCCTCATGCTTTTCCGGAGGTCCCCCATTGCGTGAAAGGAAGGGATTCATTTCGAAAAAATTATCGTGAGAAAGCCACTCGTGAAATCCCATCT
>DUCD01000083.1:10526-18205 GCA_012959985.1 Verrucomicrobiales bacterium | reverse complement strand
TGGTCGGGGAGTCGGCTTTTACCGGACCGAGATGCCACTTGCCGAAATGTCCGGCATGGTAACCGGCTTTATCCATGATTGTTGCCACACTGATTTCTTGAGGACGGATAGCCCAACCCGGCGAAAAGGTTCCATAACGATTCGGATGCCTCCCGGTGAGAAAACTTCCACGCGTGGGGGAGCAGGTTGGATGAGCGGAGTAGAAACGATCCAAACGCAGACCGGTAGCCGCCATCTCATCCAGAACCGGTGTTTTCAGATGCGGGTGACCATTATATGCCGTTTCATCCCACCCATGATCATCCCCCATACAAAGAATGATGTTGGGAAGTTCATTGGCTGAGGTAGGAAGACAAGAGGCCACCCCAATTATAAGCACGATAAAATGCCGTGCGAAATACCAAGCAGTTCTGGTTTGATTCATGGGATAACCTATTTCGTTCAAATGTGTGGGTTCAAGCCAATTTCGCAATGAACGGTCTGAAAAACGACCACCGATGCTTTGTATCAATTCCAAAGCACCTGTATGAAAACCAGTTGCAGACTCTCATTTTGGAAAAACACTTGTTGATCTCCGTGATTTAAATTAGGTATTTCATTTTGGCTCGAATCCTGCTGAGCCTGTCGATCATTTAAGCACTTTGGGGAACTAGGGAAATTTATGTTACTATTCAAATCAGTCAGATTATTTCAGGCAATCAAATCAGCACTTTTTATTTGTCAACTCGCCATCATCGGGGCCGCTATGGAATCAGCTGCGGGTGAGGTCAGTTATCGATACTTCCGGTTTACCCCAACGCAACTGAGAAACGACAATTCGGCCAACAGTGTTCAACTCGCAGAATTCCAGATCCTTCTGCGTGGACAAACCATTTCAGGGGCTGTGGCCTCCAATCCTGGTGGAAGCAATCCAGGAGGCGAGCAACCTCTTCATGGAGTGGATGGGGATACCGGAACCAAATGGCTGGATTTCAACAAGGGAGCGCTCGTTCTGGATTTCACTCGGAATATTTCTGCGGATGGTTACCGTTGGGCCACTGCCAATGATGTAACTCCACGGGATGCAGTCCGATGGAAACTGGAGGGAAGTCAGGACAATTCCAATTGGAAATTACTGGATGATCAAACCTCATCGGATTTCCCGACTCCCACCAGTCGGTTCACCTGGTTACCCATTCTTGATTTCAAGGCAGTTCCGGATGTGCCAATCATTCAGCGATTTGCAGCCCTGAAGGATGGTCTCGAATCAGAAAGTGGACTGGCAATTCGCTCCGGTGAAGCAGTGACCTTAGTTTGGCAGATCACCGGAAGCGATCAGCTTTTTATTGATCAAGGGGCCTCATCCGTAAGTGGTGAGTCAGGCCAAATCAGTGTCGCTCCGATCGAGACAACCACTTATACCCTGACTGCTTCCAATGCGTTCGGAGATGCCGGCGCCTCGTTAACCATCATTGTCGACGCGGAACTGACCCCTCCAATCATCACTGAATTTCTCGCAGGCAATAGCGGAGACAACCCGACTTTTGACGACGAAGATGGCCAAGCATCGGACTGGATCGAGATTCATAATCCCAACCCAGTCCCCATCAGTCTGGAAGGTTACTTTCTAACCGATGAATCTGACCTGCTGGATAAATGGCCCTTTCCCCCGTCAACCTCCATTGAGGGAGGTGGCTATTTGATTGTCTTTGCTTCGGGCAAGGATCGCAGGGATTCAACTCGAGAACTCCATACCAATTTCAAACTCACGATAGGCGGAGAATACCTCGGTTTTTCGGAGCCTGATGGAACCACTCTGCTGCAGGAATTTGAACCGACATACCCAGCCCAGTTTGAGAACATCTCTTACGGACGTCTTCCGGGAAATACTGGGCAATTCGATTATTTTGAAACCCCCACTTTCGCATCAGCCAACTCCACGATTCCTGGACTGCCGGTCCTCGAACGAGTCATGTTCTCGATACCTAGTCAGACCTTCTCCGGTTCACTTTCCCTGAGCTTATCGACAGAAAATGCAGATGACATCATTCGATACACGACCAATGGCAGCCTCCCGGCGGCATCTTCCACTCGATTTGATGGACATCCCCTGACCCTCACTCGAACCACCCAGATTCGAGCCCGTGTTTATCGAGACGGAAATGCCCCAGGACCGGTCTCTTCGGGAACATGGACTTCCGTCCATTCACAGCTTTCAAATTTCGATTCAGATCTACCCATCATTATTTTGGACAATTTCGATAAAGGGTCCGTCACCACCGGTTCAACACCCCAATCCGGTTTCCTGAATCTGATTGAGCGCAATGATCAGGGACGGACCGACCTCGTTGGTATTCCAGCAAATGCCCACCGAATGGGGTTCAAACGCCGCGGTTCCAGCACCATGAACGATCCGAAGGGAAACTACCGAATCGAGTTTCGCCAGGAAGGAAATGATGAGGACCTGAATGTGGAACTTCTGGGACTATCGAAACATACGGAATGGATTCTATTTGCCCCCTATCGTTTTGACCGTTCATTGGTTCGAATCCCCTTCATTCATCAGCTGAGTCTCGACATCGGGCAATATGCTCCACGTTCCGTCTTTGTAGAAGTGTTTCTGAGCACCGCAAACGGACAGGTGGGACAATCGGATTACCAGGGAGTTTATGTGCTGCAGGAGAGGATCAGCCGTGACAAAGACCGCGTGGATATCGAACGATTAGACAGTGACGACATTGCCGAACCGGAAATCTCCGGAGGATATATTCTGAGCATAGACCGAAGGGATTCGGGAGAAAGCGGATTTCGGTCCGCTCTGGGTCACCCCGAAGATCCTGCCATCGCCGGTCCGCAACCCTGGTTCAATTTCATCTACCCAAAGGAAAAGAACATTCTACCCCAGCAGAAGGATTACATCAGAGGTTACATCGATGACTTTGAAGCCGCCCTCTACGGACCGCAGTTCCGAAATCCTGTGAATGGTTATGGTAAATGGATCGATGTGGACTCGTTTATTGATCATCATATTCTGGTAACTTTTACCAAGGATCCGGATGCCTTGAGGCTCAGCACCTTCTTTTACAAACCGCGCAATGAACCGATGAAAATGGGTCCGATCTGGGATTTCGACCGCACCATGGGATGTGATTCAGACGGACGTTCCTCCAATCCCGTCGGGTGGGATCCACCCAACGAAACCGCCCAGTTCTTTATTTACGATTGGTGGGGTCGGTTTTTCCAGGACCCCGATTTCTACCAGGCCTGGATTGATCGCTGGCAGACACTTCGATTCAATGAAATGAGCAATGAAAACCTTTCGAATCGAGTAAACACACTGGCGTTACAGGTATCAGAAACTCAGGATAGAAATTTTGATCGATGGCCTGAGAACAGTCCGAATGGAGGATCCTTTTCTTCATTGCCCGGATGGAATGGTGAAATTGGGCACCTAAAAGGATGGTTGGAACGTCGAGCCGAATGGATCGACAGCCAATTCCCTTCCGTTCCTGAATTCAATCATCCGGGAGGCGAATTATCACCGGACTTTCGGATCACCATGCGTTCTACTGGAAATACAATTTATTATACCATGGATGGTTCGGATCCCAGGTTATCCGGCGGCGGAATCGCAACTCAAGCAATTCCGTATGACGGCGGCACCCGCACCATAAACCTGATTGGACCCGGAATCCGACTGAAGGTGCGAGTCCCCTCTTCAAATGATGCTGCATTAGGAACCCAGTGGACCGCATTGGACTTTGATGACCGCTCATGGTGGGACGGAATCGGTGGGATTGGTTATGATGAAGCAACGACTTATGACTCATTGATTAATCTGGATCTGGATGCACAAATGAACGGTGTGAACACCTCGGTCTTCGTGCGGTACGAATTCGACCTTCAATCTCCCCAAGATATCGAAACATTAAACCTTCGAATGATGTATGATGACGGATTTGTTGCCTGGATAAATGGTCAAAGAATTGCCGACTCAAATTTCTCTTCAACGAACCCCGTCTGGAATTCTGCAGCCACCGGCCAGAACAACGATTCAGCGGCTGTTGTATTTGAATCATTCAACATTAGCTCTAAGCCCGGATTATTGAGAACCGGCAAAAACGTGCTCGCCATCCAGGGATTGAATGCCAATCTGACCAGCTCAGATTTCCTGATCGTCCCCGAGCTAGTGGCAACCGAGTCAAATTCTGAATCATCCCTTGCGCTAAATGAAACGACTCAACTCACAGCACGTTCTTTCAATGGAAAGGACTGGAGTGCCCTTTCCCAGAACGTATTCGTCATCGGAGAGAGCGCCCGTTCAGACAACTTTGTAATTAGCGAACTGCATTACCATCCCAGCCCTCCATCGGATGCTGAGATCGCCGAGGGATTCACCGATTCCGATGATTTCGAATTCATCGAATTGATGAGCGTCGCAGACCAAACCATTGATTTATCCGGAGTCCACTTCAGTGCGGGAATCGACTTTGAATTCCTTCCTTTGGATGGCAACACTCCCCTGCTGGAATCCGGAGAACGTCTGGTAATTGCCAGTAATCTTGAAGCATTTATCCAACGCTACGGGAATCGGACTGAATTTATCCGCATGGGCGGTGAATACCGCAAAAATCTGAGCAATGGGGGTGAAACGATCAGTCTGCTTGCTGCAGATGGTTCCGTGATCCGCAATTTCACTTACGATGATACCCTCCCCTGGCCCGAAGTCTCCGACGGAAACGGCCCCAGCCTGGTGCTGATCAATCCGACCGCCACCCTCATTCCGGATCACAATGACGCAAAGAACTGGAAGGCTGGTACTGCATTGGATGGCACACCGGGAGATTCCGAGTCCGCTGGCATTGATGAAGACCCCATGGCAGACTTAAACGGAAATGGAATTCCAGATTTTGTGGATTATGCGTTCGGAAATCAGCTCACTCCCAACAAAGACGATGTGCTTCCCTATGCCCTCATTGAAGAATTCGAGGTCAACGGAATCAATGAAGAGTTCTTAGTCGTGCGCTTTCAAAAAAACTCGAACGCAACAGGGATTACTTATGTGCTTCAGTCATCTATAGATCTCCAATCCTGGTCATCCGCCCCAACCGACTTTGTCTTTGTCGAATCCGTGGACCAGGGAGATGGAACCACTTTGGAAACTTTCCGGTCTGTCCAAGCGGTTGCACCTGGAAGCATTGAGTTTGTTCGTCTTCTACTGATTCGGTAATGTATATTGATAAACTGCAACCGCATCGCCTTGGGGACTCTGCAATTAAAGAAACAGACACAGCGTATTATATGTGATGTCAATGTTACATCACAGGTGATAAATATCCAAAACTTGAAACAGGATGTATGCCCGGCCTCTGGCTGATGGAATCAAATGGCTCCAACTCTCGTCAACTGACCGATGGATTGAAACATCAGTGAGCGGACCATCCCAATTGGAGCCCTATGAGCTGAACAACAATCTGGATAATTCGGTTTATTCAATCAAGTCCCTCAACCAATTTCGCAACTGCGTTCTTTCGGTCAATCCCCGCAGCACCCAAGAGTCAGTATGGTTTTTGAAGGGTATTCTTGTGAAAGTAAAGTTTCCATCGGGATGGACATCATTCAGGTATTTCTGAGTCGCATCAACAGATGCTTCATGAGTGATAAATTGGGGACGTCCCTTCAATCGGGTCAGGCGTTCAAGAGCCGATACACCATCACTACCTGAATAATTCCAAAGTTGGACTCCATCATAATGACTATGGCAAATGAACCCCTTCCAGAGTGATGCAATTTCATCGTTGTGCAACCCAATGAAATTACAGGCAATCGATCCACGGGAGAACCCAGTCAAGAATAAAGCCGAACGATCTCCGCCGAATTCCTTGCACACATAATCCACAGCCTGAATGCAATAGTTCACGGTTGCCTCAACGTCACCCCACCATTGACGTTGATTACGCTGATGATCCTGACTGATAAATGGAAGGCAAATCCAGATGAACTTCTCACCACCACTAATGCCGTAGCCCAAACTGCTGTCGTCAAGCCGACCTGTAGATACGTCACCGAATCTATTCCGGAAGGGTCCGTTACCGGCATACTCAACCAGAACCGGGTAAAGTCGACCTTTGACCCAGTCATTAGGAAGATAAAGTGCATGATGAATATCAGTGTCGAAGTATTCTGGAAGAACCCCGCGAATCCTTCGTCCTGCAGCAGGTTCACCTGAAACCATTTCAGGAACCACCAAATCCATGGGGATAGTCCGAATATTCGGCACGGTCTCCTCGGCAAACAAAGTAATAGGCAGGAATAAACCCAAACTAACAGCCATCACCAAATCTGCAGTTATGGGAATTCTCTTCAGCATACTGAATTAAATGTATTTCAATTTCGCACTTCACAGGAAATGGAAGACTGTTCAATACTCTCACGAATCCATGAATAATTCAAAACTCGTATTCCAGCTACTGATAAAGGGCTGTTTCCTGTTGTCCTTGATCACGCCATCCCCACTCAAATCGGCAGATCAAAACTGGTCGGGGTATCTCGGGGGGCCGGACAGTTCCCAATATTCAACGTTGAAACAGATTCATAAAGGCAATGTCAAAAAACTCAAGCAAGCCTGGATCTACCATTGCGGTGATGCCGCTTCCAACGGCCGCTCTCAGATTCAATGTAATCCGTTAATCATTGATGGGGTGCTTTACGGGACCTCTCCCTTTCTAAAATTGTTTGCTCTCAATGCGGCAACGGGTGAGGAACTGTGGAATTTCGACCCATTGGAGGGAGTAAAGAACGCCCCGAGACTCGGCGTAAACCGGGGAGTCGTTTTCTGGAAAGAGGGATCGGACCGACGGATTTTATATTGTGTAGACCATTACCTCTATGCGGTGAACGCTGATACGGGACTCCCTGTCGCTGCATTCGGGGACGATGGACGAGTCGATCTTAAGATCGGCCTTGGACGGGATGTATCCAAATTAGCTGTGCTGTCAAACACCCCGGGAGCCGTATTCGAGAATCTGCTTTTCATGCCGATGCGGCTCGGCGAAGGTCCAGGTCCGGCAGCTCCGGGTCATATACGTGCTTATAATATTCGCACCGGCAACATTGTCTGGAAATTCAATACGATTCCCTCTCCGGAGGAATTCGGATATGAAACCTGGCCCCCGGATGCCTATCAATATATAGGCGGTGCCAACGTCTGGACAGGAATGGCCGTTGATCACAAAAGAGGCCTACTGTTTTGTCCAACAGGATCGGCTGCGTTTGATTTCTGGGGAGGGAACCGCATCGGTGAAAACCTGTTTGCCAACTGCCTGTTGGCACTGGATGCGAGAACCGGAAAACGAGTCTGGCATTATCAGTTGGTTCATCATGATCTATGGGACCGAGATCTCCCCTCTCCCCCCAACCTGATCACCATCACTCGCAATGGAAAAGAAATCGATGTGGTGTCTCAATGCACCAAGTCGGGCCACGTTTTTGTTTTCAACCGGGAAACCGGAGAACCCATTTACCCAATTAAAGAAACACGCTTCTTCCCCATATCTACATTCAGCATTCTCATTTGTAACTACATTATAGACATGAAAAATCTTTATAAATTAGATAATAATCAAATTGGGACTATTGTTGATTTTAAAATTCAGGAAAAATCTAAGTTAAGATTAGCTGAAATGGGAGTAATGCTGGGT
>DUCD01000083.1:9190-10516 GCA_012959985.1 Verrucomicrobiales bacterium | reverse complement strand
TTGCGCGTCAGATTTTCAGCGCTGACGAAATTACGGACATCTCCCCTGAATCCAGGCGTGCCATTCTTGAAACCTTTGTCAAAGTCCGACCCCATGTTCCATTCATGCCCCCCAGTGCGGAGGGCACCATTATCTTTCCCGGTTTCGACGGCGCCGCTGAATGGGGCGGGAGCGCTGCGGATCCGAACGGGATTCTCTATATCAACTCGAACGAAATGCCCTGGATCCTGTCCATGGTCAGAACTCAGACCGAAGGAGGTGGACTCGCAACTACCGGATCCGGGATTTACACTCAGATATGCGCCGCTTGTCATGGAACCGACCGGACCGGGAACATCGCCCAAAATGTCCCAACCTTAATCGGAATAAAAGATCGTCTGAAAAAGGAGGAAATACTGACTCTGCTGAATACTGGAAAAGGCGTCATGCCTTCCCTGGGGTTTCTTTCGGATCTGCAGAAACAGAGACTGGTGGATTATATCTGCAATGAGACAACGAACCTGGCTTCTTCTGAAAAGACGATTGAGGCAGGTGATCAACCAGATGTCCTTGGGAAAATTCCTTATGGTCATACCGGCTACAATCGATGGCTCGATCCGGAAGGTTATCCCGCTGTGAAACCACCATGGGGCACCCTGAATGCCATCGACCTGAATACCGGTGAATACAAATGGAAAGTCCCGCTCGGTGAGTTCGATAAACTGACCCAGCGCGGTATTGCCCAAACCGGCACAGAAAACTATGGAGGCCCAATCGTCACCGCGGGAGGGCTGGTCTTCATTGCGGCCTCCAAAGATGAACGATTTAGAGCATTCGACAAAAATACCGGTGAAACACTCTGGCAGACCCGACTGCCCGCAGGAGGATACGCAACCCCCTCCACTTATACAGTCGGCGGAAAACAATACGTGGTCATCGCCTGCGGTGGAGGAAAAATGGGCACCGAATCCGGAGATGCCTATGTCGCGTTTTCTCTGGAAGAATAAATTGAATTGTCGTGTAACCGAAGCTGATTGAATTCCGTCTAAATCTGGAACCGGATTCTGTACGGTGGATTCCTTATTTCATATGACCACTAAGCATTCGGAATAAAACCCAATGAACCCCTATGAATGATCGAGTTCTTTTTAAGATTTTGGTGACTGTTTTTCTCGCCTTTCCCATCAAAAACTCCACCCAGGCCGCTAAACCGAACGTATTGTTTTTCTTCACCGACGACCAACGGGCAGACGCCGTGGGCGCCTTGGGAAATCCCAATGTGAAGACTCCCTACATGGACCGTCTGATTCGAGATGGATTTCTGTTCGACCAAGCCTACTGTCAGGG
>DUCD01000083.1:7153-9180 GCA_012959985.1 Verrucomicrobiales bacterium | reverse complement strand
AGTCTTCACCTTCGAGAGGAGGTGACTTGCATGTGCTTGTGGAGGCGCCTGGCCATTCCCATCCTGCGTCAGGGCGCCATGACTCAGGCGGTCTGCCTTCCAACCCGTTCCATGCTGCTGAGCGGTAAATCCCTGTTTCGCGCCCCCCGCAGCTTGGATCGGGGAATGACACTCCCGGTGGCTTTCAGAAAATCCGGATATAAGACCTTCATGACCGGAAAATGGCACAACGGAGCTCAATCCCTGATCGATGGATTCAATGAAGCGGAAAAGATCTTTCTCGGAGGGGCGTCCGGCACACATTACCGGGTTCGAATGAACCGCCTGAAGAACGGTCAGATGGAGCCGATCGATTCAATCGATCGCTTCGCCACCGACATCTTCAGTGACGAGGTAATCGGTTTTTTGAAGCGACACAAGAAATCGGACCCACCTTTTTTCTGTTATGTCCCATTCACAGCGCCCCATTCTCCCTTTACTCCACCTGAAGGGTTTCAGAATCTTTACTCTCCTTCTGAAATCGTCCTCCCTCCGAATATTCAAACAGGGAATCCCCGTGGCCAAGCAGCGGGAAGCCGCCAGCGGCGAGGACGCGGACGGGGACGAGGGCCTCAGACCCGCGAATCCATCCAGGAGAATTACGCCCTTTATTACGCGATGATCACCAATCTGGATCACCACATCGGACGCATCCTGAACACGCTAAAGGAAACGGGGCAGGAAAAGAATACCATTGTGCTTCTGGCCAATGACCATGGCCTTGCAATGAACAGTCATGGCATGGGCGGCAAAGCAAACTCCTATGAGGAATCTTCAAAAGTTTTCATCAGTATTTCCGGCCCCGGCATCCCCTCGGGCCAAAAGTCATCCGCCTTGGTTTATCTCTACGATCTTTTCCCAACCCTATGCGATTTGACCGGCATCCCGACACCAAATGGCCTGGAAGGACACAGCTTGAATGGAATCATTCATGGCAAGGAAGAAACCATCCGGGAATACTTGTTTACGGCTTATCTGGACACCCAACGCTCCATACGGGATTCCAAATATAAGATACTTCATCACATGAAGGAAAATAAAGTGGAGCTGTTCGATCTGAAATCAGACCCCCATGAAACCAAAGATCTTTCCCTAAAACCGGAATTGCAATCCAAACTTATTGAACTGACTGAAGCCTTGAACAAGGCAAAGAAAGAATATGGAGACACTCCGGAAAGAACAGCGGAGTTGATGCAATCCAGCCACCCCGGCCGTGGCGGAAGAGGTGGCGGAGGGGGAAGACCTGGCGGGAGAATCGGAAGTGATCTCCTTGCCGCTCAATTTGCCGACAAGGTTTTTGCCTCGGCTTCAAACGATAAACCCGAGCAAATCAGCTCCGACGAATTCGAAAGAGTCTGGCTGTCCTGGTTTGAAAACTGGGATCAGGATGCTTCCGGGATTCTTTCCCAATCAGAATGGACCACGGGAGTTTCTTCACTGATCGGCAATGCCGCCAATACTGACAATGCCCGGACCCAAGCAAGGCGACCACAGAGTCAAAGATTCGGAAGCGGAAGATTTCCGGGTCCGGGATTTCGCATTGCAAGAATATTGAGTACGGCGGCCGCTGTGGATTCCACTGTTGGATGGTCAAAAGAAACTTTCAGGAATTCTGTCGATCAATGGTTTTTAGCTTGGGACGCAAACAAGGATTCGAAGTTGGCCCAAAACGAGATTAAGAACCAATTGACCCAGAGTCTCAACAACGCGCCCGGATTTCGTTCCCGAGGCAACCGCCCCCCAACAACAAGGCGGTAGGTTCTCCTAAGGACTGCTCAAAATCAAATCCAACATTGGGCGGAAGCGGAAGCGGCTTTGGATCCAGTAAGCTGAAATGTCCAGGGCTGACCGGTCCGTTCTCGGCACCATAAAACCAAAGTTGCAACCGCGTCAGCGGCTTGGAGTGCTGCGGCTCGACGCAGCTTTAGCCCGACTTTCGCTATTCAACCCCGATTCTGATTATTTTCGAGGGTGAGGCAACTGATTTG
>DUCD01000083.1:0-7143 GCA_012959985.1 Verrucomicrobiales bacterium | reverse complement strand
GGCTGACCGGTCCGTTCTCGGCGCCATAAAACCAAAGTTGCAACCGCGTCAGCGCTCCAGGACGCTGTCGCGTTGATCCAGAATTCTCTGGTTTTCCGGCTGGTTTTGGAGTGCGCTAATGAGTCACTCCGATAAATCCTGTTCGTTGAATCCGATTGTTTCTAATTCTTCCGTGGCATGAAATACGCTTCAATCTACGGCGACACCTGTCCGCGGATTTCCCCCCCCGGATTGGCTGCGGTATGGATATTGACATAAGTGAGTCCGTCGGTCACGGCGGCCAGTTGTTCAGCAGTCAGCGTGACAGCGCCTTCAAAGACTCCCGAAGCGCCGAGACCACCTATGGCAAAGGAATTCAGTCCGATTAACACTCCAGCGCTCTCCGCATCCGAAGCGGGCCCGTGGATGTGGGCAGCGGTCGCAGGCCCCGAAAGGCCATTGTAGGTAATGGAGAAGCTGAGTTGGTCACCTTCCAAGACGAAGTTCCCCACGCCTGTTCCATTTGAAGTGACTGGATTGGGTCGCGCGTTGGCGCCGCTGATGGCTGCTGTCAATGACTGCGCTTGATTTCCGGCCAAGTCGAGAATCTGGAAAAAGCCACTGACCCGTACGGCCGGTATGGCCGCGGTCCGTTCCGAAACACTCGCGATACCGATCCAGGCATCGTCGTCTATGTTCGATTTTGTCTGTACGATATACGGTCCTGATCCACCCGTCCAGGTAAGTGTTACAACTTCATCTGTAACTGCGATCTCAACAATCACGATCGACTCCGACGGTGGAGGAGCATCGCCCCGGGGGCTCTCGGCCGGGCCGGCATCCGTCGGAACAAAATCCGGGTTGGTTGTGAGTAGCAGTTTATCCACAATCTGTCCGTTTTCTCTCATCCACACGTTGACTGTATGAATACCGGGTTCAGTTACTTCGATTCGGGCGCGCGCGTCTCCGTCAACCTCCGCATTGAGCGTGTTAATCCAGGTCCATGAGACTCCGCCTACCGCTCGGTCGCCGCAGCAACCAACGTCAATCCGCACCCCGGTATCCGGCAGTTCTCCGTTCAGGCCGACATGCAGCGAGTCTCCTCCGCCGTCAGAACCCCGGAACCAGATGTAATGAGTGCCGGCTTGAAGAAACTCGATCTGGAAATCCAGCCGGGGACTGTTATCCAGGACATCCTGAATATCCGTCCGGTTGTCGCCTGCATCAGGCAGGGCGTACATCGCCCCGTCACCCGAAAAACCAGCTGCTACGGAGGCGTCAAATTCCCATGCATGCCCGCCTTTCGGGCTATCGTTGGAATCGAAATTCTCGGCCTCGACGACAACCAGACCCTCTTCGCTCTGCCTGAAGGGCGCCGCTTCACGTGGACTCTCCGCCGGAGCGGCATCATCCGGAACAAAATCCGGATTCGTGGTGAGGAGTAGACGGTCGATAATCTGTCCGTTCTCTCTCATCCACACGTTGACCGTATGAATGCCGGGTTCAAGTACTTCGACTCGGGCGCGCGCGTCTCCCTCGACCTCATCTCTGAGGGTATTGATCCAGGTCCATGAGACTCCTCCAGGAGCCCGGTCGCCGCAGCATCCGATGTCTATGCGCACTCCTGTATCCGGGAGTTCTCCGTTTAAGCCAATGTGGATAGAATCGCCGCCGCCGTCCGAACCGCGGAACCAAATGTATTGAGTTCCGGGCTGTGAGAAGTTGACCTGAAAGTCTAATCTGGGACTGTTATCCAGCACGTCCTGGATATCCGTTCGGTTGTCACCTGCGTCAGGCAGAGCGTACATCGCTCCGTCACCCGAGAAACCGGCCACCACGGTCGCGTCGAATTCCCAGGCGTGTCCACCTTTCGGGCTGTCGTTAGCATCGAAGTTTTCCGCTTCGATGACGACCAAGCCATCGTCTCCTTGAATGTAGGGACCAGAACCGGGTACCGCAGGCGTCCGCACACTTATTTTTGCGGTCTGGGACGTAGTGGAATCCAAGAGCACGTTTGTCGCACGGGCGCTGAAAAGATTTCCTCCCTTTTCGATATTGACCAGCGTAATGCTGTAGGGAGCACTGGTTGCCTCCCCGATCTTTGCGTCGCCGTCGAAGAATTCGACGACGGTGACTCCATCGCTGTCACCAATGTCTGCTGTCAGAGTCACGTCATCCCCCGGGGAAAAGGTCGCTCCGTCCTCAGGGCTAGTCAACGTGATCGAGGGTGGCGGCGGACCGCCGTCTCGGACGGTCTCTGAGGGTCCTATTCCTGAGGGGCTGAAATTCGGGTCGAGTGTCAGGAGTATTCTGTCGACTATTGTCCCGTTCTCTCGCATCCAGAAATTGACCGTGTGCAATCCAGCGCTTGTGATTTCTAATCTGGCGCGGGTACTGTCCAATCCGTTCACGTCGATTGCCGAGTCAGTCAATTCGTTCACCCATACCCACGAGGTTCCACCGGGAACCAGTCGAGTACCGCAGCAGCCCACGTCAATCCTAAGGCTCGTCTCCGTAAGCTCGCCATCGATTCCCATATGGAGAGAATCTCCTCCTCCATCCGAGCCTCGGTACCATAGATAATAAGTTCCAGTCTGTACAAAATTCACCTTAAAGTCCGCACGGGGACTCTGGTCCAATACATCAAGTATGTCCGTTCGGTTGTCTCCCGAATCCGGCAACGAATACAGAGCGCCCGTGCCGCCGAATCCGGGGGCGACGTCGTTGCGAAATTCCCATGCGTGTCCACCTTTCGGGCTGTCATTGACATCAAAGTTCTCAGCTTCGATGACCACGAGTCCATCATCTCCCTGAAGAACGGCGCCAAGTCCGAAAAATATGGCCGAACTGCCCCCAGGAACTGCGTTGGATGCGAGGTCCGTCACGTTGTTGACGCTGACTGTGTAGACATCTCCAACCACCTGATTAGAAGTGCTTAACAAGACGGTTACCTGATCCGCCAAAAGGGAAGCGTCCATCACATTCAAGGTTCCGTTCGGGCCTTCAATCGAATAATTGGAAGCGTCATTTGCAGTACCGGCAGCCAAAGGTTCCGAAAAACTCAGCGTTGCAGATTGAAGGGTGGGACTTCCGTTTGCCCTACTGCTCAGCTCCGGTGCTATCGTGTCATCTGAAACGCTCAACACGGCTTCCTGACTCAGAATTCGCGCGCCGGGAACACGCACCAACACCTGGTAAACAGCGCCGTCGTCGTCGAGACTCTGCAGGTTAGGCGTATTGTAATTCGGTCCGCTGGCACCCGCGATGTCCACTCCATTTCTTCTCCACTGATATAGGATTTCCTCGGAAGGCAGCGCATCGGCGCCTGAGAAGGCCGATGCGTTTACACTGAACGAAGCGACCTCACGATCTACGATCGTCAAGTTGGCTGGTTCTGTGTTGATTTCGATCCGGGCGTCGGGAAAAGCGAAATCGATCAGAGTGTTTTCAGCAGGACCTGGATCCGGATCGGAAATATCGAAACCGGCATCCATCGTCAGCAGGATCTTGTCGACCAGTTGGCCGTCTTCCCGCATCCAGACATTGAGCGTGTGCAATCCCTGAGTCGTTACTTCCATGATCGATCGATTGACGGGATCGGCATCCAGGGCGTTCATCCAGGTCCACTCAGTTCCATCGGGAATTGCGCGGGGTCCGCAGCAGGATACATCGTCGGGGCTCTTCCGGTCGATGTTTCGAACGGTATCGTTGGGACTCTCCCCGTCCAGCCCAATGTGAAGGGAATCCCCCCCGCCGTCCGAGCCGCGATACCATACGTAATAGGTACCGGCCTGAGTGAAATTCACCTTGAAATCCAGGCGCGGACTTAGCGTTAAAAAATCCGGAAAATTAAGGACCGCAACCGGATCGTTTGGAAAGGCATACATGGCTCCAATTCCTGATAATCCTTCAACGGCGGTCCCCGTAAGAATCCACTGGTGCTCTCCAGCGGGTGTGTTGCTGTTGGAATTCTCCGCTTCGACCACCACGACTCCGTCGGCGCCCGGTTGAAATACTCCGAACAGGACTAATGGAGCCTGAACGCCCACCGCGACCGCGTTGCCGGCCAAGTCCTGGACACCGTTGATGGTCAGAGTGTAGTCGGTCGTGCCATCGGTAATTCCAAGGGTCCTCAGCACGACAGTCAATTCGTTGGATGAAAGAGTGGCGGACTCAACGCTCACTCCATTGTTTACCGAATAGTTGGAAGGATCATTGGCTGTGTCCGCCGACAGGGCTTCGGAGAATCTCACCGTGACGATATTCTGGTCGCTACTGCCTGCTTTCACGCCCAATAATGTCGGGTTGACGACATCAGGCTGGACAAACACCGAACCTGCATCAATCGTCGCTGTCCCGATTCCATTGGTCACTCTGAGCGAAAAGGACGACTGGTCATCTGTGAGAGAAATATGGCGAATACTCAACTCCGGCAGATTCTCCCCCGCAATCTGGGAACCGTTCTTCAACCATTGAAACTCCATCGGCTGGTCACCGGTGACGTGGACAACGAACGATACCGGCTGAGACTCCTCCAGGAAATGGTCCTGCGGAAAGAACGATAAATCCGCCGCCGGAGCGCCACCGGATTTGACAGCTGAGGGAAACGGCAACAACGCACCGCTGGGAACGATCTGCTGCGTGCCATCGGGCAGTTTCCAGCCCACATCCACCCAGTCGCCTCCACCGCCTTCCTTGTGCACGACCTCAAAGTAGTGGATCCCTCCTCTCATCATCTCGACCGTACCGCTTCGTTCATTGAATCTGGCGCCACTGAACAAGGCTTCGCAACACCCGGTCTCTTGGGCGATCAACTGGATGGCACTGGGATCAATGCCGGGGCTGATCCACAATTCGGAGGCATCATCGCTGGCAAGGAAGAACTCGACGCTACCGGATACCGGACTGACGAAGTATCCGCGGATGAGACTTCCATAGTCATCTCCCTGATCCCTGGGTGTGGTGAAACCCACATCCGTCGGAAAAAAATCAAGGGCGGCATCCGGACTGTCCGGATAATTTGGAGAATCCTTCAAAGCCTGAACGCCGACGCCAGGGATTCCGTCAAAAAACAATTGTTCCAGAATTCCAGCCTGGGTCTGAGTTAGAGACAGCAGGGTAACAATTACGGCGCAGAGTAGTGCTGAAGTGTTTGAACATTTTTTCATAGGAAGCATACCTTTCTTGACCTGATTCAAAGGAAACCAAGGATATTTTGGAATAATAGTCGAACCTGAGGCGTAAAGTCACTTAAGCATTAGTTCTATTCAGCAATAGGACTTTAGATTCATTTACTCCAGTCCCCTTGCTCGGAATACTTAGAAATAGTCTATTCGGTTGGGAAGTGATTCAGTCGAAAGAGAGAATTCCTCTGCGTAAAGCAGTCGTCGCGGCATGTGTTCGGTCGCGTACGTTTAATTTGGAAAGAATACTGTTCACGTGATTCTTAACAGTACTTTCGGCAATGGAAAGTGCGCTACCGATCTCTTTATTGCTTCTTCCGTCTACGATGAGCTTCAGCACCTGAAGCTCGCGCGAACTTATAACCTCGCCCGGCATCCGTTGGGCCAATTTAATTGCAACCGACGGTTGAAAGCAACATTGCCCCTTGTAGACCGAGCGAATTCCATCCAGAATTTCACATCTGGGAAGGTCCTTGAGGAAATAAGCGCGGGCACCCGCCTGAATAGCGCGATAAATGTTTTCATCCCCGTCATAGGTCGTGAGCACAATGATTCGGGCCTCCGGGTACTTTTCCCGAATCGCGACAGTCGATTCCACCCCGCTCATGACCGGCATCCGCAAATCCATCATTACGATGTCCGGTTGGTGTTTTACAAACAAATCAACGGCCTCCTGACCATCTACCGCTTCGGCGACCACTGACATGTCCACTTGGGTTTCAATCATGGTACGGAGTCCCGTACGGACCACTAGGTGATCATCCACAATAAGAATTCGGATTGGATCGAGCTTTTTCATCGTATCTTAAAAGCTTGGTATGAGTCGGAATCTCCAAGAGTAAGTGGGAACCGGAATCGGGCAGGCTTCGGATCTCTAATCGGCCGTTAACCTGCTTCGCGCGTTCATGCATTCCCAACAATCCGAAATGAATTCCATCGTCGAGGTCAGAACTTGGAACCTGGAATCCTTGTCCGTTATCTGTTATATTCAACCGCACGAAATTCGGTTCATAATCGAGCGAGACTTGAATCCGACTTGCTCCGGAATGCTTCAGAGAATTCGTAATGGCCTCCTGACCAACTCGCAGGAGAGATTGCTCGATTTCAGAGGATAGCGACCGTTTGGCCCCGATGGTTCGAACTTTCAAATCCACAGATCTGTCGGCCATGATAGATTGGGCAGTTTCGGCTAATGCTCCGGCAAGGTCACCATTATCCAGGGCAGTTGATCGCAAATTCATAACGGACCGGCGAGCTTCGGCAAGACTGTGACGCACCATACTGAGGGCCACTTTCAAGTGTCGCTGTGCCTGGGAAGGAGCATCGTCGACATTACATGTAACGGCTTCCAGTTGAAATGCAATTCCAGCGAATCCCTGAGCTAAGGTATCGTGCAGGTCCCGGGCAATGCGACTGCGTTCGGCCAAAATAATCGAGAATTGCGATTCCGCCATCTGCATGCGTCGGCGATGAACGGCCCACGCCAGCAATACGGTGATGGCTACGCAGAAGCCGAAGAACCAGAGGGTCTGATAAAACCGGGGCGGCAGATAAAAAGCGAAGGAGGCACCCGATTCATTCCAAACGCCGTCGTTGTTCGAGGCGACCCCCCGAAACCGATATCGACCCGGAGGAATATCATTGTAATAAGCTTCTCTGCGGTCTTCAGCCTCTATCCAATCCGAGTCGAACCCCTCGAGCTGATACCGAAACCTCACCTGACTGGGATTCAGAAAACTCAACCCGGTGTAATGAAAACGGAACTGACGCGTGCCCCTGGAGAATTCGACCAGATCACCAGGCATGAAATCTTCGTTGTCCGCCCATATTCTCTCGATCAGAACTGGCGGAGGATGCTCGTTGCGAGGGATGTGTTCGGCATAAACCGCTCCAGGTTCCAATCCAAAGATTCTGGTGAGAATCCTCAAGGAGAGTGCGAACCTTATCGTCCGGCAGTCCTTCTCGCTCGGTAATCCGGATG
>DUCD01000082.1 GCA_012959985.1 Verrucomicrobiales bacterium | reverse complement strand
ACATCGTCACGTTTGCCAGAATGAAGATCGGGATATCTGAAGGTTCCTTGAAAATCCTGCATTTCTGGATAATGGAGTCAATGGCGAGGGATTTTATGTTATCCATCGACTTGTAAACCTCCGGTGGGACCTTTAGTGTTAATTTCTATGCTGCCCTTGTCCTGTAGACCATGACAGATCGAATCAGCTTTCTAATTCTGTCCAGAATTATTAAAAGAAAACGGATGTTGAAGATTTCTCGGAAGGAAAGTCTTCTGTTTGCCAGCCCGGCTTGCATCGCGGGTGTTCTCGTTTCTTTGCCAAACTTCAATGAGTTGTGCGGTCGGAGGAAATTGTAATAACATCGTACAATTTCCAGCTGGTTCTCCAATTGTTCTTGGCGTCGGGCGTGGCAGGTCGTTCGTCGAGTGAGATACGCTGTGGCTTGCCGGATTGTCAGATTTAGTCGCTCGATAAATGATGTATTGAGCGTGTTGGAGTCTTCCGATTCGTAGAGGGCTTTCTCGAATTGCGTTTCTGTTCCGATGATTTCTCTTCGTTCCACTTTTATGATTCGATTGTTTCTCCGCGTCTTGATTACCTGGGCGTAGAGGCATCCCACTTTGAAGATTTTTTTGTTGGCTTTTTCGTAGAATTCAAATCCGTCGGTCACGATTAGTGGCCGCTTGTTTCCTTTGGATTTTTCTGAACTTGTCCCAATAGTTCGAACGTGTTCCAGTAACTGCGCCTGCCCACTACCGTCGCAGGCCAGAGCCGGGACCATACTTCCATGGCCGTGAAGATCCACGTCGCTTTCTTTTTACTTCCAACAAATGTGGACAACTCATCAGCTTGTAACTCCTCAATTTCAATGTCTTTCAGAATTTTATTGCTGTAATTCCGGCATGACTCCCCTGACCGTTCCAGCCATCGATGCACTGTATTCCAGCCGATTTTCTTCACTCGTGAAATGGCTGATTTGTTCATGCCTTCCACACTAAGCATGGCCACCTCGTCGAACTTTGATCGACTATGTTGTAACCGGTAATACGGCGTCCCCTTTGTCGAACAGAAAGTCCTTTTGCAGTTGCAGCAACGGTATCTTCGACTTTTCCCGGCTTTTGATTTGCTGAACCCGTGAGGAGCAATCTTTTGCGGGCCGCCTTCACTGTGGCTGGAACATTCTGAATTTGGACATTTGAGATTCTTCACAACTACCAAGAACATAGAACTATACTCCAGAAATTGAAGCACAAATATCACATCTCGAACAAGTTACGCTACAGGCTTTCACAGTTGATGGCGGAAGCACCCTCTCCGATGAGGCCGCACATGAGATCGAGGTTCACCCAGTCGAAGTTCATCTCCTGCAGGAGTGTCCAGGCTCGGTCCACATCGGAGGCCAGGTGCAGTAGTTCGTCGTTGAAACTTTGAACACCCATGCTGACTCGTGTTACTCCGAGTTCACGAAGAGTGCGAAGGAAATCCGGGCGCACACTACGGGGTGCGCACTCGAACGTCACTTCCTCGATTCCATCCCAGGGCAGACTGTTCCGGAGTCCGTTGATAAGACGCCGCAGTTGCGTAGTTGACAGAGTTGACGGAGTTCCACCGCCGAAGTAAACGAGAGAGACAGGTCGCCCCTAGATGGCGGGTTGACGGGAGTAGATTGAAAGTTCCTTCACCACATTGTCCAGGTAGCGTCCTACCACCGATGCGGGCTGCCCGATAAGGGAAAGGTAGTAACAGTAATCACATTTTTTCTGACAGAAGGGAACGTGGACGTAGAGTCCGAGGGGCGCCCTGGAGGCGGGGCGTCGCAGAATCTGGTTGAGGGCGGGGAGTTGGTCGCTGTTCCAGAACGAGAAAGGGGGATAGGCGGCAACAAAGTAATTCCCGGCAATCGGTTCCACAAGGGCAGTCATCCGTTTACTAGACGCTCGCGTGGCGGAAGATGCTTTGACCTAGGTCAAGGTTTCAGGGATATGGGGCTGTTTATTCTTCATTGGGTTGTGTGTCGAGAGGTTTGGACGAAATCTTCGTCTCCTCATCCTTGTAAAACTGGCAAAACCAACAATTTCCGAATAGTAAGCGACTTTGGGGACCCTACACCTTCTGGTAATCCACTTCGCGGCGTCCAGCGACAACGTCGATGAGCGTAGTTTCCTTTCCGTCCGCCCACTTTACCTTAACCTTATCAGCCATCCTGTTTTCACCGAGGCCGAAGATCAACTCTGCCGCGTGCATCCCCATAAACGTGACATCCGCACCGCTCCACCGAACCTGGAAATGGTCTTTTTGGTAAACCTCCACTTTCGCCCCGAAGCAGACTGATGGGCTCCCGCGCAAAGTGATGACGAGCGATTGATTGGTCGTCAGTGTTTCGTTTCTGAGAAGGAGCGGTTGACCTCGGTTAACGGCAATGGCAAGGTCAACATCCCCGTCCCTGTCAAAATCGGCAACGGCCAAGCCTCGGCCCCAATACTTGCGGACCAAAACCTCACCTGCTTTCGGAGCAACGTTGTGGAACCTTTTACCTCCGTTCCAGAAGATAAAAACCGGTTCCGCTTTGAGGAGCAGTGGATTGTCGAGCTGCTCAAGTGTGCTGCCGTTCGCCACGGCGATGTCGAGCCGGCCATCCAGATCAAAGTCGGCGAGGGCTGTTCCCCAACCAACCATGTCAATGGAGATTTCCCCGAGACGGAAATGCCGCGTCTTGTCCCGATACTCAAGACCGCCTCCGGAATTCACCACGCTTTGGTAGAAGGCGTTTTCTTGGGCAAGCCAGTGGCTGACGAATAGATCGGGCAGGCTGTCGGGTTTACCAGTCATCCCGCCGATCTCCCCAACGGAGAGCCCCATCGAACCGCGGGGATCGGCGGTACCAGTGGCCGCCGATTGGTCGGCGAAGAGAATCGACTCGTTATCCCCGAGGTCTCCCGTCATATTGCGGAAAAGTTTGTTGGCTGAAGCGTCGTTGTTAACATAGAGATCCAGCCATCCATCACCGTCCAGATCACAGAATGTGGCGCCGAGGCTGCGGCCCTCGAGATTGTCCACACCACACTGCTCAGCAACGTCCTCGAAGGTTCCATCGCCACGGTTCCGATACAGGCGATTGGATTGCGGATCGAAAGAATTGGGATTGAGGGTGAACGGAACTTCATAGGTTCCACTGCCGGATTCCAACGCCGGATCAGGCCCGACACCGTTGTCGTCATAATCCACATAGTTGCAGACGTAGAGGTCAAGATGTCCGTCTCGGTTGAAATCGCCCCAAGTCACTCCGGTCGACCAGTGAGCATCAGCGACTCCCGCCTTTGCCGCAACCTCCTCGAAAGTCCCGTCACCGCGGTTTTGGTAAAGCCGATTAGGGCCAAAGTTGCTCACGTAGAGATCCACGTCTCCGTCGTCGTCATAGTCGGCAAAGGTGGCCCCCATCCCAAATCCTTCAAGATCCCCCACCCTTGCCTGCCGGGTTACATCGGTGAAACGATCACCATCGTTGCGAAAGAGGTGATTTGCTCCCTCGGTATCCGGATCCTTTCCTGAAGAGCCCGAGAAGTTGACCACGTACAGATCCCAGTCACCGTCGCCGTCATAATCCCCCCATGCGATCCCGGATCCGGTATCTTCTGGAAGGGTCCGTCCCCGGGGACCTGGTCCGTGGTGCATAATGACACCCATGGATTCGGCAACGTCGCGAAACCGGATTGGAGCTGAGTCTGCCATTTCGAAATCCTTGAACCTTGAGGTCACTTTGGCAGCGGGGTCGGCAAGGTCGGTTTCCCGATGGATTTCCAGCCAGAAGGCAAGGCCTGTCAGAACAGCGATTCCGAGAGCCGTGCCGCCGATAGCAATCAGGATCCTGCGCCGCCGACGGGACTTGAAGAAGCTCACTGTTCTGCTCCTTCCATGGGCTCAACGGAAAGGTTCTTTGCTGTCGTAACTGTGACAATAATCTGTCGCTCATCGGAATGTTGCGTGACTGTTGGTTGATATACACCGCGTTTTTCTTCCATCTGAGGAAGCACAAGATCAAGAAACTCCTGCCGATAACGGCGGTAATTCAGGTCAGCCTTAACCGTAATCGGTCCTTTTGCCGCGGGAGGCGCCTTAAACCGGTAGGTTTGTTTGTCCGTGTATTTTGGAAAAATGATGCGCTGCCCTTTGCCGCCTGCTTTTCTCCAAAGTTGGTGTTCCATCAGCGGGTCGCCTTTACTATCCAACGGCAGTCCCTCCAGGACCAGAGTTCCTTCTTCGCGGGAGTTGCCAATCTTGTGCCTTTGGCCCGGTACGTCACAAATGCCGCGATGTGTCGGATCGATGTTACCCCACTCGCCGAGGGAATTGCCCACGGCATCAGTGACCTGAAGGTGTATCCAAGTCCTAATGAAGTCCAAAGGACCCGTCGTAAGATTGTGTCCAATTTTCCGGTTTTTCAGCAACACCATTACAGTGGTTTCCTTTCCTGCTTCAATCTCTTTGGGACTGATGATTTGCACGGTGGCAACGGGCCCCCCAGGCCAGATGTGTTCGATCTCAGAAATAACCGTCTTTCCCTGCAGCCAATCTGTAGTGAGCTGAACCTGTTTCTCCCAATTCGGCAATTTCAGGAGCGCAGGCATAAACAAGTTGGCGGCGACGGCGCCGTGATGTCGATGGGCCTTATCATTTGCCGAGCGGCGGATGTCCCCATGCTCCCCTCGTCCCGGATCTTTCGAATCGTAAACAAGTGGCATATGACAATCGCGACAACTGAGGTCGTTCTCCGGGATGTCTGTGTGCCAGTGGCTATTGCGCCACTCATCATATTGGTTCTGGCCGGGGCTAAACCCAAAGCGATTGAGCGCCTCAGGGATAAATTGCTTATGGCAGGCCCCGCAGAACTCCGGGGTGCGAAGCAGATTGCGGTCATAGTCGGCCAAGTGCTGCCGAGGATAGGTTCGCACCAGGAGATCCGACAAAAACTTCCTGGCCCCCTCTGCATTCTCCCATATATATTTTTGGGGAGGAGTCAGGACATAGTCTGCATTTCCCCGTTGGTCTACGCTGGAAATCGAGTGGCATACGACACAAGAAATCCCTTCTGTCATTCCCGGAGCGGAAAGATCGAGGTTATGAATGTCCTTCGCCCCGGCGAAAAGAGAGATCGGATCGTGACACCCCGCGCAGTAGCGCGTCTCAGCTGGAGTTCGATCCTTTGCGAAATTCTTCTGCACTTGCTGGAACGGCGGGTTCATGGCCGAGAAGCGATGGGCGCTGGGTTGCCATTCTGCCAGGATCTGTTCATGACAACCGGAGGTTCCACAACTTGCGGAATGGGCAAGAAGCTCAGAATCGGTCAAAAGGCCACCTTCTGTGCGTGCATAGGTTGGAGCAAAGGGGCTTCCGCGATACTCGTCGTAATGCTGGACATAGGACGGCAGAGTGTAGGCTTGGGGAAGAGGGAACTCTGTCTGTCGCGGTTTCCATGAGACCACTGCCGCGACGACGAGAGCAGTGGCGAAACCGACCCACATCAGCGTCTGCCCGACGAAACGCCGGATTGCCAGTCTGTATGCCTGGGTTTGACGGGCGCCGCGACGGCGGCGGAAGGCCACAACCAAGTGCAGCGCGATCAGGACAAAAACCCCGATTCCGGTCACCAAATGGATGAGATTCCACCCATCGGTCAGCTTCGGACCCAACATGCCCTGACAGGTAAGGACTAGCCCGCTGACCAAGCAAAGTGAAATCATCGCCATCAGGGCATAACCAAGGACCATAACCACCGAGAGGTTTTGACGGCCCCAAACCAGTAAGTGACGGACCTGATAAACCAGATAGGGTATGAGGAGGAGCAAGCCGACCAGGATATGCAAAAGCACTTGCGCTTGAGACGCCACCGAAAACGGAGCCAGGTAGATCCACAACCCGGTCACGGACTCGACCACGAACAGAGCAACAACAAAGATGGTAAGCCGAGAGGCCCAACCGTTGATGGCAAGTTCCTCCGGTTTGAGTCCGTTGCCTGTCTTCCGTTTTGCATGGGAAAAAGCTCTCTTTGCAGTGTCCGGGTTGTTCTGGTTCGGTTTTTCAGGCATCAGCATGGCAATCCACCTCAATCAATACCGCATTATTCAGGTTTTCGAACAACAGTCAGCGTCCATAACCGATTCTAATGGAAACCAGGCGCAATTCTTTGACTTGAATCAAAAATCAACAGTTAGCGTCCTATCCAATGTCTACTCCGAAGCCGACATAATGAAATGGTTACCCCTTTGACTCGAGGTGCTTGCGCCATTAACTGTTAAGAGTGGAAATATAAGTCATTGATAATAAAAGTGTTAAATAGTTTTTTTGGTTGACGAGATCTGTTCGGTGTTAAAAACCTATGTA
>DUCD01000081.1 GCA_012959985.1 Verrucomicrobiales bacterium | reverse complement strand
GGTGGCTGGCCCCGCTGCGCCCGCTCGAGGCCTGGCTCTACCGCAAACTCAGCGCCCCCCCGCCTCTGAAGTAGCGTTTCACACACATTCTGCTCAAGGGCGCTCCCAAAACCTGATCCCTTCTCCCCCGTGGGACCGCAGGCCGGATGAGCGGGGAGTCATGTAATCCCGGTTGCCATCCAAAGCGGCACAAAGTGCCGCACTCCAAGACGTTCACGCGCTTGGCCAAACGT
This sequence comes from Verrucomicrobiales bacterium, assembly GCA_012959985.1. Lineage (GTDB taxonomy): Bacteria > Verrucomicrobiota > Verrucomicrobiia > Limisphaerales > DUCD01 > DUCD01. The sequence goes on along the minus strand of DUCD01000081.1, from coordinate 6,149 downwards.
TTCGTGCAACCGTCTTGTCACCTTACGACTGCTGATCCTCAAACCTTTCAATCGTGTTGTCACGTTACGCTTAACTTCTTCCGAACCACGCACTCTCATCTGCGTGATTCGCGTTCCACTTTTCACCTTACGCAATCGCCTTTGCGTGGCGTGCAATTCACTTCTCGCACCGCGCATACTCGTTTGTGCACCGCACTGACCCGCCTTCACGCCACTTTTTTTGAAAAAAATTAACTCTAATGCTATAATAAAATAACCGATTTTAGCTTCAATTCTGTCTCCTTTTCAAAAAATTGAAAATAATTTTTCCCAATTCACGAAAACAACTGTAATTGATGGTATGAATCCAAAAATAGATTCAGTGAGTGTTAAGGTCGTTGAAGACGACCCTAACGGAATAACAATCAATGTCCGGAACAAACCGGACCATAACGGTTGTAACAGTGAAAACATAGCCAATGCACCTGTGGCCTCTACACCGCCTCAGGTCTCGGAATCACCTCCCGGTGAACCTCAGCGGCAACCTACCCGGAAGCCAAGGAGGAAACGCGATTCCATCCAGTATCGCGACGCGGGTAAGTGGCGGGACCTTGTGGTTCAGGAATGGGAAGCGGTGGCCCCCGGCGAAACCCTGGCTGGTATGACGCTGGGTGAGTTCAAGGCCACCACTGAACGGGTGGTTGCTGAGCGCGAAACCTTGAAGCGACTCCGGGGTGATGTGACCGGGGCAATCGCGCGTCGCAACGCCGCCGACCAGGATGCCAAAAAGACCATCAACCGGGTTATCTACGGGGTAAAAGCCTCGCCCAGATTTGGCCTGGATAGTGACCTATACAGGCAACTTGGCTATGTCACCGATCTTGAGAGACAAAGCGCAACGAAGCGTGTCGACACCGGCAACGGTGAATCGACCGATCCGTAAGCTATCTTTCAATGATGGGGTCAGGGGTTGGTGTGGCCAAGCGCTGCACCAACCCTTTTGTTTCATGGGTCGTGATCCAATGCGCACGCCCCTTAGCCAAGCGGATGTAACGTCAGTTGGATTGACCTTGATCCTGACCGAGCATTTCACGGGTTTCGGCAAGAAGGGATTGGAGGCGGAGGCGTTCCTGCCAATTCCTATCTTGAAGGAATGAGTCGGTAACGCGTTCGTTGGCGAGTTTTAGGAAGCTTTCGGCTTTCTCATTTTTGCCGAGTTGATGGTAACACTGCGCCAGCAACAGCCATTGCAGATCGAAACCGTCATCCGGGTTGAGCATGTGCACGGGGCGCCGGGCGCCGCCGATGCGGGCACTCTCCAAAGTTTTGGCAGCCTGCTCGAGGTCGCCGTTTCGGTATTGAAGCCCGCCCTGGAGTGTGAGCAGTTCCCTGAGGTTGAATCTGCTCACCGAGACTTCGCAGAAGGGGGTTTCGTCGGAGAAAGGCAGCGCGTCGGTGGTTCGCCATATGGGATTGACAGTGACTCCATTGCCTCCTCCAACCAAGCCGCTCCGGGCGGTAGTTCCGGTGTCCCGATCAAAGGGCCAGTAGCCGACAAGCCCCGGTTCGTCTCCCTTGAGACGCGTGTTCATTGCCGCACGGATTTCCTCTCCGTTTCGAGTCCGATTCCAAATGCGTATTTCACTGAAAGCGACGTCACCATAGGTCAGTCCCCAGCGCTCGTTCCGCCCCAAATTCAAGTGCTGGTCGCTGACACCGATCGGCCCATTGAAGAACCAAGTCTGATCCTGACGAACGCCATCAATATAGATAGCCATCTCCCGGGTCGTTATGTCCCAAGTGGCTGCAAAATGAACCCACTCCCTCTCCCTTGGGTACGACACCTCTGCCCTAGCTTTTTCCGCAGTCTGGGTATTTTGAAGCTCAAACCGTAGGCGATCAGCCCGAGTTGATAATCCATAACCATCATCCGCGAAGGCCGCGCCTTTGCCCAATAGGCTTCCACTCGCCTTCTGTCGAAACCAACCTTCCATGGTGATGGCATCAGTCAAGCGAAGATCTTCCGAGTCGCCCAAGTCAGTATAGCCCGGACGTTGTTCATACTGGGCATCAATCCACCCAATGGGAACGGAAAGGTCTTGAAACAGTTTGGGGTGAATGATGGCTCCCATTGCCAAGTCACGTAACGCAATCTCATCCCCTGCGAACGAGCCTATGGCTGTATCGAGCAACTTTTGCCCATCAGCCAACCGGCCTTGTCGGACGCAAAGAGCCAGGCTTCCACTCACGACCTTAATATCGTCCGGAGATTGTTGTGCCGCCTTGAGGTAGAGATCGAGTGCCTTGTCCCAATGGCCCAATTCCGCGTGGGCACTAGCTTCCATCTTGATAAAATCAGTTTTTTGACGGTCGCTGTCCTCCATTCGAACGTGGTGAAAGAAATAACCGCTCCAATGTTTGGCCCCGTGCAGGCGCTTAGCCCTTAGACGATGCCAAGCGGCGGAATTGTTACCCGATAGCTGTATCATACCGGTAGATTGAAGAGATTCCCAAGTCTTCTGCAGTTCATCCTTGGAGAGATTCTCCAGACTCCCTTCGTCGCTTATATCACTGGAAGCGGTCACCTGGCTTAATTGCTCCAAGTCGTTCAAGGAATATTCTTCCTGTCTTGTTTCGCTGGTCGCAAACACCTCCACTTCTGCCATATTAAGAATGTTTTCACCATTTTTGTCCGGCCCAATTTTTTCTACACGGAGTTTCGCGGCAATTGGCTTGTTTGGAAGGTTGATTTCCAACTTGGGATTGGGACCGCTTGCGTCAGGTTCAGTCAGGTATTTTTTGGCCCAAACATCACTATCGGAAGCATCCAACAAGCGGACCTGAAAATTGACCAACCGGTCTTTTCGAGCTCCCAACCGGTTCCAAAAAATGATTTTAGATATAGCAGTTGGCTCGGAAAACTCAAGTTGCCACCATGGACTGCTATCGTTATTCGTAGTACGTGTATAGCCACTCTGCTTGTCTCCATCAATAGCCCGCCAAGCATCGGCTCCGTAGAAATAGGTTGAGGATTGGGTAGCTTCGCCAAGCAGGCGGTTTTGTTCCATAGGCAAGATGTAAATTCGGCCGGTACCGTCCCTACTGGCAGTAGTTATGGTACGCGACGCTGGGTCAAACCAAGTTTCATTAACTACGTCCAAATGGGGAAGAGGTGGAGTGACCGGCTGGCCGGTCTGGGCATCCCACACGCGGGCGGTTTTGTCTTCACTGGCGGTCGCCACGAAAGCACCATCAGGGCTGAAGGTCACGTTTTCCAGTTCACTTTCATGAACCATGGGAACGGAGACCGCACTGCCCGTGGCGGCGTCCCATGTTTGGGCAGTGCCATCGACACTGCCGGTCAGCACCCACCGGCCATCAGGACTGAACTTGGAATACACCACGCCACTGGTGTGTTCCATTTTTTCGGAGATAGATGTACCGGTTTCTGGGTCAAATACACGTGCGTAGTAGGGAGGATTAGTCCCGTCCACATTACCACAGGCAATGACGAATGTATTTTCCAAAGGACTAAACTCGACCATGTGTACCGGTTTCCCAATCTCGATCCTGTGCTTCAAAGTGGGCTTGCCGGCCGAGGACAACTCCCACACGTAAACCCCGCCATAGTCGCTATTCCCATAGAAACCGCCCGTTGTGCCCACCAGAAACCGCCCGTCCCGCGAAAATGCCGCAGATTGGCAGTGATTATCAGTCTCCAAAAAAGGAACGCTCTCATTGCCCGTTTTCAAGTCCCATACTGCAACACCTGTTTTAGACCCGCGAACTGGTACAGCCAGTAGGCGATTATCCGCAGTGACACCAACTTTGCGGCCAACCCAACCGCTGTGTTTGTCAAAGGTATTCAGAACTGTTCCGTCAGCTATGTTCCAAACCGTCACCGTACGAGGCATGACGGTCGTGAAGAGTAGCGTACCGTCGTTGCTGAATTCGGCCTGCCAAACGCCACCCGGTAGCGTTTCGCTGTTGATCAGATTCCCCGTCGAAGTTTCATAAAAACCAATGTCGCTTGGATCTGTCCATCCCGCCCGTTCAGCCACAAAATATTGCTTTCCATCCGGTGAAAATCGGAAGTGATTTACGGAGTTTTCCCGAAAGATCATTCCGGTCAGGCGCGGGGCTTGCCCGATTTTTTGGACGAGGTTGCGCTGGTAGATTTTCTGCAACGTGGGGTCGCCCTTGGCCAAGTCGGCGGCATCGGCATACCACGGCAGGGCGCGGAGGGTTTCGCCCTCGGCGGTCAGGGCGTCGCCGGTGGCGATGCTGCGCTTGGCCAACTCGAGCACCTTTGCATCCACGGTGCGCTTGGCCAAGACGGCGACGATGAGGAAGACGACGGCGGCGACGGTGGCAAAGGCCAAGCCGGCGAGCATCTTGCGGAGGCGCGAGGCGGCGCGCGCCTGTTCCTCGGCCCGGAGTTGCTCGGTCTCGGCCCGTTCCTGTTGCGCCTTGGCCAAGGCCTTGGCTTGGGCGAGTTCGCGTTGGCGGGCCTCCTCGCGTTCGCGTTCCTCGCGGCCGGCCTCGTCGTGGGATTGGTCGAGGAAGGCCATGGCCTCGTCGAAGCCGGCAAAGTAGTGGTCGGCCCAGGTCTTGTTGGGCTTGGTTTCGTCGCGCCACGACAGGGCGATCTGCAAATCGGGGTCGCGGTAGAAGCCGGCTTTCCCCTCCTGATACAAGCTGGAGGTGTCGGCCAGGCGGCGGTAAATCTTGGCCGACTGCGCCTCGTCGTCCACCCAGTCGCGGAGCCTGCGCCAGGCGCGCATGAGGCTTTCGTGCGAGATGTCGATGACGGTTTTTTTTGTGATGTCATCTTCGCCGCTGGGCATGAGGAAGGTGCGGCCCTGCCGGCGGAAGGCGTCCACCACTGTGCGGATTTTGTCCTCGTCCTTCTCGATGATCTGGCACAACTCGCGGAACTGCATCGGCCGCCGAATGCCGCGGTTTTGGTCCACCTTCTCGGTGAGCGCCTTGAAGAGTTTTTCTGCGATCCAGCGGTGCTCGTCGTCCGGCAGCCCGGCGTGAACCTCGTCGGCGTGGCGACTGAGCGCCTCGTCCATCCCGCCGGTGGCCTGGTAGTGGTCGAGGTCGAGCGGGCCGTCCGCGCCGCTCTCGTCCCAGTGATCCCACGTGCGCATGAGAGCGTGCTGGAGGATGGGCAACTGGTCGGGGTCGTCGCCGATGTCGTTAAGCAGTCGCTGGACAAGGCGAGAAGTAATCTCGCGCTGGCCGACGGCTACCGGCCCCTCGATGGCTTGCCGACGCTGGTTACGGTTGAGGCGCGGGATGAGGTATTCGCCCTCGTTGACCGACTCGGCCAAACCCCGGAACTGTGCGCAGTCTCCCAGAAAATCAGAGCGCATGGTGAGAACCACATAAATAGGCAGGTCGATCTGCTCGCTGGCCTCAAGCAGCAGCGTTATGAAATGTCCAGCCTCCTCCTCCGACAAACCACTCATGCGACGGAAGCGGAAGATTTCCTCGAACTGATCGACGACCAAAAGCAGGTTGGTGTTTTCCGCCAGATTGCCCTGCTTGATGGCCTCGACCAGCCCCATGCCGCTGCGGGCGAGGGAGGCACGGACGTGCGAGTGGATGTGCTCCTCGCCGGCGTCGTGGATGTCCGCCTCGATGAGCGCCTCAGAGAGGTTGGTGAGCGGATCGCCACCGGGCCGCATGACGGCGACCTCCCACGAGGAGCCGGCGGTGGCCATGGTGCCGCCGTGCAGTTCCGGCAGCAGCCCGGCGCGGACGAGCGACGATTTGCCGCTGCCGGACACGCCGACCACGGCGAGAAAGCGCGTCTTGCGCAGGCGCGTCAGCAGCTCAGCGGTCTGTTCCTCGCGGCCGAAGAACAGGTATTTCTCCTCGATTTGGAACGGGCGAAGGCCGGGGAAAGGATTGAAATGAGGGTCCTGTGGGTTCATGGCGTGTCAGTTGGCGGGCTTGGCCTGGGCGATAAAGGGGGCGAGAACGCCGGCATCGAAATCACCCGACTGGGACAGTACCTCGGCGAAGTGGGTCTTGAAACGGCTTTTCCGGCGGTCCTCCGGCGGGGCGACAAGGACGGCCTTGGCGGCAAGCGGCTTGGTGCGGCCGAAACCGGGCGCCTGCATCAGATCCATCACCTTCATCTCAACCCACGAGCGGCC
>DUCD01000080.1 GCA_012959985.1 Verrucomicrobiales bacterium | reverse complement strand
ATCGACTTCCACCACTGTAGCGAGTGCTCCCTTCAGATCGGCTTCCACCGCTGTAACTATTGCCTCCTTCAGATCGGTTGCCACCTCCGTAACGACTGCCCCCTTCAGACCGGTTTCCACCACCGTAGCGACTGCCTCCTTCAGACCGGTTTCCACCACCGTAGCGGTTTCCACCGCTGGGTCGTCTTCCCCCGCCGAATCGTTGTCGGGATCGATTAGGTTTGTCGGAATTGCCTTTGAGATAAAGCTTTGGTTCCGGTGTCCTTGGTTCCAGACCTGGAATAATTTCACGTTGAATAGGGACGCCCGTCAGTTTTTCAATTCCACGCAGCAATCTGAAATCATTGGGGCCGACCAGAGAAATGGCGATCCCTGTTTCACCGGCACGTCCTGTTCGGCCGATTCGATGAATGTAATCTTCTGCCACCATAGGGAGATCAAAATTGATGACATGGCTGATACCTTTAATGTCCAGGCCACGTGAAGCGACGTCTGTCGCCACTAGAAGCCGGTATTTTCCCCGACGCATCTGATCGACAGTGCGCTTGCGGGCTGCTTGACGCATATCACCGTGCAGTGCCGCTGTCGAGTGACCCAAATCTGAAAGGATTTTGGACAATTCATCCGCCATTCTCTTGGTCGCGGTGAAAATCAATGCTTTAGTAAGATCCTCTGCTTCAACATGGTGATTCAGCAGCCGATGCTTATGCTTCATGTTGTCGGCAAAATGAATCTGCTGTTGAATGGATTCGTGACGTTTATGATTGCTCGTCAATTGCACGATCTCCGGATCGTTCATCAATTCTCTGGCAATCGTCATGATTTTGCCCTCTAAGGTAGCCGAAAACAGCAGGGTCTGGTGAGGTTCGGGTATGGCTTTGCCGATTTTCCTGACATCGTCAATGAATCCCATGTCCAGCATACGGTCTGCTTCGTCCAGGATCAGCATTTCCAAGCGGGAAAAATCAAGGCGCCCCTGATTCATGTGATCCAGCAGTCTTCCCGGTGTGGCTACCAGTAGATCGAAAGGGCGACTGAGCAACCGGATTTGTGGCCCATAGGCCATGCCTCCAACCACATTGCCAACATATGTGTTGGTGAAGCGTCCGAATTGTTCGATGTATTTGTTGACCTGAAGCGAAAGTTCTCTTGTTGGGGTCAGAATCAGAACACGAGGCCCTTTACCTTTACGAGTCGAAGGTTCAGTCAACCGCTCCAAGGTGGGGAGCACGAATGCCGCGGTTTTTCCCGTACCGGTTTGAGCGGAGGCAATGAGGTCCTTTCCCGTCAATACAACGGGGATGGCTCGGTCTTGGATTTCAGTGGGTTCTGTGTAGCCACAGGCAGCTATGGCTTTAAGTATTTTCGTATTCAGGTTCAGGTCGTTAAACATCGTCATAATATAGAGCCCTCCGTCCGCTTAATTTGCGGGGGTACAGACAATGCCGAAATGGGTTTGCGAGAGGACAAGAAAATCGTCTCGAATCCTGTATTCCATTGACATGAGGCGGTCCGGATTGTTTTTACCGGATTCCAGCCTTACGTTGCCAACCAGAATACCGTTGATTCAAAACAATCGGAGGTTAGAAACGTTCCATCCCTTTCAGAAGAAGGGACCGGGAACCTAGAAGAGCTTCACAGTGATTGCAAGCGATTTATAAAAAAAAAATTTGTAACCGTGAAAACGGTGCAAAATTGTCCGGATTCGGAGCATCTGGAGAAAGGGGGAGAATCGGAGAAAATGAAAGGCTTGATTCATTTCGAAAACGCTCACGGAAAACGGCTAACCGAATTGCAGTGAAGCTGAGGTCCCAACTGGGAGTGAAGGCGAACTTGCCGGCACAGTATCTTCTGAATAGATTAGCCGCCTTCGTAAATGTTGATTCTGTCAGATAATCTTGAAGAAGGAATTCGGATGGGGGTGGCCCGGAAGTTGTGGGAATCCGTCTCTATTCAGAATTTACCGATTAATGCAGAAAATCTCTGGAGGGCCATGAGCGTTGCTTCAGCGTGTTGGAAAGCCGAAATTCCGGACCTTCCCGAAACCGGACTTTGGAAAGTCCTGGTCATTATCCAGTATGCTGAAGATTCCCAGTTTGATGCACTTGGACGGTTACTTGCGGAAAACAGCTTGGTTCCGGATAGCGCCGCGTGCCTGGCTTTGGAAGGAAGAAATTTTCATGGCCAGCGAAACCGTGAATGGGAAGCTATATATGGAAATTTGCACTTATCCGTCTATCTCAAGCCAGGGATGCCTTTGTCTGAAACGGCCATTGGATTTACCATCTTACCCGCGCTCGCTGTCGTTGACATGATCCGGGGTCAGTGTCCCGGTTCACAGGATGTGGGAATCAAGTGGGTCAATGATATCCTCATCAAAGGGGTAAAAATCGGCGGAGTTCTGACAGCCACCCAGATCGAAAACAAGCGACTGGAACATGTCATTCTTGGAGCGGGAATCAACATTTCAGCTGCCCCGGATTTCATTCCCAATCAGTTTGTGCCTGATGCCGGGAGTCTTTCATCCAACTTGCCGGAAGTTCAATGGGACTTGAAGGAATGCCTATGGTCCTTACTTAAAGCACTTCAGTCACGTTATAAAAACCTGAATGACAATGGGGAATCCGCCTTATTGGCGGATTATCGTGCCCATTCGCATACTTTGAGCCGGAAAGTGGAAATATGGAGGACCACCGAAACTGATCCCGGACAAAGGCAACCGATCGCCCGGGGAACTGTGCTTTCCATCGAGTCCGATCTATCACTTGTCTTAAGTGGAAACCTGGATCCAATTCGACATGGCCGTTTGGTCTACCTAGAAAATCCTCACTGATTTTAAGAAATACATTAACAAACCGGCACAGGGATGGTATAGCAAACGGCCCGGTTGAAATGTTGATTTGATTCTGAATTCTAACGGATTCCACTACCTAAATTGTCCAGTAGTGGAAAATGTGGGATTTCCGAAAAAACAACCGAAACGGTAAACAATACGCAATCATGAGTTTAGTTGGTATCTGTGGCATAGCTTTCTGCATGGTCTTGAGTCTGTTGACTTTACTGGCCGGAATGATTTTTTTACTGGGGAAGTTGTTTCCAGATCCCGAAGCAAAGGTCGATCCTGCCGTTATCGTCGGGATTCATAATGCTGTGTCGATGACTCTGCCAGGAGCCAAGGTCGTTAAGATTGTTGAAACCAAGAGATGAGCAAGCCAACCACCACCAAAGAAATCCGAGTCATGTTCACCCCGTTCCGTGACGGGCTGCAAAGCTTGTTCGGCGGAAAAACCCGATTGAAAGATATCCTGCCTGCCATGGAGGCCTCGGCCCAGGCGGGAATTCGCCATTTCGAATTTGGCGGGGGAGCCCGATTTCAGGCTCCTTATTTCTATGTAGGAGAGAATCCATTTGAATGTATGTCCACAATGCGGGATGCCGTAGGTTCCGGGGTGGATCTTCAGATTCTTACGCGATCCGTGTCCGGAGTCACTCTGACGACTCAACGGTTGAAAGCGTTGGAACTTCAGGCCCAGCTCATGAAAAAGCATGGGACGACATGGGATAGGAATTTCGACTATATGAACGATGTCGAGAATCTGATTAAAACCGGCAAACCGATTGTAGACGCAGGCATGCATCATCAGGTCTGCATCGCCCTGATGGGCCTACCGTTTCATTCCGATAAAGTTCATACTGCGGAGTTTTACGTGAATGTGATTCGCAAGCTACTCAAATCCGACCTTCACTTCGATTCGGTCTGTCTTAAGGATGCCTCCGGTACCACGGATCCTCAGACCATTTATGATACGATTACCGAGCTGAAGAAAATCCTGCCTGCTGAAGTCCTGATTTGGCTGCATACCCACGACACTGCCTCGATGGCAGTAGCCTGTTACCGGGCCGGGATTGATGCCGGTGTCGATGGTATTGATTTATCGGTCCGCCCTATGGCATCCGGGACCGTGCAGCCGGATGTGAGATCCATGGCCCACGCATTGAAAGGGACTGGATATACTTTGGATATCGAAGTCGGTAAGATGCGGGAAATTGAGAACCTGTTGGTCGAGGGATTGAAGGATTATGAGTTCAATCCAGTGACCACCACACCGGATGCCCGGGTATTAGGTTTTCCGATGCCGGGAGGAGCTATAGGGCCTAATGTGCACATGATGCAGAAGGCGGGAATTCTTCATAAATACGGAGAAGTTCTGGAGGAATTCCCGGTGGTTGTTGAAGCAGGCGGAGCGTGGACCAGTGTCACTCCGGGGAGTCAGCAATATTGGCTTCAAGCCTTCAATAATGTCCTGCACGGTCGTTGGAAGAAAATTGAAGCGGGTTTTGGACGCGCCATCCTGGGGTATTTCGGGCGACCTCCTTTGCCTCCCGATCCGAAGGTTGTGGAGATTGCTGCGGAACAACTGGAATTGGAAGTGTTTACTGGGGATCCTCTGGAAGCCGCCGCTGACAACCTGACCATGGCAGAGGAAGCCTTGAAAGAACGGGATCTTCCCATTACAGATGAAAACCGATTCCTGGTGGCTGCGTCGATTGTGCCGGGTAAGGATTTAGAGTTGAACGAAGGCATTCGTCTGATCAGTGGAAAACCAAAAATTGTTCTACCGCTGAAGAAAGTTGAAGAGAAAAAAGATGCGACGGTTTCTGCTCCGGCGAGCGCAGCTGCACCGAGTGTTATGGCCATGCCCACTGGGACAATTACAACCGACTGTACCGTGGAGGAGGGGGGCAAGACTCGACAGTTTCGGGTAACCATTCAGATGCCGGGTGGAAATGGACAAGCGGTGGCCCAGGTTCCTGCAGCTTTACCTAGTGGAGGGCCTGCTCCTGCAGCCGATTCCGGAGGTCAGGTTGTTCCGGTTTACTCGCCGTTTGAAGGTACGGTTGAGGTGGTTGAAATCAAGGTTAAGGTAGGAGATATGGTAAAGAAAAGTCAGGTTGTGGCTGGAGTGGAAGCCATGAAAGCCAAACACGATGTCAAGGCACCCATTGATGGAACCGTTGCCAGTGTGGATGCAACCTTAGGCACTGAAGTTTCGGCCGGTGTTCCGATTTTAACTATTCGCGGATAACAATTCATGGAAGTCTGGGAAAAATTAGTCAATCAGGCGGGCATCACATCACTTGTCTGGCAGAATGGGGTGATGTTCATGGTTGGGGGTACCTTGATCTTTCTGGCGATCCGTAAAAACTTCGAGCCACTCCTGCTCATACCAATCGGCTTTGGAGCCATTATGGCCAACCTCCCCAATGCTGCAATGAGTGCCTCCAGCACATGGGAACAGCACGGGGACCACATTCCTTTGCTCCAGTTAATTTACAATTCCGGTATCAAAACCGAATTGCTTCCACCCATTATATTCATGGGCGTCGGGGCATTAACAGATTTTCGCCCCTTGCTCGCTCGTCCCATCGTATTTCTATTGGGAGCCGCAGCCCAACTGGGTATTTTCATCGCGGCACTCGGTGGACATTACATCTTTGGCTTCACCGAATTGGAATCGGCTTCAATTGGTATCATCGGTGGTGCTGACGGGCCGACCTCGATTTTTCTGACCGCCCAACTGGCTCCTCATCTGCTAGGTGCTGTTGCGGTCGCGGCGTATAGCTATATGGCCTTGGTTCCGGTAATTCAACCTCCTATTATTAGGCTTCTAACAACTAAAGAAGAGCGTTTCATCCAGATGCCTCAAGTGAAAAAAGTTTCTAAAACCGCTGTGGTTCTCTTCCCGATTCTGACCTGCATGTTAACAGCTTTGTTCATCCCCGCCAGTGCTCCTCTCCTGGGAATGCTGATGTTCGGTAATCTACTTAGGGAATCAGGAGTCACCCAAAGGTTGAGTCAAACCGCGGGGGGGCAATTAATCAACATTGTAACGATTTTTCTTGGTCTGGTGGTTGGGGCAACGATGGAGGGGATTACTTTTCTGAGAAAGGAAACTCTTTTTATTCTGCTCCTAGGGGCCGTGGCGTTTTGTTTCAGCACGGCGGGAGGCTTGCTCTTTGCAAAGTTCCTGAACCTGCTGCTTCCAGAGGATAAGAAAATAAATCCCTGTATCGGTGCCGCAGGCGTTTCGGCGGTTCCCATGTCCGCCCGCGTCGTTCAAAAATTTGTCTCCGATGAAACAGATGGCAAGGTGAATCCCCTGATGGATGCGATGGGGCCCAACGTCGCTGGAGTTATCGGCTCCGCCGTAGCAGCCGGCGTCTTCCTGGCGCTACTAAAGTAATTCATTCTTCCCCTGAAGTTGGCCGCGCCGAGGCCGGAATATGGAAGAAATGAATGCAAAATTCAATGATCCGGGGTCGACGCCCCCAGCTTCAGGAGTGCCTGGATCCTAAACCTATTGGCAGTGGGGCGAACATCACTGC